>NZ_JAIUKE010000082.1 GCF_020176795.1 Streptomyces sp. 8L
GGAGGGCGGCGCGGCTCGTGGCGGGAGGCGGGTCCCTGGCGGCGGTGCCGCACGGCGCGGGTGTCGACAGGAGAGTGTGAGCGGGATGGGTGACACGGACTACGACGGCAACGGGTTCCACGACAGTGACGACGGTGTCTTCGGCGATCCCGGCTCCGGCGCGGGTTCCGTCTCGGACTACGACAACTGGGACTGGAAGCAGATCATGGCGGCCATCAACGGCATGTCCGCCGGCACCGACAGCGCGTCCAACCTCTCCCACGCGAAATCCGTGTCCGACCCGCAGTCCCTCCAGGACGCGGCCGACGCCTTCTACCAGGTGCAGATGACGATCGCCGGCGTGGCCAAGGCGCTGAAGGACCAGGCGGACGCGCTCGCCGGCGACGACGGGCCGTGGAAGGGCGACGCCGCCGACGCCTTCCACGACATGATGACCACCTTCTCCAAGCAGGTGCAGTCCAACGCCGATGTGCTGGGCGGCGGTTCGGCAGGCGGCAACTCCGTGCCGCAGCAGCTCGCCGACAACGCCGTCAACCTGACGAACGCGCAGAACAAGATCGTCGACATCGACAACTGGTACGCGCACCAGGCCGTGCTGATGGGTGTGACGCCCATGGACAACGGCCTCATCCCGGTCAGCAAGAAGCCCGAGCTCGTCAAGATGATGTCGAACGACATGCGGGCCGTGCTCAAGAGCCTGGCGGGCGAGTACCAGGTCACCATCGACTCCGTGAAGTCGCCGTCCGGTGTGACCTCGCCGACCGGGACCCCGCCCCCCACCGACGGGGGACCCGACACCGACGGCCCGGACATCACCATTCCGCCGCCCACGTCGGGGTCCGACGCGCCCCCGCCGCCGGACTACCAGGCGCCGGACCTGAGCGCCATGCCGTTCCCCGGCGGTACGGGCACGGGCGGCCCCACCAACTTCGACCCGAACAGCGCGGGCGGCCTCAACCCCAACGCGTTGAGCACGAACGGCCCCCTGAGCTCCGCCCCGACGCCGTACAGCGGCGGCCTGGGTACGGGCGGCGGTGGGATGCCGTTCTCGAACAAACTGCTCTCCGCGCCGGGAGGCAGCGATCTCAACGGCCCCGGCTCGGACACCCTCGACCCCAACGCCCTGGACAACCTCCTCAACCCCAACAGCTCCGGCTCCCCCTCGCCCTTCCCCGACTCGACCGGAGTCGGCGCGGGCGGAGGTCTCGGCGCAGGTGACGGCCTCGGCGCGGGCGGCGGCCTCGGCGCTTTCAACCCGGCCGCGTTCGGGGGCGGTTCGGGCACGGGCGGTACGGGAGGCCTCCCCAAGACCAACTTCGCGACGAGTCCGAAGTCCCTCAAGAGCACCACGCCGGAGGAGTTCCCCGGCGAGGAGGGTGTCGGCGGCGGCGCGGGTCTCGGCGGCGGGGCGGGCATCGGCGACAACCTGAAGTCGCCGGCCGGCTTCCCCGGCGGCACGTCGACCGAGTCCGGCCTGCCCTCCTCGCTGTCGGGGGCCGACGGCCTCGGCGACTCGCTCCAGTCCAACGGCCCCGCCTCCTTCGCCCCCTACAGCGGTGACACCGGCGTCGGCGGCGCGGGATCGACCGCCGGGGCGGGCAGCGGTATGCCGATGTCTCCCGGTATGGGCGGCATGGGTGGTGGTGCGGGTCAGCCGAATGGTTCGGGTGAGCGGTCCGATGCGTCGGC
>NZ_JAIUKE010000083.1 GCF_020176795.1 Streptomyces sp. 8L
GCGTTGCTCGACCCGAGCGCGGAGCCGTGGACGGGTGACGCGGACGTGGACGGCGGTGTGGGTTCGGACTTCGGCACCGGTGCGGGTGGTGAGGGTCTGGATCTGCCGGGCGCGGGTGGTGTGCAGGGCTTCGGTGACGGCCTCGGTACGGGCGGCGACGGCCAGTTGGCCGGGGGCGGCGGTATGCCGATGTCGCCGGGTATGGGCGGCATGGGCGGTGGTGCGGGTCAGCCGAATGGTTCGGGTGAGCGTTCGGACGCGTCGGCGTTGCTCGATCCGAGCGCGGAGCCGTGGACGGGTGACGCGGACGTGGACGGCGGTGTGGGTTCGGACTTCGGCACCGGCTCGGGTGGCGAGGGTCTGGATCTGCCGGGCGCCGACGGGGTGCAGGGCTTCGGCGGCGGCCTCGGTACGGACGGCGAGGCCGTCGGAGCGGGTGGCGGCATGCCGATGATGCCGGGCATGGGTGGCATGGGTGGAGGTGCCGGTCAGCCCAATGGTTCTGGTGAGCGTTCGGACGCGTCGGCGCTGCTCGACCCGAGCGCGGAGCCGTGGACCGGTGACGCTGAGGGCGACGACGAGGTCGGTTCGCAGGACGGTACGGCGCCCGGCGCGGACGCCGCGTTCGGGCCGGAGGCCGAGGGGGGCGTCACGGCCGGCGCGGGCGGCGAGGGCGCCCCGTTCATGCCGGGCATGGGCATGGGCGCAGGTGCACCGGGCGGCCCCGGCGGCGACTCCGGCGAGCGGTCCGAGGCCTCGGCGCTGCTGGAGCCGGACGCCGGCCCGTGGAGCGACACGCAGGGCGAGGGGGAACTCGCCACCGCCGGCGCGTCGGCGGGCGGCGAGGGACTGACCGCGAGCGCGAGCGCGGGCCCGGATGCGGGTACCGGCAGCGGTACGGCCGGCGACGCCGGTACCGCCACGGGAACGGGCCCGGCCGCGGGCGCCGATCAGGGCATCGGTACGGGTGCGGCGGCGGTCGCGGGCGTGACGGCCGCGGCGGGCGTCGCGGCGGTCGCGGCGGCAGCGGGCGCCGGGTCCGGCTCGGGAGTCGGGGCCGACGGCTCCACGGCTGCGGGTGCCGCCGGTGCGCGTGGCGCGACGGCCGGTACGCGGCTCGGTACGGGTGCGGCGGGCGTTGGGCGTACGCCGGGTGCCGTGAGTACGCCGGGCGCCGTGAGTGCGCCGGGTTCCGCGGGCGCGCCCGTCGCGCCGCGTACGCCGGTCGCCGGCCAGGTGCCGGGCGCGGCGGGAGGCGTGGCGCACGCCGCCGCGCCCCACGAACCGGTGGCCCCGTACGGCGGCGACGAGTCCGAGTGGACGTCGGAGCTCGGGCTCCCGGACGCGCCCGTCGGGCCCGCCACGCCCGCCGGCGCCGACGCCGGGCCGTCCGCCGCGGCGCTCTCCGGCACGGCCGCGGCGATGACCGCCGCCGGCACGGTTCCGGGCGCGGGCGCGGGTACGGGCGGGGGCGTGAGTACGGGCACGGGTGCAGGCGCGGGCGTGCAGCCCGGATCGGGCGCGACCTCGGCCTCCGGCCCGGCCTCGGCCTCCGGCCCGGCCTCGGCCTCCGGCCCGGCCTCGGCCTCCGGCCCGGCCTCGGGCGGCCCGGCCTCGGGCGGCTCGGCTTCGGGCCCGGCCTCGGGCTCGGGCTCCGGCTCCGTCGGCGGAGGGGCGGCCCGTACGGCGGGCAGCGGTTCCGCGGCCCCGGGGCGCGGCGCGCAGCCGGGCGCGGGCTCCGGCGGAGACACCGGCGAGGGCCCTGAGGGGCAGGCGCACCACGAGAGCCACCGGCCCGACGGCCTGGTCCTCGTCGGGATGCCCGTCGGTCTTCCCGGCCGCGACGAGGACAAGGACAAGGACAGGGCCGACGGCGACGGGAAGGGCCGAACGGCCACGGACGGGGGCGACGACGACCCGCCCACGCCCGACGGCCCCGAGGCGCCCGACGACTTCGACGCCGAACTCGCCGACGACCCCGACGACCCCGACGGGAACGGTCCCGGCGGTGACCCCTACGGGGAAGGACCCGGCGACCGGGTCGCCGTCCTGCGCCCCTCCGACGACGAGGTGCTGGAGGAGGACACCGCAGCGTGGGACGCGGGTGGCGAGGACTTCACCCCGCTGCTCTGGGCCGTCCCGGGCGACGACGAGTCCGCCGCGCGCCCCGCCGGCTACGCGACGGCGGACGAGGGCACCTGGGGCGAGTCGCCGGCCCCGGCCCCGGCTGCCGCCGTGGTGGACGAGGACGAGCCCGCGCTGGCCACGTGGAAGCCGAGCCGCGCCGCCCAGGGGAGCGGGCAGGGCGCCTCCGGCTCCGCCAACGGCGGCGCCAGGACGACCGGTTCGTCGACGATCAGCGCGCAGGTGTACCGCTCGTCCGGCGCGGTCGACATCCCGGAGACGGAGACCGAGGAAGAACCGCAGGAGCCCGCCGCGCCCGGCAGGGGCAGGGCCGACGGCGACAAGGCCAAGGGCAGGGCCAGGGGCAAGGGCAAGGACAGCGAGAAGGACGACGAGGAGGAGCCCGAGAGCGGCATCGCCGACCTCCTCGTCCAGGACGAGGGCACCTGGGGCGCGCCGCCCCCGGACATGGGAGTCATCGGATGACATCGCCGTACGACGAGCAGATCGAGGATCTTCTCCAGCAGTACCGCACTCAGCGCGAGGAGGCCGTCGAGACGCGTCGCCGCATCAACGAGATCACCGGCACCGCGACCGCGCCCCGCCAGGTGGTCAAGGTGACGGTGGGCTCGCAGGGCGACGTCACCGCGATCGAGTTCCCGACCGGCACCTACCGCAGGCTGCCGCCCAAGGAGCTGGCGGACACCCTCCTCACGACGATCCAGCAGGCCAGGGCGGACGCGCTGGAGAAGGTCGGCGACCTGATGGCGGGGCAGCTGCCGCCCGGTGTCACGATGGGCGGGCTGCTGCGGGGCGAGGTCGATCCGACGCTGATGCTGGCGGAGGACCCGACGATGCCCGACTCCGTGAGGGAATACGTCGACCACGGCGTCAACGGAGCCGGCCCCGCGGGCGGCCGCCCGGACGGCGCGGGACCCGGGAGGGCCGGATGACACGAGTGGTGCGGGCGGCGCACACGGTACGGGTGACGCAGGCGAGCCGAGGAGGCTTCGATGGGTGACAACAACTCGTTCTCGGTCGACACCGAGGGCCTGTCCCATGTGATTCCCGACGTGGAGAACCTGGCGAGCCGGATCAGGAGCATCGGCACGCAGCTCCAGGGCAAGCTGGACGCTCTGGGCGAATGCTGGGGCAACGACAAGAACGGCGAGCAGTTCCTCAGCCAGTACACGAAACCCAAGGGGCAGCTGATCGAAGGCATCAGCAGCAGCGGCGAAGTGCTCGACAGCACGGTCGAGGGCATCTACACGATGGCCAAGCAGTACGACCGGCTTGAGCAGGAGAACCTGCTCGCGCTGCAGAAGCTCAAGGCCGTGGACCCCGACGTGGACATCTCGGGCAGCGGCTCCGGCGGTTCCGGCGGCGATTCGGACGGGGAGGGCACCGAGGCCCTGCAACCGGCGAAGCGGATGGCGGTCGAGCGGACGAGGGCCGAGGACGCCGAGCAACCGCGCCTGCTCGAACGCGGCACGATGAAGCGGCGGTTGCGGCGCGGGGAAGAGGTGCCGGCCGAGCCGTTGCAGCCCGTCGAGAGCAGGGAGCGGGGGCGCCTGACGAAGCGGGTGGCGGAGACGCCGGCCACGGAGGTCGAGCCGCGCCTGCTGGAGCGGGGCGTCCCGGCGACCCCGGCGATTCCGGCGGAACGGCTCTCGGACGAGACGCCTGCCGAGCCCCTCCAGCCCATGCTGAGGGAAGGGGTGACGTCCACGACCCCGGCCGAGCCCGGGCAGCCGCGGATGTTCGAACGTTCCGTCAGGCCCACGGAGTTGCGCCGTGGGGAGGAGGTACCCGCGCAGCCGTTGCAGCCCGTGGAGAGCGTGCAGCGAAAACGTCTGGCGGACGGGGAGTCCGAGGTGCCGGCGTCCCGGACCGAGCCGCGCCTGCTGTCGCGGAGCATCCCGGCGACCCCCGCGATCCCGGCGGTCCCGGCATCGCAGGTGACGCCCGCGGAGCCTCTCCAGCCCATGCAGCCCCTCCAGCCCATGCAGCCTCTTCAGCCCACAGAGCCTCTCCAGCCCACTGAGCCTCTTCAGCCCATGGAACGGGGCCAGTTGCCGGTGGAGACCAACGCCGTGCCGGACCAGCCGCGCCATTTCGAACGGGGAGACGTGACGGTCCCGGAGCAGCCGCGGCACTTCTCGCGGTTGGAGCCCGAGGTGCCCGCGCAGCCGGTGACGCCCGCGCATCACTTGACGCCGGAGCAGCCCGTGACGTCCGAGCAGCCGCGGCACTTCTCGCGGGGAGACGCGATGGTTCCGGAGCGCTCCGTCTCTCCGGGACAGCCGCAGCACTTCTCGCGGTTGGAGCCCGAGGTCCCCGCGCAGCCGGTGACGCCCGCGCACCACCTGACGCCGGAGACTCCGGCGCAGCCCCTGGAACCCCTGCACCCTCTGGAGCCCGAAGTGTCGTTCGAACGGCCTCTGGTGGCCGAGCGGCCGGCCGAGCGCGTAGACGAGCTCGGTCAGGCATGAGCGTCAACCTGCCCCCCGCACTCAGCTGGGTCTCCTATCTCGCCGTCGGCCAGTCCTGGCCGAAGGGCGACGAGGACAAGCTGCTCGAACTCGGCCAGGCCTGGGACGAGGCAGCACAGCAACTCGTCGCCATCGTGGACGAGATCAGTCCGGCCGCGGCCGGTGTGCTGAACAACGTCGGCGGGCAGGTCGCACAGGAGTTCGAGGACTTCGTCAAGCAGTTGCAGGGCAATCTGCCCGACATGGCCACGTCCGCCAAGCAGTTGGGGGAACTGGGCAGGAACACCGGCGTCCAGGTCGAGTACTCCAAGTACATGATCCTGGCCCAACTGATCTGGCTGGCGGCCGAGATCGCCCAGTGGGCGTTCTTCGCGCCGGAGGCCATCCCCGCGATGATCACCGCGGCACGGGTGGCGGTGCAGATGATCCTGCGCCGCCTGCTGATCTCGATCGCCACGGGCGTCGGCATGATGCTCGGGATGGACGCGGTGATCCAGTCCATCCAGATGCTCAAGGGCGACCGTACGAAGTGGAGCACGCAGAACACACTCCAGGCGCTGGAGTCCGGGGCCATCTCCGGCGCGATCGGCGGCGGGATCTTCGGCGGCGCCGCCGCGTTCGTGCCGAAGTTCGAGGCGGGTCTGATCGGGAAGCTGGCGCTCGGCGGCCTCACCGGCATCACCACGACCGAGGCCATGGACGGCATCTTCGGCAGCAGTGAGGACGGAGGGCTGGCCGGGGCGCTGTCCTCGGGCGCGATCGGCGCGCTCGGCGGCGGTGGGAAGCGCAGGTTCGGCGGCGGCGACAAGACCGAAGTCGACCCCGTCAATGTCCACACGCCGGACGGGATCGACCTGCACCTCCCCGACCCTCCCGACGCACCGGTCGTCGGCCCGGGGCTGGGCGCCGCGCCGCCGCCGTTCGACCACTCGGGCCTGAACACGGAGAGCGGCGGCGGCGACCGCTCGGAAACCGGCTCCGGCACCAACAGCACTCCGCACACCGAGACTTCGGGCCCGCCCGAGGTGACCGTGCACACCAGCGCACCGCCCCCCTCGACGGGGGGCTCCACCTCGACGGCCGGATCGCAGGAGCCGGTGACGACCGGCGGCACCCCGACGTCGGGCGTGGGCACCTCCTCCAGCGGTACGGGCGGCGGCTTCTCGGACACCAACCTGCCGTCCAGCACCGGCTCCGGCACGCCGGAGACCGTCACCCACACGGCCGCCGCACCGCCCCCCACCACGACCGGCCTGACCGGCTTCGAGACCACGCTCAAGGGACCGGGCACGCAGACGGGCCCGGCGACGACCACCAGCGGTGGAACGGGTGCCGGCTCGGGTGTGCATACGAACACCGGCGGCGGCACGAGCGTGGGTACGAACACCGGCGGCGACCGGACCACGACCGCCCCCACGTCCGGTACCACCGGCGGCGGAACGGGCCACGCACCAGCCTCGAGCCCGACGTCCACGGCGCCCGGCGACCACCACGTGACCACCACGTCCCAGGGCCCGCCGACGAGTTCGAGCGGCGGCGGCACGAGCGACACGGCCGTCCCGCACCAGCCTGTTACGGAGAGCTCGGGCGGTACGACCGATACCACCGTTCCGCATCAGCCTGTTACGGAGAGTTCGGGCGGTACGACCGATACCACCGTTCCGCACCAGCCTGTTACGGAGAGCTCGGGCGGTACGACCGATACCACCGTTCCGCACCACCCCGTCACGGAGAATACGGGCGGTACGACCGATACCACCGTTCCGCACCACCCCGTCACGGAGAATACGGGCGGTACGACCGACACCACCGTTCCGCACCAGCCCGTCACGGAGAGCTCGGGCGGTACGACCGACACCACCGTTCCGCACCAGCCCGTCACGGAGAACACGGGCGGCACGGACACCACGCAGAACGCCGGTAATACGCCTGTCAGTTCGGATGCGCAGCACAGCGGCGGCACGCAGGAGAGCACCGGCGCGACGCCCCCCGCGTCCACCGGGCAGAACACCGGCTCGCACCTGCCCTCGATGCCCGACGTGCCGCACACCGCGCCCGGTGCCGGACACGCGGAAACGACGGCGGGCAACGACCCCGCTCCCGTCACGCACGAGCCGGTCGTGTCGGCACCGGCGCAGGGCGGCGGTGGTCACGAGGGCGTGACACTGCCCGACGTGCCGCGCACGGAGCCCGGCGGCGCCGGTTTCCACGAGCCCGCGCTCACCGGCGACGGCACGCACAACGGCGAACCCGTCGTACTCTCCGATCCCACACAGACGTCGTCCACGCCGGGGAACCAGGCACAGAACCAGGGTGGGACACAGGGCCCGCCGCCTCAGACGCAGGTGCGGCCGGGCGCCGGTACGGGCGCGGCCCCCCAGGCCACGCATCAGCCGCCCACCGGCCCTGCGAACGCCCCCGCACGGCCGGCGCCGAGCACGGTGCAGGACGGCCCGCGCCCCGTGACCGGCGACAACACCCACACCCCCGGCACGACCGACACCGCCGGCCCCGCGACGACCCACAGCGGCCCCAGCACCAACACACCGACCGAGTCGCACGGGCCGGCCGAGACGCAGGCACCGCCCGAGACGCGCGGACCGGCGGACACGCACACCCCGACGGAGTCGCACGGGCCGACGGACACCCACGCGCCGGCCGACCCCGCCACCTCCTCCCCGCCCACGACCGGCGGCCACAACACCACGACCGAGAACACCACGACCGACAACACCACGCCCGGCGGCCACAACACCACGTCCGACAGCACCACACCCGACAGGACCACATCCGAGACCGCCCCGCCCGAGGGTCCGCACACCGACCCCGCCGAGGCGTTGAACGACCTGAACGTGCCGACGCACGATCCCGGCGACGGTGCCGGCCCGCTCCACGACGCGCCCGACGCGCCCACCACCGCCATCGTCTCCCCGCGCGCCCAGGTCGACCGGCGGGCCGACGCGCTCGACCAGATCGCCAAGGACGCCGGGATGTCGGGACCCGCGCGCGACATCTACACGAACGCCATCAAGAACGCGGCCAGGGCGAACGACTGGAGCGGCGCAACGCGCCACCTGTCCGAGTTCCGGCAGATGATCGACATGCGCTCGCTCAACCAGCGCATGGACGCGTTCAACAACCATGTCGCGGGCGGCTTCGACCGCCTCGGCGACCTGGGCGCGAATCGTGAGGAGTGGCAGAACAAGGTCGACGCCGTCGACAGCGCGCGTCGCAGTTTCGACCCCGACCTGATGGACAGCGCGCTGCGCGAGTACACCAACTACGTCGAGCAGCACGTTCCCGCCGAAGTGCTGACGGGCAAGGATTCGGCCCGTCCGTACGACTCCGACCTCGAACGCGTACGGCGCGAGATCGCCGAGGCCACCGGTGCGCGCGACGCGCAGCGACTGCACAACGAACTCCAGGATCTGCTGAAGACGGCCGCACTGCGTGACCGCCTCGACCAACTGCACTCAGGGGACGACTCGGAGGAGGCCGCCCTGCGGCAGCGCCTCGCCAACGCGGCCACCCAGGAGGAGGCCGAGCGTGCGCTGGACCAGCTCGAACAGCACCGCGAACTGCAGGAGTTGCAGGACCGCATCGACCGGCTGAACTCCGACGACCCGCCCGCCGGCCACACCGGCGACGACAGCGGGACCGGCCACCCGCCCGGCTCTGACGAGGATCTCCAGGCGCGGCTGGCCAGGCTGCGCGGCGAACAGGACGAGCGCACACAGGAACTCCAGGAGCAGCTGGACCGCGCCGAGACCGAGGAGGAGTCCGAGCGCGCGCTCCAGGAACTCCAGGAGCACCGCGAGGAGCAGGCCCTCCAGGAACGCCTCGACCGGCTCAAGGAATTCGATCCCCCCACGGACCGTGGCGACGACGGCGGCGACCGGGGCGACACCCCCAGCGAGGAGGAGCTGCGGCAGCGGCTCGACGCCCTGCACGAGGGCGAGAACGACGCCCGTGCGGCGGAACTGCGGCAGCAGCTGCGCGACGCGCACACCGAGGAGGAGTCCGAACGCGCCATCCAGCGCCTGGAGGAGCACCAGCAGCGCCAGGAGGAGGAACGCCAGGCGCAGGTCGAGCGGATGCGCCAGGAGCTCGACTCGCTGCGCGACCAGCACGGCGAGCAGTTCCTCAAGGACCAGACCGAGGCGGCGGCACGCACCGGGCAGCGCATCGAGGACCTTCAGCGCCGGCTGGACGACACCCTCACGTACGACGAGCGGATCAAGGCACTCGACGAGGAACTGCACCAGGGCGTCGAGCGCCCGGAGGGCGACGGCAGGCTCGACCGGATCGTCACCAAGGGCCTCGAAGCCCAGGGCGGCGGCACGCACGGCGAGGACGGGCCCGGCTCGGACGCGGGCGGTGGGGACCACCGCTCCCCGGACGAGACGGCGGACCTCCTCAACTCCCTGCCCACCCCGGCAGACCACCTCGACCTGCCGTCCGTCCCGCACGACCTCCCGGACCTGCCCGGTGTCGGGCATCTCGCGGACCCGCCGACGACGCACGGAACTCAGGAGCACACGGGCGGCGAGGACACCACGGCACGGCCGGAACCCGTCGCGGCGCACGACGCCCCCTCTCCGCAGGATGGTACGGGGCCGGGGCACGACGCCCCACGGCCTGGCTCGGACGAGAACGTACGGCCGGGCCAGGGCGGTGGACCCGCCACGCAGCGGCCCCCCGCGCCGCACACCGAGGAACAGGGCTCGCAGACGCTCCAGCAGGAGCGCCCCCGCACGAACGAGGACACGCGGACCGACACCGACGACTTCGCGCTGCATCCCGTCCCGAACGCGAAGGACCTGGACGACCTGCGGGCGGCGTTCCAGGCGGACTCCGAAGCGACGACACACGGGACGACACAGGAGCCCCCGGCCACTGACACGTCGACATCCGGCGGCCACGAGAACAACGACAGCGGCGGCGGCCACGAGCAGTCCGGGAACGAGCAGTCCGGCAACGGACACACCTCGGGCGGCGGCCAGGAGCGTTCCGGCGACCAGCAGGACGGCGACCACCGGGACGGTGACCAGCAGGACGGCGACCAGCGCGACGGCGACCAGCAGGATGGCGACCACCGGGACGGCGACCAGCGGGGCGGCGGTGACCGTGACGATCAGGACCGTGGCGGCGACCGCGACCGGCAGGGACCGTCGGACCACGAGGACGTCTCCGACGAGGAGAGCGTGTCGGACGACGAGTCGCACACGACAGACGACGACACGTCCGTCCACGACGACGACACCTCTGTCCACCACCACCACGACGACGACGACACGACGGACGCCGTGGCGGACCCCGCCCACAACAGCCATGACACCACGCACGACACACCGCACGACACCGCCGACGACTCCCTCGACACGACCGGCCTCACCCATGACGACGGGATGACGGACCAGGTCGTCCCGCCCCGGGCGCGCATCCTGGTCCTCTCGGATGTGAGTGGTCTGGGTCTGGGTGGTGTTCCGGTGTTCAACATGGAGATGGTGAAGGGGCTTTCGGCGTCGCACGATGTGACGATGCTGACGGTGGACCCGGACAAGAACTACGATCCGGTGGCGAAGTCGGAGGAGCACGGCGGGGCGGAGATCGTCAACGTTCCGAATCCGGAGTTCGAGGAGAGCCGCGACGCTCTGAACGACCTGGTGGAGAAGGACCCGGACACATATGGGCTGAAAACGGGGCCGGACGCGTACGACCTCGTCATCGGGCATTCGCGTTTCTCCGGGCCCGCCGCTTCGAAGATCCGCGATCTGCATTATCCGAACGCCCGTGTGGTGCATTTCCTGCATACGAGTCCGGTTCGGCTGGACCGTATCAAGGATCAGCCGGCCAAGGGTGGTGCGAAGGCCACCATCGAGCGGAAGACCATGGCCGACGCGGACCTCGTCGTGGGCGTCGGGAAGCTGCTGACGGATGAGGCGGGGCGGCTTTCTGAGCAGATCTTGAAGGTTCCGGGGTTGCACGAGTTCGTGCCGGGTTCGGAGTTGGGTGATCTGGTGCAGCGTCATCCTGACCCGTCGGGGACGGTGCATCTGCTGCTGCCGGGTCGTGCGAGTGATGAGATCAAGGGTGTGACGACGGCGATCCAGGCGGTGGGTCGGCTTCAGGGGCAGGGTTATGACGTCCATTTGACGGTGCGGGGCGGTCCGAAGCCCGATACGGACGACTACGCGCGGTGGCAGGCGTATGTGGATGAGCATGCGCCGGGTGCGGTGACGTTGAAGCCGTTCACGACGAGTGCGGCGGAATTGAACAAGGACCGTGAGGACACCGACGCGGTCATCATGCCCTCTCTGCATGAGGGGTTCGGACTGGTGGCGACGGAGGCTGCGGGGCGCGGTATCCCGGTTCTCGTCAACAACGAGAGCGGGGCGGCGAACTTCTTCAGCCGTTATCCGGCCGGTGAGAACAGTGTCGTCGACTCCCTGTTCGAAGTGGGCAATTCCGAGAACGAGCAGGCCCGCGTCGATTCCTGGGCCCAGGCCATCGCGGATCTGCACGACCACATCGACGAGCGCTGGGACGATGCGAATGACCTGCGGAACGTACTGAAGGACTACTCCTGGACGCAGTCCGGGAACTCCCTGGTCTCTGCCGCGTTGCACACTCCGGACCCGCAGCGGAATCTGGACCCGCATCAGCGCTCCGGTTTCGGTGGGATCACACGGCAGGGGCCGGGCGGTGGTCTGGAGTCGTTGGGTACGCGGTCGCAGTGGGAGCCGACGGACCGGTGGGACGGTTCGACGGCCGCACCCACCGGGCACACGATGGGCGACGACGAGCGGCTCCAGCGGCTGGAGGACCTCGGCCGCAGGATCGGCCTGATCACCCCCGGCGACTCTCTGCACGGTGGCTCCGGCGCGACGGAGCAGGTACGGCCGCCCGCGCACGACGACACCACCGGCCGGGGAGACCACGAGGACCAGGACCACGACGACCACGAGGGCCAGGACCACCAGGGACAAGAGGACCACGAGGCCCAGGACCACGACCACGACCACGACGTCACCTCGGGCGCCGTGGCCGACAGCGCTCAGCCGCCGCACGGTGCCACCGACCAGATGACGCACGACCCCGTCGACCAGACGACGCACGACTCCACCGACACGCGGACGGAGCCTGAGCCGCACGACACCGACACCCCGGTCAACGACCTGGCGCGTACCGACGCCCCGCTGAGCCAGGACGGCGAGGCGCGAGTCCTGGACGATGTCATCTCCCGTGTGATGAACGGTGATACGTCGGCGGCACGCGTCCTGGTCCAGCGGCTGAACGAGCGCGCCGACCGGATGGAGGCGAATTCCGCACCCGGGCACCAGGAGGCCCGCGACCTCGCCGACGCCGCTCACCGTCAGGTCACGAACTTCGTGGAGCACGTGGGCGCGGCCAACGCCCGCGACATCCCGAAGGTCGTGCACTTCGTCTGGCTCGGCCGCCCGTTGACGGACGGCGCGGTCGACAACCTGCGCGCCTGGGCGGAGCGGGCCCGCGAGGGCGGCTGGACGATGAAGGTGTGGACGGACACGCACAACGGCCCGAACGGGCGTGTCTCGCAGTGGCGTCCCGACGTCCAGGCGGATCTCAGGCGGCACGGTGTGCGGTTCCAGGAGATCTCCGACGTGCTGCCCGCCCACTCGGCGCCGTCGGCCTGGCAGAAGTTCACCGGCGGCGGCCGACCCGCCCTGACCGACCCCGACCTGGTCAAGCTCCGGGACATCTACACCAACGCACGTACCGAGCCCCGCGCGTTCCCTGTCGCCTCGGACGTCACCCGGTACGCCGTCCTCAAGACCGAGGGCGGTGTCTACGCGGACGTGGACATC
The DNA here is from genome assembly GCF_020176795.1 of Streptomyces sp. 8L. GTDB lineage: Bacteria > Actinomycetota > Actinomycetes > Streptomycetales > Streptomycetaceae > Streptomyces. The sequence goes on from NZ_JAIUKE010000083.1 coordinate 12,464, forward strand.
GCGCCCGGCACCGTCGACCTGAGCCGGGGCCTGCCCCCGATGAGCCGGGAAGACCTGCCCGTGATGGGCCCGATGATCCGCGACAACCACGACCTCCAGCAGATGAGGGAGAAGCTCGGCGCGCAGCAGAACCGGCCGCCGGCCGATGTGTCGGTGCACGAGGTCGTCAAACACCGGCTGGGCAACGCCGAGTACGGCAACCACTTCTTCGCCGTACCGCCCGGGTCCGCCCTGATCGACCACATCATCACGTCGATCCCCGACGCGACCCGCGAGATGGACGGCCAGGACCTGGTGGGCAACGGCGCCGTACTGACCGGGCCCGCCGCGCTGGCCAAGGCGCTGGCCAGGCAGATGGAGTCGTACGGGCTGTCGGGCACCAAGCCGACCGAGGAGGGCGCCGGCATCGACCCGAGGGCCGTCGACCACTGGTCGGGCCTCGACTTCGTCACGGACGAGAGCGACAACCAGGCGTACGAGAACCCCACCACGAGCACGGGCGCGCATACGGATGTGCGTACCGACAACCGTACCGACACCCATACCGACACCCGTACCGGCGGCACGCCTTCCACCGCCGCGCCGGGTACGCGGGGCGGGCAGCAGGACCAGCAGACACTGGTGCGACCGCCCCGGCCCCAGGAGGTGTCGCAGGACGAGAACCGGGACGACAACGAGTACGACGAGGACGAGACGACCGGCGCGATCGCGGACGTGTCGGGCCCGCTTCCCGCGGCGTTCACCACCGCCCCGCCGGAACACACCGCCCCGCCGGAACACACCGCCCCGCACGACACCGTGCCCCGGGACAGCGACGACGTCCAGCACCACGACGAGATCCAGCACCACGACGAGATCCAGCACCGCGACGAGATCCAGCACCACGACGAGATCCAGCACCACGACGACGTCCAGGACCACGAACACGAGGTCCGCGACCAAGAACACGACGACCAGGACCCCGACGCCACCACCGACGCCGTGGCCGACCCGTCCGACGCGACGGGCCACGGCGAGACCTCCGTCAACGATCTGGCGCGCAGCGACGCGCCGTTGAGCGAGGACGACCAGGCGCGGGTCGTGAACGACGTGATGAACCGCACGATGTCGGGGGACGTCTCCCAGGCGCGCATCCTCGCCCAGCGGCTGCACGAACGCGCCGACCGGATGGCGGCCGGCTCCCTCCCGGGGCACGAGGACGCACGCGAGTTCGCGGGCCTGGTGCACCGGCAGGTGGAGACCTTCGTGGAACACATGGGGGTGGAGGCCGAGGACGTTCCCAAGGTGCTGCACTTCGTGTGGCTGGGCAGGCCGCTGACCGAAGGCGCGGTCGACAACCTGCGTACCTGGGCGGACCGGGCCCGCGAGGGCGGCTGGACGATGAAGGTGTGGACCGACACCCAGCGGGGTCCGGACGGCCCGGTCTCCCGGTGGGACTCCACGGTCGTCGACGACCTGAACCGGCGCGGTGTGCGGGTCCACGAGGTGTCGGAGGTACTTCCTCCGGCCGTCGACACCCGGTCGCGCTGGCAGGCGCTCACCGGCCCCCGCAGGACGGAACTCACCGACCCCGACCTGGTGAAGCTCCGCGACATCTACGGCAAGGCGCGAACGGAGCCCAGGGCGTTCCCCGTCGCCTCGGACGTGGTGCGCTACGCACTGCTGAAGACCGAGGGCGGCGTCTACGCGGACGTGGACATCGCGCCGGGGACCGTGGACCTCACGCGGCAGCCGCCGGGCATGGGCCTGAAGGATCTTCCCTTCATGGGGCCGATGATCCGCGACAACCACGACCTCCAGCAGGTCAGGAACAGGCTCGGCGAGCAGCTCGGCAAGCCGCCCGCCGAGGTGACGAAGGAGGAGGTGGTCACCCACCGTCTTGGCAACGCCGAGTACGGCAACCACTTCTTCGCGGTGCCGCCCCGGTCCGCCCTGATCGACCACATCATCAAGTCCATTCCCGACGCGACCCGGGAGCTGGACGGCCAGGACCTGGTGGGCAACGGCGCCGCGCTCACCGGGCCCGCCGTGCTGGCCAAGGCGCTGGCCAGGCAGATGGAGACCTACGACCTGTCGCACACGACGCCCTCCGAGGAGGCCGCGGGCATCGACCCGGCGGCGGTGGCGTACTGGTCGCAGCTGGATTTCGTCACCGACGAGAGCGACAACCAGGCCTACGAGACGCCGGCCCACTCGCGCACGGACGACGACGGGGACGCGACGACGGGCGGCCTCGCGGACACCTCGACCCCGCACCCGCCTGCCACGGACACACCACAGCCCCGGGCGCGCATCCTGGTCCTCTCGGATGTGAGTGGTCTGGGTCTGGGTGGTGTTCCGGTGTTCAACATGGAGATGGTGAAGGGGCTTTCGGCGTCGCACGATGTGACGATGCTGACGGTGGACCCGGACAAGAACTATGATCCGGTGGCGAAGTCGGAGGAGCACGGCGGGGCGGAGATCGTCAACGTTCCGAATCCGGAGTTCGAGGAGAGCCGCGACGCTCTGAACGACCTGGTGGAGAAGGACCCGTCGTCGTACGGGCTGAAGGCGGGCTCGGACGCGTACGACCTGATTGTCGGGCACTCGCGTTTCTCGGGCCCGGCCGCCTCCAAGATCCGCGATCTGCATTATCCGAACGCCCGCGTAGCGCATTTCCTGCACACGAGTCCGGTTCGGCTGGACCGCATCAAGGATCAGCCGGCCAAGGGCGGTGCGAAGGCCACCGTCGAGCGGAAGGCGATGAGGGATGCCGATCTCGTGGTCGGCGTCGGGAAGCTGCTGACGGATGAGGCGGGGCGGCTTTCTGAGCAGATCTTGAAGGTTCCGGGGTTGCACGAGTTCGTGCCGGGTTCGGAGTTGGGTGACCTGGTGCAGCGTCGTCCCGATCCGTCGGGGACGGTGCACCTGCTGCTGCCGGGGCGTGCGAGTGACGAGATCAAGGGCGTGACGACGGCGATCCAGGCGGTGGGTCGCCTTCAGGGGCAGGGCTATGACGTCCATTTGACGGTACGGGGCGGTCCGAAGCCCGATACGGACGACTACGCCCGGTGGCAGGCGTATGTGGACAAGCATGCGCCCGGTGCGGTGACGTTGAAGCCGTTCACGACGAGTGCGGCCGAACTCAGCAGGGACCGTGAGACGACGGACGCGGTCATCATGCCTTCCCTGCATGAGGGGTTCGGGCTGGTGGCGACGGAGGCTGCGGGGCGCGGTATCCCGGTTCTCGTCAACAACGAGAGTGGGGCGGCGAACTTCTTCAGCCGTTATCCGGCCGGCGAGAACAGCGTCGTCGACTCCCTGTTCGAGGTCGGGGACCAGGAGAACGAGCAGGCCCGCATCGACGCGTGGACCGAGGCGATCAAGGACCTGCATGATCATGTGGATGAGCGCTGGGCGGACGCGGCGGATCTGCGCGATGTGCTGAAGGACTTCTCGTGGAGCCACGCGGGCGATGCCCTGGTGTCGGCCGCGTTGCACACTCCGGACCCGCAGCGGAATCTGGACCCGCATCAGCGCTCCGGGTTCGGCGGGATCACGCGGCAGGGGCCGGGCGGTGGTCTGGAGTCGTTGGGTACGCGGTCGCAGTGGGAGCCGACGGACCGGTGGGACGGTTCGACGGCCGCACCCACCGGACACACGATGGACGACGACGAGCGGCTCCAGCGGCTGGAGGACCTCGGCCGCAGGCTCGGCCTGATCACCCGCCCTCCGGGCGACGACCAGACACACGGCCACATGCCCGACCTGTCCACCGACCGGACGGTCACCGGCACGCAGCGCCCCGCAACCACGGAGCAGGAGCACCCCGCCGGTACGCAGCACCCCGCCACCACCGAGCAGGAGCACCCCACCGGTACGCAGCACGACCAGGTCCCGGCGCTGGACTCGCAGGAGAACCCGTGGAAGCTCTCCGACGAGGAGAACCGCAGGATCTTCGACGAGATCATCCTGCCCAGGGCGCTGGAGGGGCTGAGCCGCCCCGAGACACCGAAGATCGTCTTCATCGGAGGCCAGGCCGCCTCCAGCAAGACCACGGGCCAGCGCGCCGCCCTGGAGCGGCTCGGCGACGAGAAGGGCATCGTCGCCGACTTCGACGCGCTGCTGTCCGACCATCCGCAGTACGAGGAACTCAAGGCCATCGACGACCGCAAGGCCGCCCAACTGGCCGGGGACGACGCCTATCTATGGATGAAGGGCCTCATCGAGCACGCCAGGACCGAGGGGTACAACCTCATCCGTGAGGGCCACATGGGCGGTGGCTCGACGGAACGCGAGGCGCTCAAGTTCCGGGCGAGCGGCTTCCGTACGGAGGCCGATGTGATGGCCGTACCGGACGCGATCAGCCGACTCGCCAACCTGCACCGCTACCAGAGCGGCAGGGAGGCGACCGGGGTCGGCAGGATCGTGTCCGTCGACATCCACGACAAGGCGTACCAGGGGATTCCCAAGACCCTGGACGGCGTGGACAAGAGGAAGTTCCTCGACGAGATCCGCCTGCACCGCTGGGGCGGCGGGCTCGTCTACCGGAACTCCCTGAACGAGGAGGGGGAGTGGACGCACCAGGACACCAGCGCGGCCGAGTCCCTCCAGAACGAGAGGTCCCGGCCGCTGGAGCCGGCGCAGGCGCAGTGGCTGCGTGAGCGGTTCGCGCACCTCGACCGTACGCTGCCGGACGAAGTGCGCACCCAGCTCCCGGAGATCGCCGGGCTGGCCCACAAGGTCGGCGTCGACATCGCGCACACGCCCGGCGGGTCCGTCCACGAGCAGGAGTCCACACAGGCGTCGGCCTTGCAGGCGTCCCACCAGCCGGACGAGCAGAACACCGCCACGACGCCCACGGAGCCGCACAGCAGCAACAGCAACAACAACGGCAACGAGACCAGCACAAGCACGAGCACGAGCACCGGCTCGGGCTCGGGCACCGGCGCCAGGACCGACACCAGCACGGAGCACGCCCCCGGCGTCCGGACCCTGGACGAGAGCCTGGAGCACGACGACCGGGTACGGACCTACCCGCTCACCCGCGCCCCCGAGGCCCCTCCCGAGGGCATCGGAACCTTCACCGCCCGGGACTGGTCCGACCGCCAGGACCGCACGGCCGCGCTGGTCGGACAGCAGGCCTTCCGTGGCCACACCCGGCTCGACGGAACGGGCAGGGGGCGGTTCCAGGGCCCTCGGCAGACCGTTCCGTGGCACGACTCGGCGGTGTCGTTCTTCTCCGCCCACGGCGCGTCGAACCACGTCCAGCTCGTCCTCGGGGACGGCCGCGTCGTCCGGGTCAGCGGCCGTGAACTGGGCCGCTACCTCGTACGCAACGCCGAGTCCCTGGGCCCGGCGGACCGTCCCCTGGTGCTGCTTTCGTGCAACACAGGAAGCACCCCCGAGTACGGGGGGCTCTCCGTCGCGCAGCACGTGGCGAACGTGACGGGCAGGACCGTGTACGCGCCCACCACGCCCTCCGGCACGGTGCGGGACCGCAACGGTGTCGCGCAGCCCGTCCTCTTCGCGGACGCGGCCGGCCGGCCGGGCGTGTGGAACACGTTCACCCCCGAGCCGCACGGTGCCACCCTGGACGGCCTCGCGCGAGCCGCCGGGCTGCACCACGACGAGGGCCCGGCCGACCCCTGGACCACCACCAGGACGCTCCAGTACGTGCGGACCCTGCGCGACACGTTCGGCACCGGCATCGAGAACACCCCCGCCCACGAGACGGCGCTGCGCGGGCTCGCCGCCCTGGACCGGCTGCGCTGGAACCCCGGCCCCGACGGCCTCCCGGCGCTGCACACCGGCGGCCGGATGACACCGGACGTCCTGCGGCAGATCACCCGCGACATCCTGGGCCTGCCCGACGACGCGGCGCAGACGCGGGCACACTGGGACACCGTCCTGCACGCCGCGGCCGTGGCCCAGGCCGAAGACCCCGGCGCGTCGGCGTCCGCGATCCGCGCCGCCTTGCCGCGGGAGGACTCGGCGCCCCCGCTCGTGGAGACCGACGGCCCCGTCTCCACCACCGCACTGCACGACCCGACTTCGGTGCACGACGCCGTCAACGACCCGACGCCGCCGCCCCGTACGACGGTGGCCACCGATACGACGGCGGTGGCCACGGATGTCCGGGAAGGCGTGCGCCAGGCCGACGACGTGCACGACGCCGACGACGTACACGACGTGCACGACGCCGACGACGTACACGACGCCGACGACGCGCACGACGCCCACGACGAGCCGTCCACCTCGACCCCCGCGTCCGAAGCGCCGCCCCGCCGGGTGCACTTCGCGGACGGGACGGTGCCGGGGCAGCGGTCCGCAGCCGCCACGGCCTCCCACCCACCGTTCACGGTCCCGAAGCACAGCAGTGTCGAGGCGGGCCTCGACACCTACCGCAAGCCCCGCATCGACCGGACCATGGCGCCGCCGCCGAGCGGCGGGCGCGTCGTCACGTTCGACGACGGCACCCGCATGCCCACGTACATCACGGGGGACGGCACGGAGCACGGCAGGTCCGGCACGTACGGCGACGGCCGGGTCACCCTGCGCGCCGTCCGCCAGGTGGTGACCGAGATCGGCCATCGCGCGGGCCTGACGGAGCACGGGCCCGTGGACCAGGCCGACGCGCTCGGCGACCTGCGCCGGGCGCTGCGTGAGACACCGTGGCTGTTCCACGGCGAGGGCTACCGCTCGCCGGCCTTCAAGGACGCCTCGGGCGTGACCCGTTACCTCCGGGTCACCACGCGCCCGCACAACAGGTGGGAGCGGTTCAGCGACACCTTCGGCTCGCCGTTCACGTTCGACACGGTGCAGCGCAGCCAGGTCACCACGGGCGCGGGCGCGGTGCAGTCCACGGCGCGGCGCGTCGCCCCCGCCGTCTCCTTCGGCCCCGCCTCGGGCATCGCCGCCTACGGCCGGATCGCCGGCGGTCTCGGCTACGCCCGCACGTACGACTACGGGATGCAGAACCAGACGCTCAGCCAGGCCGAGACGCGGCTCGGCGACACGTCGAACCTGCACCTGGACGACGTGCAGTACGAAGTGCGCCTCGAAGGCGGCACGGAGCACTTCAGCTTCGGTGTCCGCAACGGCCTCACCGTCCGCCTCCCGGAAAGCGAGACCAAGTCCGAGGGCCCCGGTACGGGACAGGCGCCCCGTGCGATGACGATCGACCCCGAAACGGGCTACCGCCTCGTGCACACCGAGGGGTTCGGGCCGGTGAAGGAGATCAGGGACTGGGCACTTGAGCGCGCGTACGCCCGCCCCGGCACGGCGGCGTACGACGAGATCTCCGGGTTCTTCACGACGGAGAACTTCCACCGCATGGCCGACCGGCTCGCCCACGGCCTCGTCACCACACGCCCGTTGACACGGGAGGACAGGCAGCGGACGCCGATGGGCGCGTTCGTGGTGGACCGCGTGGTGCCCGGCAGGGCGACCCTGCTGACGGCGACGACGGCCGCCGAGATGCGGATGACCGTCCAGCAGACGCTCAAGAACGAGCGGACACTGTCGAAGACGTACTCGCAGGAGCTCAGCGCGAGCATCGGTCCGAGTTTCGACGCCCTGTCGTTCTTCGGCGCGTCGGCCGGGCTGCGGGCGATGGTGGGCGCGGTCGGCCGGTACGCGCGCTCGACGCTGCACGGCACCGTGTTCGGCGGCACGGCCACCAGGAAGTTCGTCGGCCAGGCCAAGAAGGTTCCGACGCATCTCTACCTCGTGGAGAAGACGGTGTACGTGCGCCGCTCGGGCGACACGGAGCCGACCCCCTTCACGTCGTGGAGCCTCGACCGGATGACCACCACCGAGGCGCGCCGCCTCGCGGGCTGGGACGACGGGACGGCGCTGGCCTCGCGCAGGGAGAACGAGCCCTCCGCGCCCGTCTACCTGACCAGGAACCACCCGGCGATGCTGGGCATGAGCCGCCCGGAGGCGTTCGTCCGCGAGCCGGAGCCGGAGCCGGAGCCGGAGCCGGAGCCCGTGCCCGAGCCGCGCGAGGACGCGCGGGTACACGACGATGTGCCGGCACACGAGGACGCGTTGGCACATGAAGAGTCGCCGGCACACGAGGACTCGCCGACGCACCAGGATGTGTTGGCGCACGAGGAGTCGCCGGCACACGAGGATGAGTTGGCGCGCGAGGAGCGGGAGGTCCCGCCCGGGGCGCCTCCCCGGCCCACCCTCCTCCAGGACTTCACCCAGCGGGTGCTGCGCGCCGCCGCCGAGAAGTACCCCGGGATGATCGCCCCGCTCGAGGACTTCGCCAATGTCGCCGGGTCCCGCTGGCACAGCCGTGAGCACTACCGCCTGGCGCTCCAGAACACACTGAACGTCATGAACTCGCTGTCCCACCACAGCATGGCCGGCAACCTGGAGGCGGTCGTCACCACCGGCCTGCGGATCGAGCTGGTGGGGCCGGGCCGCTTCCACCGCTCCCACCGGTACCTCTGGATCGACGGCACCCTGACCGACCGCCGTTACGAGGGCACGCAGAACGACCTCCACGTACGCACCAGTTCGCCCGGCACGCAGCGCATGGACGGCATGCGCAACGTCACCAGGAGCTACGAGGGCGGCCTGGAGGCGTCCCTCCAGGTGCGGGCCGCACAGCACGACGTCATCGGCCGTCCTGGCAACAGCGGCACGCTCCAGGTGGGCCCGCGCTGGGGCCGCGCGAACGGGCAGCGGACCGGGTACGGCTCCACCGCCTCGGCCGAGTCGCTCAGCAGCAGCACGTCCCCGTCCCATCTGCACAGCTACCGGCTGGAGTTGACCGCGTCGACGGGCGGCTACACGCGCTTCAGGCAGCTCTGGCGCGGCACGGCGTCCCTCGGAGTGCTGGGCACGCAGCCCTTCGTACGGAGCGAGCCGCGCACCGATCTCGTCGGCGGCACGGCGGGTGACGCCTTCACGGGCCGGGTGATCCTCGCCGTCGCGTCCGAACACACTCCGACGCACCACCCGCACACGGACGGGGCGGTGGAGGAGGCCCCGCCGCACACCGAACGGCCGCTGACGGCGGCGGAGTCCAAGGCGCTGGTGACCGGGGACCCGCTGAACGCGCCGACGAGGACGGAGAACCCGTTCGGCGACCAGCCGTTCGTCACGATCGGTGTCGGCGCCCACAAGGAACTGGTCGAAGGCGTCGAGCAGGTGATGGACAAGACGTCGCACGGCTCCTGGTTCTTCAACCAGACCGGCGCGCCGGCGCACGAGATGATGGTGCGCCCCCTCCAGCCGCACGCCCTCACCGCGGACTACGACCTGCTGTCCGCGCCCACGGGCAACGTCACCAACGGGCTCTTCGGCGCGGGTGCCTACCTGAACAGGCTGGGCGCCCTGGTGCACCGCGTGGGCGTCCACAACGTGACGGTCGCCTCCAAGCCGATGAAGATCAAGACGGAGTCCTCGCTCAGCTCGGACACGCAGGCCGCGGGCGCCGTCACCACCAACAACACCTTCACCCTCGCGATGACCGGCAACGCCTCCCACAGCCACCCCGTGGGCGGGAGCGTGCTGGGGACGTACGGGCCGACCGCCTCCCTCGGCAGGGAGCACGGGGTCACGCAGACGGTGACCAGGACGGTGACCGCGGACGTCACGGCCAGCGACGAGAGCCACCAGGTCCTCGTGGTGGGCGACGTGACGCACGACGTGGCCGGTACGGTGCGCGGCGACGGCCTGCTGGCCCCGCTGCACGCGCTGGTCACCCGGTCCCGGGGCCTGTGGGCGGGGCGGCGTTTCACGTTCGGCTCCGACTGGGTGGGCCATGTCTCGGAGAAGACGGCCCACCGCCTCGGACTGCTCAAGGACAGGCTCGGCGACGTACCGCTGTACCGGGACAGCAAGTGGGGGCAGCCGCAGTGGCTGCGGGAGACCCCCTTCGGCTCGTTCCCGGTCAACTCGCTGGACGCGAGCAAGGTGGTCGGGGAGTTCGACCAGAAGCTCGCGGGCCTCGGCGCCGACGACACGAGCCGGGACCTCGTACGGTCGCTGAACACCCCCCGGGCCCTGCGCGCGCTGCGCGGGCGGCTGGCCTCGGGCGGCACCGAGAACCGGATGCGCGTCGGCGGCCCCGGGGTCGGCAAGGTCAGGATCGGCGGCCGGAGCCTGGAGCTGAGGGCCGAACTGCTGCCGGGCGAGACGACGTTCGACGGCCTGGGCCACGGCACCTCGCTCGCGGACACCCGCAACGCCGTGGAGACGAGCGACGTGTCGAAGACCCGGTCCGCGACCAAGTCCCTCGGCATCCAGGTGAGTGAATCCCCCGGCACCGGCGGCCATGTGGTGACGGCGGCCGGACCCACCTACGGGGAGCAGGGGTCGAGCAGTCGGCAGGTCGTCTCGGGGCACTCGACCGCGCGGTCGCGGAGCAGCGTCTTCTACGCGAACGAGCCCCACGCGGAGTACCTGACCGGCTACCGGCTCAAGCTCACGCTGGACCTCGGCAACGGCAGGACCATCTCGTCCGAGGGCTTCGTCGGCGAGATCAGGGACCAGGTGCCGGTGAGCCTGAGCACCCCGCTGGCACGGGACGAGGCACAGGACCATGTGCGGGACGAGGCGCCGCAGGACGACGTGCCGCGGGACGAGGCGCAGGATCGTGTGCGGGAGGAGGCGCCGCGGGACGACGTGCCGCTGGACGAGGCGCAGGATCGTGTGCGGGACGAGACGCCGCAGGACGACGTGCCGCTGGACGAGGCGCCGGATCGTGTGGCGGACGACGACGGTCGGGGCACCGGCCCCGGCCTCCTGGACGCCCCCGAACTGGAGCCGCCCGCCGAGGACGTGACCCTGTGGAAGCCGCAGGACGTCACGCCGGAGAACATCGCCGCCTGGCGCACCGCCGGGCCGGCCGACGACGACGGCGCCGCCTTCGTCCTCCCGTCGCAGGGCTTCCACGTCAGCCAGGTGGTCGGCAGCGGGGGCCTGCGGAAGGCCGGCGACCTCGCGGTGGCCAAGGCGTACGGCACGTCGCTCAAGGGTGTGGCGGGCGGTGGCCGCCTCACCGGTGACGCCCTCGACCAGGCCCTGTCCCAGGCGCGCGGGTCGGGGCTCACCCGGCCCGGTACGGCGTCCTCCCTCGCACTGCACGACGGCCAGGCGGGCATGTCGCTCGCGGGGTTCTTCGCGGACACGGTGGACGCCGACGGCTATCAGGTCGCGGGCCTTTCCGAGGACACGTTCGCGGGCGGCGCCGAGGGCTCGTACCGGCTCTACGCGCGCCCCGACCTCTCCGGCGCGAAGCTGCTCGCGGTCGCGCCCGACGCCGCCATGGAGTCGGCTCTCCGCTCCACGGCGAGCGACGAGACGGCGGTCGTGCGCGGCGGCGCGCAGCAGAACAGCGCGGGCGGCGGTCCGGTGGCGATCATGAGCGACTCGGCCGGGGTCGCGCAGCCCGTGCTCCAGAGCGCGGACGCCATCACGTCCGGGGCCGACAGCCGCAAGCACGGCGGCAACGAGTCCGGGCAGGTCACGATCAAGACGCCCGCCGCACGGGCGTTCCTGTTCGCGGTTCCCACGCGGTGGCTGGGCGTCGCGGACGTGCACCGCACCTTCAAGGACAGCTCGGTCGGATCGTGGATGCGGCGCCACGCGGGCCCGTTCGGGCCGGTGAAGCCCGGGCCGCAGGCGGTCGAGACGGACACGCACGTCCTCGCGTGGGTACGGGAGGACGTGGCCAGGCAGTTGGGCCTTGTCGACGACGAGACCTTCCCCGAGCGGGTGGCGGACGCCTGGGACAGCGTGAAGAAGGCCGGCGACGCGTGGGCCGCCGCCGACACCGCGTACTGGAACGAACGGCACGCGATCCAGGACCTCCAGGAGGACCGCGCGCAGGTGAAGCGGGACCTGAGCCTGGCGAAGGAGGCCCTGCGGCAGGCGGTCGCCCGTGCCGACGGCCACGGCGGCGACGACGCCGGTGTGCGGGAGGCGAAGGCACACGTGCGGGAGCTGGCGTCCCGGGTCCACGGGAACGCGCGGACGATGCGCGAGAAGTGGGAGGGGCTGCGGTCGAGCCTGTCCGCGGCGGAACGCGCGGCGGCCGAGTACCACGACGTACGGCTGGGGGCGGACCGCCTCACCCGCTGGCACCGGCTGCCCGCCGAGCTGCGCACCACGGTGCGGGAGCCGGCGCCCGTCACGTACGAGCCGGCGCGGGAGCCGGCGGACGAGGCGGTGGCCGGGGGCCCGCGCTACGGCGTCGGGTCCGGCGGCACGGCCCACTCGACGCTGCTGACCTCGCCCGACGGGAGCCGGACCTACACGGTGCACGACGTGCCGCGCGACGGCGACGGCTTCTTCACCTCGCTCGCCGCGGGGCTCGAAGGGATCGGCTCCGGGCGGATGGCCGAACTCGTACCCGCCGACGGTTCCGACGGCCCCGAGAGGACGAGCGGGGTACTGCGCGACCTCCTCGCGGACCGGCTCGCCGACCCAGACAACGCCGACCTGCTGGAGTTCACGGCGCCCGACACGCACGACACGTTCACCCCGGACGAGGCGGCGGGCGCCGGGGTGCGCTTCGGTGAAGGGTCCGCACAGCAAAGGGAGTTCGACGCCACGCGGCAGATGCCGCTGCACGAGGTGCTCTCGCCGCAGGTGCGCGCCGGGCTCGCCCAGGCGCAACTGCGCAGGCCCGGCACGGCCGTTGGGGACGAAGAACGGGGCGACAGCGGCTGGAACCACGGCGCCGCCGACCTCCTGCCCGCGCTCGCCGCGCGGACGTTCGGCGTGAAGGTGACGGTCGTACGGGGCGGGGGCGGGTTCGAGGAGTTCGTACCGCGCGGGGCGTTGGACGGGGGCGAGGGCCTGCCGCACGTCGTCCTGCACCTGGACGACGGGCACTACCGGGCGGCCCTGCCGACGGAGGGCGAAGCGCCGGTGCGGGCCGATCCGCCCACGCGGACCGACACATCGGCGAAGTCCGAGCCGCCGGCGCACACCGAGCGCGAGGACATCCCGCGCGAGGACGTGACGAGCGAGGATGTGGCCCGCGAGGACGTCCCGCATGAGGACGTCGCGCACGAGGAAGCCACGCACGAGGACGCCACCACCGATCCGGTCATCGACAGTCCGGCCCGTCCCAAGGCCGCGGACGACACCACGAGCACCGACGCGGCCACGGCCGGCGACACGGCCGTCCGCACGGAAGGGCTCCCGCCGGGGGCCAAGCGGATCTTGGTGGTCTCCGACGTCAGCGGGCTCGGCCTCGGCGGTGTGCCGGTGTTCAACATGGAGCTGGTGCGGGGGCTGTCCGCGACGCACCACGTGACCCTGCTGACGTCCGACCCGAGTCCGTACGACGCGGCGGCGAAGGCACGCGAGCACGGCGACGCGGTCATCGTGAACCGCCCGGTCCCCGGGGTCGAGGCGCGCGACGCCTTCCACCGGCTCGTCGAGAGCCCCGCGCAGGAGCACGGGCTGCCCGCGGACCCCGACTCGTTCGACCTGGTCATCGGGCACTCCCGCTTCTCGGGACCGGGCGCGCTCGCCATCCAGAAGCAGTGGTACCCGAAGGCCAGGCTGGTCCACTTCCTGCACACCAGCCCGGTCCGCCTCGACCGCGTCAAGGGCCAGCCGGAGAAGGGCGGCCAGAAGAGCCGTTCCGAACGTGAGGTCATGCGGGAGGCCGACCTCGTGGTCGGCGTCGGCCCGCTGCTGACGCGGGAGGCCGAGCGGCTCTCGCAGCAGGTCCTGCGGGTGTCGGCGCTGCACGAGTTCATTCCGGGGACCGAGATCGGCCCCGTGGTCGGGAAGGCGTCCGCCGAGGACGAGGCCCCGGGCTCCTCGGCGATCCGCCTGCTGCTGCCGGGCCGCGCGACGGACGAGATCAAGGGCGTCGAAGGCGCGATCAAGGCGGTGGGGCAGGTGCGGGCCCGGGGCCTGGACGTGCGCCTGACGATCCGCGGCGGCCCCAGGCCCACGGACCCGGACCACGGGCACTGGCAGGAGATGGCCCGTGAGCACGGGCGTGGGGGCGTGGAGATCCTGCCCTTCACGACCAGCGCGGACGACCTCGCCAGGGACCGGGAGCAGGCGGACGCGCTGATCATGCCGTCGCTGCACGAGGGCTTCGGTCTGGTCGCCACCGAGGCGGCGGGCCGGGCCATCCCACTCCTGGTCAACGGCGAGAGCGGCGCGGGGGAGTTCCTGCACCGCTTCGGCGAGATCGGCTCGCCGGGCGTCGTCGCCGCGCCGCACGAGGTCGGCAACCCCGCCTCGGCCGCGACCAGGACGGGCGCCTGGGCGGACGCGATCGAGCAGCTGGCCGTGGACCTGCCGCGCCGGCGTGCCGACGCGATCCGGCTGCGCGACGAACTCGCCGCCTTCTCCTGGCAGGACGCGGGCCGTTCGCTGGTCGAGGCGGCCATGCGCACCACGCCGGACATCCGGGACGAGGCCTGGGAGCGGCGCGGCCACGGCGAGGTCACCCGGCAGGGTCCTGCCGGAACCGTCGAGGTCAAGAACGTACGGGGCGACTGGCGGCCCGCCCCGCGGTGGGACGGCTCGACGCCCCGCCCGCCGACGGCACAGGACGGCGCCACCTCCGGGCCCGTCGTCGTGGACCCGGCGCTCGACGTCGTCGACCACAGCGCCGGGAACGGTGCCGCGCCGGGCCATGGGGCCGGGACCGCCGCCGGGAACGGTCACGGGAACGGCACCGGGAACACTCACGCGGCCGGCGCCGCGCTCCGCCGCTCGGCCACCGCGCCCGCCAGGCTCGCCGGGCTCGCCGCGCCGGACGCCTGGACGCAGCGGCTCGCCGACCGGGCGACCGACTTCGCCGAGGGGTCGACCCAGCTGCCCGTGCACCTGCCCGCGGAGATCGACACGCTCTCCGCCACGCTCGCCAGGACCGCGCTCACCATGCGCGCCAAGGGGCATCCGCATCTGCCGACCGTGACGGTGACCGGCTACGACACCGGCGCCCGCACGGGCGAGCCGCACTTCGGGGAGGCGCTGCGCGTCGGCAAGGAGCGCGCGGACACCGTCGTCGCCGCCTTCCGCACGGCGCTCGGCGCGCACCTGGACCGGCTCCAGGGCGGCGCCGGAGCCGCGCACGCGCTGACGGTGGACGACTTCGTGCTGACCGCGCGCTCGGGCGGGTTCGACGCGCCGCCCGGAGCTGAGGGCCCCTGGCGGGGCACGGTGCTCACCATCGACGTGCGGCGCCCCGACCGTCCGCTGGAGCCGCCGCCCGTCGAGGGGGAGCGGCCCCGGCAGAACGCGGGCCGGGAAGTGGTGCATTAACGGCCGAAAGTGAGCGTACCGCCGGCGCGGGGAACGGGGTTGCGCTGAGTGCGCGCCCCTGCGCCCTCACCACCCCTCAGCCCACCCGAGGAGCGACGCCATGCAGCTTTCTTCCAGCGACGCCGGCTTCGAGACCGGCGGCGACGCCGAGCTCGCGGCCTACCTGTCCCGGCACTCGTCCCCCGCGGCCTGCGCGGACGCCCTGATCCGGGACGCCGAGGGCCGGGTCCTGCTGGTCGACCCCACGTACAAGGACGGCTGGGACCTGCCGGGCGGCATGCTGGAGGACGAGGAGCCCGAGGCCGGAATGGTGCGGGAGGTCCGGGAGGAACTCGGCCTTGACGTACGGGCGGGGCGGCTGCTCGTCGTGGACACCATCCCCGCCGCGGTGTACGGGCGTACGATCCTCGCCTTCGTCTACGCCACCGAGCCCGCGCGCGACCCCGAGGGCGGATTCGTGCTCCAGGACGAGGAGATCGGCGAGGCGCGGTTCGTCACCGAACGCGAGGCCCTCGGCATGGTGCCCGCGGAGCTGGCCCGCCGCCTCGGCGGCGCGTTCGCGGCCGAACGCGCCGGCACCACCACGGCCCTGCGCCACGGCCGCCCGGCGCCGGCACCTGGCCCCGGGCGACAGGGAGCCTGAACGGGTTCGCTCGACCGAGAGTTGGCGGGCTCGCGGGTTCGCGTGCCTGCGGGTTACGGCGATGTCGGCACGTTGTACGAGATGAGGGCCGCGCGGTGGTCGGCCGTCCGCATCCGCAGCTCGGTCACGGCGCCGTTGCGCAGGCCCGGCAGGACGCGGCGGTACTCGTCGAGCGGAATGCCCATGAGGTGGCACAGCACCAGCCGGTAGAGGGTGTTGTGCGCGACCACCAGCACCCGTCCGCCGCTCCCGCCCCCGTAGCGCTCCGCGATCCGCCACAGCGCCGCCGCGCCCCGGGACGCGGCGGCCACCGGGTCGTCGCCGTCCGGCAGCGGCCGGGTCGCCGGGTTGCGCAGGAACTCCTCGACGGCGCGCGGATACCGGGCCGCGACCTCGGCGAGCGTGCGGCCCTCCGCGACCCCGAAGTCGACCTCCCGCAGCCCCTCCTCCACGGTCTCGGGAAGGCCCGTGGCGCGCCACGCGGGCGCGGCCGTGCGGCGGGCGCGGGCGAGCGGCGAGGTGACGACCGCGTCCAGCCGGGCCGTCGCCGCCCAGCGGCCGAGCGCCTCCGCCTGCTGCTCGCCGCGCAGGGTCAGCCCGATGTCGCTGCTGCCGGTGTAGCGGTTCTCGGCGTGCCACACCGTCTCGCCGTGCCGTACCAGGAACAGTGTGGGCGCCGGGGGGGGGGGGGGGGGCCGGGCGCCCCCCCCCCCCCCCGCCGGGCCGCCCCCCCCCCCCCGGCCGCGGGCGGGGGGGGGGGGGGCGGGGGGGCGGGGGGCGAAGGCGGGCCAG
>NZ_JAIUKE010000084.1 GCF_020176795.1 Streptomyces sp. 8L
GTGTCGGGGTGCGCGGCGTCCCACCCCGGCGCGCGGGCCCGACCCAGCACCCGTGGGGGCGCGGGCGCCCCCCCCGGGGGGGCCCCCCGCCGGGGGGGGCCCGCGGGCTCAACTCCCGGGCCGGGGGCCGGTGGACGGTCGGGCCGGGGCATGTCGCTCATCGTCGTCATCCTTCGCTTCGTGCGTACCGCGCCGTCTCCCGGGGCAGCCAGCCGCGTTCCTCCAGCGCGTCGACGAGCGTTCCGAACGCCTCGTCGTAGCGCTCCTTCACCGTGCTCCTCGGCGTGAACCTGGCCGCGGTGCGCACCATGGTGCGCACGTCGTCGCGCGAGGTACCCGCGCCGCGCGCCGCGAGGACCGCCATCCCGAGTGCGGAGCCCGCCTGTTCGGGTACGGTCACGGGCCTGCCGAGCACGTCGGAGCGCAGCTGGTTCCAGTACGCGCTGCGCGTCGCGCCGCCCGTGAAGGCGATCGGACCCTCGACGCGCGCGCCGAGCTGCCGTACGTACGCCAGGCACAGGCGTTCCGCGAGCGCGACGCCCTGGAGCAGGGACGCGTAGAGGTCGGCGTCGTCGGCCGGGGTGCCGAGGGTGAACGCCTCCGCGCCCGACGCGAGGAACGGGAACCGCTCGCCCCGCGAGACCAGCGGATACGTCAGCGCGCCCGCCGGTTCACGGTCCGCGGGGGCGCGGTCGAGCGCGGCCAGGTCCGCGCCGGGGAACGCCGCGGACAGCGCGCCCGCGCCGACGCTCGACGCGCCGCCCGGCAGCCATGTCCCGTCGGGGGAGAGGTGGTTGTAGAGGACGCCGGTCGGGTCGTGCAGCGGCTGCGCGGTGACGCCCTTGATGACGAGGGTCGTGCCGAGAACGGTGTTCCAGCTGCCCACCTCCCAGGCGCCGGACGCGAGTTGGGCGGCGCAGCCGTCCGTCATCCCGGCCACGACGGGGGTCCCCTCGGCGAGACCGGTCGCCTCGGCGCCCGCCGCGCCGACCGTCCCGAGCACCGTGCCGGGCAGGACGACATCGGGAAACGCCAGGCGGTCCGCGAGGCCGAGCCGGTCCAGGACCTCCGTCGGCCAGGCGCGGTCGCGCGTGTCGTAGCCGGTCTTCAGCGCATGGCTCGAATCGGTCGCCACCGGCCGCCCGACGAGCCGGGCCGTGACGACGTCCGCCTGATGGCAGACCCGGGGCCGGATTCCGGCCGGGACATCGCCCTCGTCCGCCAGCCACAGCAGCTTCGCGAGGGCCCAACTCGGCTGGATGCGCTGCCCCAGCTTCCGCCAGACCTCGTCACCGGCCTCCTGCGCGCGATGCGCCTGCACCGCCGCGCGCCCGTCGTCGTACATCAGGGCCGGCGACACCGGCTCGCCTCCGTCGTCCGTCAGCAGCACCGTCCCCGAGGTGCCGCACACGGCGACGGCGGCCACGGGCGCCCGCAGGCCGCGTACCGCCGCCCGTACGGCGGTGCGGGTGGCGGACCACCAGTCGGCGGGGAGCTGCTCGTGCCGCGCCCCGTCGCGGGTGCCGGTCAGAGGCGCGGAGCCCTGGCCCCGTACGCGCCCCCCGGCAGTGACGGCGAGCGCGCGCACGCTCTGGGTGCCCAGATCGACGCCCAGCCATACGGCGGCGTCGGCGTCGGCGTCCATGTTCACGGCTTCCACCGCTCCACCTCTTCACGTCGTCGTGCGCCGTCACTCCGTGACACCGTCAGGAACCGTGGCGTCCCGGCCACTTCAGCGTCGCATCACCATAGATTAGTGTGACTTCCACAGCGCCGGATGTGAGTCGGGATGTGAGTCAGGAGTCGCCCCCATGGCGCAGCACACGGCCCACGGAACCTCCCACGGCGGCCCCGATCGCCGACGCCGTGAACTCGCCGCGTACGTGCTGAGCGCGGGCCCCGTGCCCGCCGCCGAGCTGGCGGCGCGGTTCGGCGTGAGCCTCATGACGGTCTACCGCGACATCGAAGAGCTGGAGCGGGAGGGCGTCCTGCGCAAGACGCGCGGCGGGGTGACCGCGCGGCCCTCCGGGGTCTTCGAACCGAACGTCGCGTACCGCAAGAAGGCCATGCGAGCCGAGAAGGCGGCGCTCGCGGCGCACGCGCTGAGGCTGGTGGAACCCGGCATGTCGGTGATGCTGGACGACTCGACCACAGTGCTGGAACTGGCCAGGCTGCTGCCCGCCGTCGAGCCGCTGACGGTCGCCACCAACTTTCTCGAAGCCCTGAACCTGCTGACCGGCGAGCGCGGCCTGCGGCTGCTGGGGCTCGGCGGCGAGTACGACCCGCTGCACGACTCGTTCCTCGGGGTCGGCTGCGAGGAGGCGGTCGGCGCGCTTCGTGTCGACGTGTGCTTCGTGTCGA
The DNA here is from genome assembly GCF_020176795.1 of Streptomyces sp. 8L. Taxonomy (GTDB): domain Bacteria; phylum Actinomycetota; class Actinomycetes; order Streptomycetales; family Streptomycetaceae; genus Streptomyces. Next base: position 2,362 of record NZ_JAIUKE010000084.1, read on the forward strand.
CGTCGTCCGTGGCCGGCGGCTTCGCGTACCACCAGGAGCAGCGCATCGTCGCCGTCAAGCGCGCCATGATCGCGGCGGCGGGCCGCTGTGTGCTGCTGATCGACCACTCGAAGCTGGCCCGGGGCGCGCTGCACAGGCTCGCTCCGCTCAGCGCGTTCGACCTGGTCGTTGTGGACGGCCGCGCCCCCGGCGAGGCGCTGCGCGCGCTGGAGGAGAGCGGCGTGCCGTACGAGGTCGCGCCCGTACCGGAAGCGGGCGCGGGAGCGGGCCCGGACACACCGGTTGGGCCGAACGAGCCGAACGAGCCGAACGGGCCGGACGCAGCCGATGGGCCGGACGGGTTGGACGGGGCAGATGGGCCGCACAGGTCCGGCGGTCCGGAATCCGGCGGTCTGGAACGGCCCGGCCGTCCGGAATCCGGCGGTCCGCCGCGCGCCGGAGATGCCGGGCGCCCCACGGCCTCCGTACCGTCTGAGAGACCCTCCGCACCCGCTCCGCTGTCCGTCCCGCCTCTCAAGGAGTCCCTGTCCGATGAAGATCCTTGCCGCCGGTGACCACTTCGTAGCCCCCGACCTCTTCGCGCGGGAGCTGGCCGCCGTGCTGGGCGCCGACCACGGGCATACGGTCGCCCCGCTGGAGCTCCCCTGGCCCCTCACGCCCTTCGGGCCGGTGTCCGAGGTGGACGAGGCGTCCGGCGACGAGGACACCATGATCGCGGCGCTGGCCGGAGCCGAGATCTGCCTGACGCAGATGGGTCCCGTGACGGCCAAGGTGCTCGACGGCGCCCCGGAGCTGCGGCTCGTGGTCGTCGGGCGCGGCGGGCCCGTCAACGTCAACCTCGACGCGGCGAAGGAGCGCGGCGTGCGCGTCTGCAACACGCCCGGCCGCAACGCCGCCGCCACCGCCGAGTACACGGTGGCGATGATGCTGGCCGCGATGCGGCGCATCCCGGAGACGTCGGCGGCGCTCGCATCGGGCCGCTGGGCCGGGGAGTTCTACACGTACGAGAACTGCGGTCCCGGCCTCGACGGCGCGAGCGTCGGGCTCGTCGGGTGCGGCGCGGTCGGCAGCCGGGTCGCCCGGGCGCTGACCGCCTTCGGGGCGCGGGTGCTGGTGTACGACCCGTACGCGGACGCCGCCGTGCTCCGGGAGTCCGGTGCGACGCCGGTGGGCGACCTGGACGAACTGCTGCGGGCCAGCGACGTCGTGTCGCTGCACGCCCGGCTCACCGCCGAGACCCGGGGCCTGCTCGGGAAGCGGGAGCTGGGGCTGCTGCCGGACGGCGCCGTCGTGGTGAACTGCGCGCGCGGCGCGCTGCTGGACGAGGACGCCCTGTGCGACGGGCTGGAGTCGGGGCGCCTCGCGGGCGCGGCACTCGACGTGTTCGCCGTCGAACCGCCGCCCGCCGACAGCCGGTTGCGCACGGCGCCGCGCCTCGTGATGACACCGCACCTCGCGGGCGCGAACACGGCGGTCGCGCACAACGCGGCGCGGATCGCCGCCGCCGAGGCCGCCCGGTACCTGCGCGGCGAGCCGCTGGCCCACCGCGTCGTCTGACAGCCGAGAATCTGCCCCTCGGGGTCCGGCCCTCCCGGGCCGGGATCGGGGGCCGCCCTTCAGGACTGAGAGGAGTGCACGGTGTGCGCGGTGTTCGTCGGGCTTGACATGGGAACGTCGGTGGCCAAAGCGGTGGCCTTCGCCGAGGACGGTACGGCCCTGCGGGCCGAGTCGGTGCCGGTGTCGCTGGGAGGCGGCGGGGACCGCGTGGAGCAGGACGTCGAGGAGGTCGTACGGGCGGCGGTCCGCGTGATCGACGCGGTGGCCGACGGCGGCCCGCCCGCGCTCGTCGGGATGACCGGACAGGGCGACGGGCTCTGGCTGGTCGACGCGGCGGGCCGGGCCGTACGCCCCGCCCTGTCGTGGATGGACGGCCGTGCGGGCGGACTCGTCGCGGACTGGATGGAGGACGGCACGGCGCTGCGGCTGTTCCGGCACACGGGCAACGTGCTGTTCCCCGGCTCGCCCGGCGCCCTCCTCGCGTGGCTCGACCGCAACGAGCCCGAGAGCCTCGACGCCGCCACAACGGCCGCCTGCTGCAAGGACATCCTGCATCTGCGGCTGACCGGGGAACGGTCCACCGACCTCTCCGACGCGTCGGTGCCCTTCCTCGACCCGACGACGCGCGCGTACTCGCCGCAGGTCCTCGAAGCGCTCGGCATCGAGCACCGGGCCGGCCTGCTGCCACCCGTACGGACGCCGGTGCCGTTCGGGCGGGCGCTCGGCGGCCGGAGCGGCACCGGGCTGCCCGCGGGAACGCCCGTGAGCTCGGGCCCGTACGACCTTCCTGCCAGCGCGCTCGGCGCGGGCATCACCGGGCCCGGCGACGGCCTGCTCATCATCGGTACGACGCTGGCCTGCGAAGTCGTCGCGGAGCGGGTGGTGCGTGACGGTGATCCCGTGGGCTTCCACCTCGCCACGGACCGCGCGGACCGGTACCTGAGGGCGCTGCCCGCCATGACGGGCACCGTCGCGCTCGACTGGGTGCTCGGCGTCACCGGCAGCACCCACGAGCAGGTGTCCGGCATGCTGGACGAGACGCCGCGCGGCGCGCGGGGCGTGGCGGCGCTGCCGTACCTGTCGCCCTCGGGCGAACGCGTGCCGTTCGTGGACCCGCGTGCCCGCGCCGAGTTCACCGGCCTCGATCTGCGGGCGTCCCGCGCCGAGTTGGTGCGGGGCATGTGCGAGGCGATCGCGTTCGCCGCCCGGCACTGCCTCGAAGCGGCCGGCCTGACGGGCGAGTTGGGGGTGTGCGGCGGCGGGGCGCGCAGCCTGCCGTGGCTGCGGATCTTCGCGGATGTACTGGGCCGCCCGCTGAAGGTCGCCCGGGGCCCCGAGCCTGGCGCGCGCGGCGCCGTGCTCGCGGCGCTCGGCGCCCGGGGCGGTGACCTGGGCCTCGACGTGGACACGGCGGAGTGGACGAAGCCGGACCTGGTGATCGACCCGGACCCGGAGGGCGTCGCCTACTACGAGGAGGCGTACGCGGACTACCTGTACCGGGTGGAGGCGGCCAGGTCCCGCTGGCACGGGGGGCCGGTGCGAGCGGTCTTGTAGGCGGGCGGTCGTGTGAGCGCTCTTGCGCGCGGGCGGGCCCAGCGGCCGTGTGAGCGCCGTGCGGGGGGCGTGTGTGAGCGGGCGTGCGGGC
>NZ_JAIUKE010000085.1 GCF_020176795.1 Streptomyces sp. 8L
GGCTGGGACTGCGGGACGGGGGACGGGGCCGGCGGGCGACGGCGCGTCAGGCCGAGCGGTACGCGGCTTCCAGCGCGGCGCGGACCCGGGCAGCGCTGGTGCCCGGTGTGAAGGCGGTGCTGGTCGCGGTGATCAGCGGCTGGTTCGCGGTGGGCGGGACGTAGACGTCGGGCAGCACGACCTGGCTGACCCGGTCGCCGAGCCGGGAGGCGGCCGCGACGAGCGGGAAGCGGGTGGCCAGGGCGGGTGACCTGACGGCCATGTCGCGCCCCGCCTCGGTGATGAACCGGGAGACGGTGTCGGGCCGGTACATGAAGCGCAGGAACTTCTCCACCGCGTCGATCTTCCTGGTGCCGTTAGGACTGATCCAGAAGGCGATCAGGGTGTAGGTGCGCAGCGCGGTGGGATGAGGCTGTACGGCGCCGGGGGCGAGCGGGAAGCCGCCCACGGTGGAGTGCTTCACCACCTGTGCGGGCACCTGGGCCAGGGCGGAGGACTCGGCCGACTCCACGGCGGCCCGCCCGGTGTTGTACTGCGTGAACATCGAGTCGGATGTCAGCCCCTGGGCCTTGTCCGAGAACACACCGGCGTCGCGCAGGGTGGTGAAGTACTCGATGCCCTCGCGGGCCCCGCGGGTGCTGAAGTCGCCCGTCGTGTAGGCGTGTACGGCCTCGTCGGCGGTCAGATAGGTCTGGATGATCTGTGCGAGCAGCTTCTGCCCGGTCCAGTCCTCGCCGCCGATGGTGACGGGCATGATGCCCCGGGCGCGCAGCTTGCGTGCGGCGCTGATCAGTTCGTCGCTCGTGGTGGGCACGGCGCCGACGCCCGCGCGCTCCAGGAGCCGGGTGTTGTACGCGACGGGCCAGTTGGTGCCGAAGTACGGGAAGGCCCTCAGGCGGCCCTTGGCGTCGGTCCACTCGCGCAGGGCCTCCGGCAGGATGCTTTTGCCGAGGCCCCAGTCGTCGAGGTAGGGCTTCACGTCCACGGTCGCGCCGACGTCGGTCCAGGCCAGCGTCTTGTCGTAGAGGTTGACCATGACGATGTCGGCCTCTTTGCGGGCCAGCCGGGACGTCTCGTAGACCTGTGCCAGGTCGTCGCCGTTGACGAGGTTCTTGACGGTGAGGCCGGGGTTCTCCCGGTGGAAGTCGGCCACGGCGGACAGATAGGTCTCGGAGCCGGCGGCGGTGGTGCCGAGCTGGGTGTGGACGACGAGGGTGTCGGGGCCCGCGCCGTCACCGGCGAGAGCGGAGCCGCATCCGGTCAGGGACGGCGCGAGCGCGCCGGCGGCGGCGAGGCCTGAGCCTGCGGCGAGGAAACGGCGTCGGCTCATCGTTGGGCGCACGGCGGAACGCCTCCAGCCAGGGGAAGAAGGGGACGGACGGTGGGGAGTGCAGCGGTGGAGCGCCTCGTGATTAATCGATATACCTGCGAGGTGGCTGCACACTACGGCGCGTCTTCGAGGCCGGTCAACCCCCTGGAGCGGCACGTCCCCGGGCGCGGGACCCCTCCCCCGGGCGCGGCACGTCCCCGGTCGCCGGACGTCCCCTGGCGCCCACCGCTCCACGGACGGCACGACGGGGGGTCGGACAGCACGACGACGGGGGGCGGAGTGGGTTCCGGCCCCCGTCGGGGTGGTTCACGGGCCGCGATGGTGCGGCGGCCCGTGCGTCGCCAGGCGTGTCAGCGGGCCCGGCGTCTCAGATGGTGGCGGTGTCGGTGGCGCCTCAGATCGTGGCGGTGTCGATCACGAAGCGGTAGCGCACATCGCTGTTCAGGACCCGCTCGTACGCCTCGTTGATCTGGTCCCCGCGGATCACCTCGATCTCGGCGCCGAGGCCGTGCCCGGCGCAGAAGTCCAGCATCTCCTGCGTCTCCTGGATGCCTCCGATGGCCGAGCCCGCCAGCGTCTTGCGGCCTCCGATCAGCGAGAACATGTTGACCGTATTCGGCTCCTCGGGCGCTCCGACGTTGACGAACGCGCCGTCGACCTTCAGCAGGCGCAGGTACGCGTCCATCGGCAGCGGCGCGGAGACCGTCGACAGGATGACGTCGAAGCCGGCGCGCAGCTCGGTGAAGGTGGCCTCGTCGCCGGTCGCGTAGTAGTGGTCGGCGCCGAGCCGCAGACCGTCGTCCTTCTTGCGCAGCGACTGGCTGAGGACGGTCACCTCGGCGCCCATGGCGTGGGCGAGCTTGACGGCCATGTGGCCGAGGCCGCCGAGGCCGATCACCGCGACCTTCTTGCCGGGGCCCGCGTTCCAGTGCCGGAGCGGGGAGTACGTGGTGATGCCGGCGCACAGCAGCGGCGCGGCCACGTCGAGGGAGAGGCCGTCGGGGATGCGCAGGACGTAGTTCTCGTCGGCCACGATCTGCCGCGAGTACCCGCCGTAGGTCGGGTCGCCGTTCTTGTCCCGGCCGTTGTACGTCGGCACGTTGCCCCGGACGCAGTACTGCTCCAGCCCCTGCCGGCAGTACTCGCACTCGCGGCAGGAGTCGACGAAGCAGCCGATGCCCACGCGGTCGCCCACGGAGTGGCGGGTCACGCCGGAGCCGACCTCGGTGACCACACCGGCTATCTCATGGCCGGGGACCATCGGGAAGATCGCCTCGCCCCAGCCCTCCCGGGCCTGGTGGATGTCGGAGTGGCAGATGCCGGCGAACTTGATGTCGATCAGGACGTCGTGCTCGCCGACCGGGCGCCGCTCGATGGTGGTGCGCTCCAGCGGGGCCTTGGAGGAGGGCGCAGCGTAGGCGGGTACGGCCGTAAGGCTGGTCATGCCTGGGTTTCTCCAGAATATCGGGGGTGTGTCATGCGAGATGTCGATGACAGGTCCCCACTGTGCCCGCTCCTCGGTGCGCCACCCAGACCACGCTTCTGCGTACGTTCCGTGTGCGTACCACCAGCGGGCGCAGGCTCAGCGGCGCGGGCCGGGAATACGGCGGTCAGGGCGGCTCCGGGAACCCGGACACGCCGCTGACCGGCGCGTAGTCCCGATGGCCCGGTGTGCTTCCTCACGTCCCTCGGGCCTCGGCAACACCCCGAGCGTGCCCGCGCGGCTCGTCCGGGGCACACGCTCCGTGGCTGCCGGCCGGCCTCCGTGCCTACGCTCGCGGTGTGCGTGCCGCCATACTGGGACGTATGACCGACCAGTCCGAGCCCCGCTCCGTCGACCGCAAGGGCGAGCTGACCGAGTTCCTGCACACCCGGCGCGCCCGCCTCAAGCCCGTCGACGTGGGCCTGCCCGACGTGGGCCGGCGCCGCAGGGTGCCGGGGCTGCGCCGGGAGGAGCTGGCCCAGCTCGCGGGGGTCTCCGTGGCGTACTACACACGGCTCGAACAGGGCAACGCGCAGAACGTCTCGGCGGACGTGCTGGACGCCATCGCACGGGCCCTGCGGCTGACCGACGCCGAGACACACCATCTGATGCACCTGTCGAAGCCGAAGCGGCAGAGCAAGAGGAAGGCGGCGGCGCGCCCCCAGGCGCTGCGGCCCGCCCTCGGCGGCCTGCTGGAGTCGATGGAGCTGGTGCCCGCGTACGTGCTGGGCCACCGCACGGACATCCTCGCGTGGAATCGGCTGGCAGCTGCGGTCTTCCACGACTTCGGCGCCGTCCCCGAGAAGCACCGCAACTACGCGCGTCTCGTCTTCCTCGATCCGACGATGCGGACGCTGTACGCGGACTGGGAGATCAAGGCCGCGGAGACGGCGAGCGCGCTGCGCATGTACGCGGGCTACTGCGCCGACGATCCGGAGCTCTCCGCGCTCGTCGGTGAGCTGTCGGTCAAGAGCGAGGACTTCCGGCGGCTCTGGGCGGCCCACGAGGTACGTGAGAAGGCGCACGGCTCCAAAAGGCTGAGCCATCCGCTGGTCGGCGAGATGGAGTTGTCGTACGAGTCGCTGAAGCTGCCGGACGACGCGGAGCAGACGCTGCTGCTCTTCCACGCGGAACCGGGCTCGAAGTCGGCCGAGTCCCTGCGCCTGCTGGCCAGTTGGGGCGCGGACGCGTCGCACTCCGACGTGGTCCCGGGCTGACGCGCACCGGCCGGTGCCCAGGCGGGCGCGGGGCCCTGGAGGTCCGGCGGCCGGCGTGGGACCGCACGGCCGAACGGGGCGGGTCGCGAGGAGGCGCGCGGCAGCGCCCCACCCGGCCGCACCCGAGGCGCGCGCGGCCGGACACAGCGCGCGGCCGGACACGCCATCCGGCTCAGGACAGGCTCCCCTTGACGGCGGTCCTGGCCGGGAGAGATATTCGCCACCTGCCCGTTCTGTACCGGATCGGGTCGTCCACACGAGCAGACCCCGCCGCACAGCGGCGGGACACGCGCAGACCGCGGTACATGCGCGACACGAGCGGCTCTCCCGGCAGGCGAGGAGACGGAGTGACATGGCGCGAAACGGCTGCGTCGGGGGCCGCCGTGCGGTGCGCTCCGGGTCCGGCGTGCTGATCGTGGCCCGCGGCGTCGCGGGGCGGCCCGCGTACCCGGGCGGCGCGCCGTATGGCGGGCGGGGCCGCCGGGGCGCGGGGACGGTCGTCATGTCCACCACGGCGGTGCGGGGTGCGATCACCCGGACGGACGGCACCCGGCTCCCGGGGACGTCGAGCGCGGAGAGCGGCCCCGTCACAGACGGCCGCCCCGGGGCCCTGGCCGCACCCGAGGTGCGGCGGCCCGTCGAGCACATGGTGCCCGGCCTCTCGCTCGCCATACGCGGTTCCCTCGCCACCCGCGCCTCTCTTGCCATCCGCGCCTCCCGCGGGCGCACCCCAGGTCAGAGCCCGCAGGACGGGCCGTGGGGCCCGACGGCCGAAGGAGTCCGTCCATGACACCAGCGCACACCGCCACCCCGGCCGAGGAGCCCTCCGGCTCGGGAAGTCCGAGGCCCTCGGCGCCCGCGGTCGAGCGGAACGGCGTCAACCCGGTCCCCGAATCCGAGCGCCACGGCACACCACGCGGCCTGTTCGGGGTGTGGTTCTCCTGGAACGTGTCCATCCTGGGCGTCAGCTACGGCATCTTCGTCTACGGTGTCGGCCTGAGCGCCTGGCAGGCGATCCTCGCGGGGCTGCTCGGATACGCGCTGTCGTCGCTGCTGGTGGGCATCCTCGCGGTGGGGGGCCCGCGCACGGGGCTGCCGACGCTGACGCAGACCCGGATCGCCTTCGGGTTCCACGGCAACAAGTTCCCGACCTTCTTCGCCTACCTCTCGAACGTCGGCTGGAAGGTCACCATCATCACGCTGGCCTCGACGACCGGGGCCAAACTCTTCGCCCGCCTGTGGCCCGGCCCGTTCGCGAACAGCAGCGGCCACGAGACCACCGCCGGCGTGGTGATGTGGTACGTGGTCGTCCTCGGCGTCACGGTCACGATCGCGGTCTTCGGACACGAGGTGATCGTCAGGGTGGAGCGCTGGATCGCCTGGCTGACCTCGGTGATGACCATCGTGTTCATCATCCTGATCATCCCGCACATCCGGTGGGGCAGGATCGGCGGCGCTCCGAACGGGTCGTTCGCCGAGTTCATCGGCGGCACCGTCCTCGCCATGACGCTGGTGGGGCTCGGATTCCTGAACTACGGCGGGGACTTCGCCCGCTATCTGCCGCGCCGCACCCCGGCGCGCGGTGTGATCGGCTGGACGGCCGGGGGCATCACACTCCCGGTGGCGGTCCTGCTGGTGCTGGGCGTCCTGCTGGCCTCCGGCGACGCGAAGCTGGGCGGTGCGGCGGCCGACGACCCGGTGGGTGCGCTCACGGCGCTGCTGCCGCTGTGGTTCTTCATCCCGTTCAGCATCGTCATCGTCATCTCGCTGGTCGCAGCCGCGATCACCGGTCTGTACTCGTCCGGGCTCGCGCTCCTCGCGCTCGGGGCGCCGGTCTCGCGGGCGGGCACCACGGTGATCAACATGGTCATCATCTCGGCCGGCGCGTTCTACCTGCTCTTCGTCTCCGACTCCTTCCTCGCCACCTTCCAGGCGTTCCTGGCCCTGATCGCCGTCGTGATGGGCACGATGGGCGGTATCCAGCTGCTGGACTTCGTCCGCCAGCGGCGCCTGGGCTGGCCGGTCGAGCTCGCCGAGCGGGCCGGGCGCGGCGGCAGGAACGGCCGGTGGACCGCGCTTGTCTCGCTGGCCGTCGCGACCGTGATCGGCCTCGGGCTCGTCACGTCGTCCGACCCGAACATCGCGAAGGTCGTGGGCTTCCTCCTCACCGACCAGCAGAAGAAGGGCGTCATCGGCACGACCAACGTCGGTGTGCTGATCGCGATGGGCGTCGGGGCGGCGCTGTACGCGATCCTGACCTTCGTCCTGAGGCTCGACCCCCGGGGGACCGGACCCGCCGGGCAGGACACCGGCGGCGGCGCCTCGGGACGGGCCGGGTCCCCGGGCCGCGGGCTCCCCTCCGGTGCCACCGCGGTACGCGCCCTCGGCGATCCGGACTCCACCCGGGCCGCCGGGGAGAGGGGGAAGCGGTGAGCTTCGAGCGCCCCGACGCCTGGCACGCGCCGGCCACGTACTGGTTCTGGCAGCGGGTCCCGTCGGCGCGGGAGATCAGCGACCAGCTGGACGCGCTGTCCGCGGCCGGTTTCGGCTCCTTCCAGATCCAGACCCGGCTGTCGTTCCCTCGCGAGGAGTATCTGGGGGACGCCTATCTCGCCGCGGTCCGCAGAACCGCCGACGAGGCCGCCGCGCGGGGCCTGATGATGGGGCTGTACGACGAGTACAACTGGCTCTCCGGGCACGCGGGCGGGCGGACGGTGTCGGGCCGGGACGAACTACGCGAACGGCACCTGTTCTTCTCGACGTCCACCGGACCCGCCCCGTCCGCGGCGGCGGGCGCGCCCGTCGAGTGCGCCGTCGACGGCATCAGGGCGAAGGACGTGGACCACCTGCTCGACCCGGGCAGGAACTGGGTCTTCGAGGACGGTGTGGTCCGCTGGGACGAATGGGAGATCGTCGCCGCGCTGGCCCACCCGGACGGCGAGGTCCCGGACGCGGACTCCGTCACCGACGTCACCGCGCACGCGTACCTCGCCGCCGCCGACGAGTCGGGCTGCCGGGTACGCGTCCCCGCGGGCGCCGTCGGCCCCGGCAGGGCGGTGACGGTGTTTGTGGCGGCGCGCTGCGCGTCCAGCAGAATGGTCAACTACCTGCTTCCCGAGGCGGCCGAGCGCTTCCTCGACGTGGGCTACGAGCCGTACGCGAAGGCCCTCGGGCACCATCTCGGCACGACGCTCACGTACGTGTTCTTCGACCAGCCGCACGCCTGCTTCTACGGCTGGCGGCAGCAGGACGAGCGGCCCGGCCACCTCTCGTCGTCGCTGATGTACGCCCCTTCCATCGTCCCGGGCGACCGCCGCGAGTTGCTCGCGCTGGCCCGCGACGCGGGCCCGTCGACGGCCGCGTGGCGCTGCGGCTTCTTCGAGCGCTACGCGGCCACCGGCATGGAGGCGTTCTTCGGCACCCTGTCGCGCTGGTGCGGAGAGCACGGTGTCGCGCTCTCGGGACACGAGGTGCTCGGCTATGTCTCCTCGTGGAACCCCACCGACGCGATCATCACCGAGGACACCCGGGCGAACTTCGGCTCCGACTACTTCGGCCTCGACCGGTACCGCGATCTCACCGCGGTCGACGCGCGCAACGAACACGCCCAGGTCAGCGCCAAGTTCGGGGACTCGATGGCCCGGTCGAGCGGGCGCTCGGGCTGCCTGGTCGAGCAGTACTTCGCCCGGGCCGAGACGGGATCTCACTTCGCGGAGGGCCGCTGGGACCTCACCCTCGGGCAGCTGCGGGACCAGGCCGTACGCCATCACCTGCTGGGCGCACGGCAGTTGCTGACGCACGCCTTCTGGCTGACGGACGGCCGGGAGGCGCAGGCGGACGGCCCGGAGGCGCGGGCAGACGGCCCGGAGGCGCAGGCGGACGGCCGGGACGTGAGGGCGACCGGCGCCGGTGAAGGCGCCGGGCACCGGGATACGCCCGCGGTGTTCACGGACCCCGCGTGGGACTTCCCTCCCGGTGTGAACTTCGAGCCGTGGTTCAGCCATCACCACGCGCTCGCGCAGGAGTCCGGCAGGCTGTCCGAATTCCTGGACGCCGCAAGGCCGTTGCACGAGATCGCCCTGCTCTACCCGCTGCGTACGAACTGGGCCTGCGGGCCCACGCACCCCTACGGCGCCCATTTCGCGTTCTGGGCCGAGTATCTCGCCCGTGCGGGCTACGACTTCAGCGTCGTGGACGAGCGGGACGTCCGGAGCGGGCGGCTGCGCGAGCGGTGCAGGACACTGATCCTTCCCGGTGTGTCGGTGGTGGCCGGCCCCTCGACCGTCGAAGCGCTGGCGAAGTTCGCCGCGGACGGCGGGACCGTGCTGGCCTCGGGCCCGCTGCCGACGGCGCTCCAGAGCGGCAGCGTCGCCGAATTGGCGGAGCGGGTGGAGGACTTGATGGGAGACCCGCGGTCGGTGCACTGGGCGGGCATCCCGTCGGACGAGGACCTGGACGCGCGGCTCGCCTCCGCCCTGACCGGGCACCCCGGGATCGACTCCGAGGACGACGTCTGGTCGGTCAGACGCCGGGACGCCGACGGTGTCCGCGTGGCGCTGTTCAACGACGGGGCGGGCCGGCGCGTGGTGACCGTACGGCCGTCCGCGCTGCCTGCCGCGGTCACACGCTGGGAGACCGGCACCGGGCACAGGGACGCGCCACGCGAGGTGACAGGGGCGGTGACGCTCACCCTGGAGCCGGGTGAACTGGCCTGCCTGCACCTGGCGGACGGGGCGGGCCGGGTCCGCAGGACGCCCGACGCCGTGGTGCTCGACCAGGGGTGGACACTTCAGGCGCCGGGGGTGCCGCGCCGGCCGGTCGACGTGTACCGGGGCTGGGAGCGGCAGGGCCTGCCGGACTTCGCGGGGACGGGCGAGTACCGGACGGTCTTCGACCTGCCGGCCGGGGACCCCGCGGCGGTGGGGGGCTCGGACCCGGCCGGCCAGTGGCCCGCGTGGGAGCTGTACCTGCCGGGGGTCCGGGCGTCCGCGGAGGCCGAGCTCAACGGCGTCACGGTCGGTACCTGGGGCTGGGGCCCGTTCCGTTGCGTCTTCCCCGCCCGGGTGCTGCGGCGGACCGGCAACGAGCTCACGGTCCGGGTGGCGTCGACGGCGGCGAACCGCTACGACCCGGCGAGGGCCGAGCCGAGCGGTCTCGTACGCCCGCCGCGGTTGCGCCCGAGCCTCTGACCGGGAGGGCCGGGCGGTACGGGGCGAGACCCCTGGCCCCGGCCGGGCGGCGCGGACCGAGACCCGTCACCCCGGCCGTCCCGAGGCCGCGCCCGCGCGCATGCCGGGGCCGGGCGTGCTCCCGGGGCCCCGCCCGGCCTCGTATCGCGGCCCCGGTCCGCGCGTTCAGCCCATCAGGCGGCCGGGGATGCCGGGGCGGCGCTGCCAGGGCAGGGGGCCCTCCGGGCGCCGGTAGTCCACGCCCAGGGCGTCCAGCCGGGCGTAGTGCACGGCCATGCGCTCCTCGAATCCGGCCAGGTCGCGTTCCGCGGGGGCCGGCAGGTGGGACCACGTCACCTCCGCCAGTGCCGCGAGCCGTGGAAAGACCTGGTAGTCGAGGCGCTGCTGGCTGTCCATCGCCTCGGTCCAGGCGTTGCCCTGCGCGCCCGCCACCCGGCGGGCGTCCTCGCCGGTCAGTTCGGCGGGCACGGGTTCGAACCGGTAGACGTCGGCCAGGGTGCGGACGTATCCGATGGGCACCGGCTCCCCCTCGGCGGCCTGCCGGTGGTCCAGGTAGAGGTGCTCCTCCGGGCACATGACCGCGGCGTGGCCCGCCCGCGCGGCCGCGATCCCTCCGGCGAAGCCGCGCCACGACAGCACGACGGTGTCCCGCGGCAGGTCGGACTCCGCGGGGGCGGAGCGTTCCGCGGCGCCGACGTCGGCGCGGACCGCGCCCGACACGGCCCCGAAGTCCGCCTCCGCGTCGGCCCAGGACGACGCGAGCGCGCCCGCCCCGGAGCGGGCGCCCCTGCGGTCCATGATCTCGTCCCAGCCCGCGGGTGTGCGTCCGCGCGCCGCCAGCCAGTCGGCGAAGTGCCGTACCAGGTGGTGCTGGAGGGCGGTCTCGTCGTCGAGACCGAGTTCCTTGATGCGTATCTGGACGGCCGCCGACTCCCGCCACTGCGCCATGGGGCACTCGTCGGCGCCGATGTGCACGTAAGGACCCGGGAAGATATCCAGGACCTCTTCGAGGACATGCTCGTAGAAGCCGACCGTCTCCTCGGACGGGTTCAGTACGTTGGGGCTGAGCCCCCACTCCGTCCACACCCGCAGCTCCCCGGTGTCGACGACGTCGGCCACCCCCAGCTCGGGGTGGGCCGCGACGGCGGCCTGCGAGTGCGCGGGCACGTCGATCTCCGGTACGACGGTGATGTGGCGCAGCGCCGCGTAGGCGACGATCTCCCGCAGGTCGTCCTGGGTGTAGTAGCCGCCGTGCGGCCGTTCGTCCCAGAGTTCCGAGCCCTGGAGTCCGAGCCTGCTGCGCTCGCGCCAGGCGCCGGTGCCGGTCAGCCGGGGGTACCGCTTGATCTCGATGCGCCAGCCCTGGTCGTCGGTCAGGTGCAGTTGCAGGATGTTGAGTTTGTGGGCCGCCATCAGGTCGATGTAGCGCAGGACACCGTCCTTGGGGAGGAAGTGCCTGGCCACGTCGAGCATCAGCCCCCGCCACCGGAACCGGGGCGCGTCCTCGATGGTGACCTGCGGCAGGGTCCAGCGGCGGGCTCCGGCCAGCGGGGCGCGCCGGTACGCCTCTGGGCCGAGGAGCTGGCGCAGCGTCTGGGCGCCCCAGAAGACGCCCGCGGGCCCGCCGCCCGCCAGGGTCACGGTGTCCGGCTCCACGTGCAGGCGGTAGCCCTCGGGACCCAGTTCCGCGCGCACGCGCTCGTCGACGCTCAGCCGGAGGGTGCCCGGCGCCCGCGCGCCGTCGTCCCGCGGCGCGGAGGGCGGGTCGAGGGGCAGTCCGGTGGCGCCGCCGACCGTGGCGCGCAGCCAGCGCTCCGCGCTCTGCGCTCCGGGCCCCGCGCCCAGGCGCGTCCGTGCGTCCAGGACGAACGGCTCGCCCTCCGGGGCCCCGGTGTGGCGCAGGGGCAGGGGAAGCAGTGCGGGCCCGCTCTCGGGGCCGGGCCGTGGTGCCGTACTCGTATCGGTCATGCCGGCGGAACTCTCCCTTCTCGTCATGGGTTCGGGCGGCGGGCCGTGGCCGTCCGGGGCGGCTCCCGCGTGCCGCGCGCGGGGGACCGCTCCCCTCCGGCGTACGGGCCCGGGCGCACCGGCGGGGCCCGGGCACCGGCGCGGGGCCAGGTCTTGAAGCCCGTCCGGGCGCGGACGCGGGTCCACACGCGGCCGTGCGACGAGACGCGGGGCGAGGCGGCGGGGAATTCGTTCAGCACTCGGCGGTGAATTCCCCTGTCGCATGCATCACATTCCCCGCGCGACTCGCCCTCTTTCTGGCCACATGCCCGTGGTGCATACTCCAGGAGAGAGCCACCCCGTACGCATATGCCATGAGGACGACCGGAGTTGAGTCTCCGAAGGAGTCGATCGCCGCATGCCGCAGAAATCCCCCCACCCCGGTGACAGCGAAGTCGTCGTGCCTTTCCGGGATCTCCGCCGACTGCACGGAATAGGGGCGGAATCGTCACGCGCCGCCCTGCTCACTGCTCTGGATTCGGCCGATTTCGCCCGCCCGAACCGGCTTATCCGCGAATTCGAGGAACGGTACGCGGAATTCTGCGGCGTCCGGCACGTCATCGCGACAGCGAGTGGCTCCTCGGCGCTCCTCCTCGCGTATCTGACACTCGGTGTCGGGCCCGGCGACAATATCGTCACCGTCCCCAACACGTTCGTCGCCACCGCGGAGGCGGCGCTGCTGCTCGGCGCCGAGGTCCGGCTCGCCGACATCGACCCGGCGACACACACGGTGGACGAGTCCGCGGCGCTCGACCTGCTGACCCCCCGTACGAAGGCGGTCGTCCCCCTGCACACCTACGGCAGGCTGGCAGGCGTCGACGGACTCGCCGACGCCTGCCGCGAGCGGGGCATCGCCCTCGTCGAGGAGGCGTGCCACGCCCATGGCGCGGTGCGCGGCGGCCGCAGCGCCGGGTCGTTCGGGGACTGCGCCGTGTACAGCTTCGGCCCCACCAAGACGTTCGCGGGGATGGGCGAGGGCGGCGCCGTGGTCACCGACGACGACGAACTCGCGGACCGGCTGCGGGCCATGAACAGCCACGGGCTCGAAGGGTCCCTGCACACCTCGCTCGGCCTGAGCTTCCGTATGCACCCCATGGAGGCCGCCTACCTGACCGCCCGCCTCGAACTGCTGCCGGGGATGCTCAGCCGGCGGCGTGAGATCGCCGCCCGGTACAACGAGGCGTTCTCGCCCTTCGGGGTGGTGCACAACACCGATGTGCCCGACCTGGCCGAGCACGGCCTGTACGTGTACGTGATCGACGTGCCCGACCGGGAGTCCTTCTGCCGGCGCCTGACGTCGGCCGGGGTCGGCTGGGACATCCACTACCGGGCGGCGCTCCACCAGCAGCCCGCGCACCGTCAGCGCTTCCGTTCCAGCACGCTGCCGGCGTGCGAGGGGCGGATGCGGGAGATCGTGTCCCTGCCGATGATCGCCGGGCTCACCGAGCGGGAGGTCCGCCGGGTTGTCGACGTGGTCACCGACGCGCTCGGTGAGGTCACGGCGACGGCACCCGAGAGGGCCGGGGTGTGAACGCGCGGGGCCCCGGATAGACCGCCCGGGGCCCCAGCTCCTCCGCGATCCGGATCAACTGGTTGTATTTCGCGACCCGTTCGCCGCGTACCGGCGCGCCGCTCTTGAGCTGTCCGCAGCCGGACGCGACCGCCAGGTCGGCGACCGCCGTGTCGTCCGTCTCCCCGGTGCGGTGGCTCATGACGCACCGGTAGCCCGAGGTGTGCGCGAGCGCGATGGCGTCGAGGGTCTCGGTGACGGTGCCCGCCTGTCCGGGTTTCGCGAGGAACGCGTTGGCCGCCTTGCGCTCGATGCCCGTCCGCAGCCGTCCCGCGCCGGTCAGGAACAGGGCGTCGCCCACGAGTTGCACCCGGTCGCCGAGCAGCCGCGTCAACTCGGCCCAGCCCGCCCAGTCCTCGCCTCCTAGGGGGTCCTCCAGCGACACGAGCGGGTAGGAGCCGAGCCAGTCGCCGTAGACCTCGGCCAGGCCTTCGGCGTCGCGCGGGCGCCCCGCGCGGTCGTAACGGCCGTCGCCGCCCGGGCTGATGCCGACGTCGAGCGCGAGGCCCACGTCCCGGCCGGGCGCCAGGCCCGCCCGCCCGATCGCGGAAGTCACCCAGTCCAGGGCCGCGCGGTCGTCCGCGACGTGCGGGGCGAAGCTGCCCTCGTCGGTGGTGGGGGCCGCGACGCCCGCCGCCGCGAGCACGTCCTTGAGGGCGTGCCAGATCTCGGAGCCCCAGCGGACGGCCTCCGCGAAGGACGGGGCGCCGAGCGGCACGATCATGAACTCCTGAACGGCCGCCCTTCCGTCCCCGCGCGCGCCGCTGAGCACGTTCATCAGCGGTACGGGAAGGGTGGTGGCGCCGGGCCCCGCGAGGTGGGCCGCGAGCGGGAGCCTGCGCGATTCCGCGGCCGCCCTGGCCACCGCGAGCGACACGCCGAGGAGTACGTTCCCGCCGAGCCGCGACTTGAGGCGGGTGCCGTCCAGCTCGATGAGCAGCGTGTCGATCTCCCGCTGGTCCAGGGCGGAGCGCCCGGCCAGCGCCGGTTCCGCCTCGCCGGCCACCGAGGTGACCGCGGTGCGCAGCCCCGCTCCCCCGTACCGCGTGCCACCGTCGCGGATCTCGGCGGCGAAGGCTCCCCGCGTCACCGCGCCGGCGACGGAGGCGCGGCCCGTGGCCCCGCACGCGAGGCGGACATCGACCTCCAGGGCGGGTACGCCGCGCCCGTCGAGGATCTCCCGGGCCCTTACCGTGCGAATCACGCTCATCGCTCGTTCCTTCCGTACTCCGGCGCCCCGCCGTCGGCAGGGCGCCCGTGGGCCGTCACCGGGTCCGCCCGACGGGACCCGGGGGTCAAGCGGTCAGGACGCCGCCGTCCGCTCGCCCGGTCAGCCCGAGGTGGGAGGCCGCTTCGGGTGCGGTGCCGCGGTCGAGCCCGTCGAGCAGGTCCGTCATCAGCAGCAGGCCGTTGAGGAACAGGCCGAGCGACCGGTTGTAGCGCACGGGCGGCGGCTCGGCCCGGTCGGAGAGCCTGCACGCCGCCTCCGCCAGGACGTGCGAGGCGTGGGCGAACAGCAGGCGCGATGTCCAGGGCCCGGCCGGGAAGCCCGCGTCGGCGAGCGCCGTCCACAGCCGCGGCAGCAGTCCGAGGAATCCGGCCGCGGAGGCGCGCAGGGGGCTCGGAGCGCCGGCCGCGACCGTGTAGGAGCCCGGGGACCCGCCGACGGTGAAGCCCGTGCGCATGGTGTCGTCGAACAGGGTGAGGGTGAACAGCATCTTGGCGAGGTCGTAGACGACGTCCCACGGTGTCAGCACGCCCCGGGGGTCGAGGAGCCTGAAGCCGCCGCCGCCGGGCGGTGCGACGAGGATGTTGCGCAGGTTGAGGTCGCCGTGCACGGGCTGCGACAGCGGGCTGCCGGCGAACAGCGCCCCGGCATCCGCCGCCCCCGCCCGGCGCAGCAGGGCCCGCAGCCCGTACACACGGCGGCCGTTGACGGTGACACACCCGTCTCCGAGGAGGTCGGCCGGCAGTTGGCGCTCCAGAATCCATCTGCGGCGCGCCAGCCGCTCCAGGTACATCGACTGCCACAGCCGCTCCGGCCCCGGGCCCGTGATGTGCGCGTATCCGTCGGCGATGAGGCTGCGCAGCACCGGGCCCAGCAGATCCGGCAGATCGCCCCCGGCCCGCAGGGCCTCGACCAGGGTGGGCCAGGGGTAGTACTCCAGGACGTAGGCCGACCAGGCGCGGGTGTGCGCGGAGTCGAGTACCGCGGCGTACGAGCGCGCGACGGCGGGCGCGGTCCGCCCCAGCAGTTCCTGCTGGTCCCGCTTGGCGCGGAACGTCTTGAGGCCGTGCCCGTCGACGCGCTCCGAGGCGGGCTGGAGGCACTTCACCACCACCCGCCCGCCGTCGGGGGTGGTGGCGAGGGCGCACGCGGAGTCCGAGCCGCCGTCCTTGAGGACGCCGGCCAGGCGGAGCCCGAAGTGCCGCGCGGCCTCCTCCAGCGGGACGGTGGTCCCCTGGGCCCCGCCCGCGGGGGCGGTGGTCCGCGCGGAGCGCCGCGCGCCCTGTGGTGCGGCCGTCACGGGCGGACGGCGCGCAGCCGGCCGGCGAAGTCGGCGAGTTCCTCGTCCGTGGCCCGGGTCAGCAGGCCGCGCAACCCGTCGTACCGGCCCACCTCGTCGGCCAACTCCTTGGGGAGGGTGCGCTGTTCAGGGACTACCGGTCCGTCGCCGTCGCCCTGCGCGGCGAGCCAGGTGGCGCGGGGCGCCCCGTCGGCCATGGTGACGACGCACGGCAGCGGGGGCTTGCTGTGGTACTTCTCGGAGACGTCCGTGCCGCCGCCGCCCTCCTGGGCCGTGTAGATGTTGAACACGTCGGCGCGCCCCCAGGGCGATCCCGTCAGGTGGAACCATCCGGGCGGGATGAGCGCGAGGTCTCCGGGGCCGTATGCGGCCAGCCACACCCGCGCACCGCCGGGCGGGGCGATCAGCATGACGACGCTGCCGGACTCCACCTGGAACACCTCCAGTTGGTCCGTGGCGTTCCAGTGGCCTATCGAGCGGACGGGCTCCTGGTCGGCGAGGACGCCGCCCTGGTACTCCACGAAGTCGCCGCGCCAGTGGAACGCCACGGACCCGGACGGCTCAAGGAACCTGGCCGGGACCCCGTCGCGGTACGCCGTGTAGAGGAGCGGGCCCGGCTCCTGCGGCCCCTCGCTCAGCGCCTGCCGGTCCGCCAGCACCGGGCCGACGCCGTCCGGCCGGACGCGGAGCAGATCGGCGAGGTGGCGCGGCTCCTCGGCGGTGCAGCGGTGTGTCTTGTCCTGCGTCACGAGCGGGTGCATGTCTCTTCCGTTCCTCCGGGTCTCGGTGAGCGGCTCCCCGGCCGTGGCGGGGGAACCGGCGCCGCACGGCGCGCGACAGCACGTCCGCGCCGGACGCGTCCGCCCTTTCCGGTCCATTCGTGGAGCGCTTACCTGTCGGCCCGCCCGCAAGGTCTCGCCGGGGCAGGCCAGGGCATCGGGAGAGGACCGACCGCGGGCGCGCGGAGAATCCGCGGCACGATCCGCCCCACCCGCGTGTCGCACAAGAGGTTGATGGGCAAGGAAGGTTGCGGCGCGATCATTCCCGTCCGCGGCGCGGCGAATCACGGCGCCCCTGTTTGTGACTGAGGCCACAGGTGATTTCCCGCGATTGCGTCCATGCGCCGAAAGACTCGCCAATCCGGCCCAAATTGCCTTCTCGGAACGGAAGTTGACGCGCCAAGCCGGACTGCCCCAGCCACCTCGGGCCCAAGGCGTCCATTGCACGCCCGCGTTCTCAGCGGTCGGCTCCCGCGACGGCGGCGGGATGCGCGCGTCGCCGGAGGCGCCCCGTACGGGAAGGAGACGGCGCACCGGACCCACCGCCCGGGGCGGAGGTGGCTCCCCCGGCCCCGCGTCCGGTCAGGGTGTCAGCGCGTCAGGGTTCGGTCCAGGAAGCCGGTGATGAGGCCCGCGGCCTCGTCGAGGGCACTCTCCAGCAGGAAGTGGCCGCCCTCCAGAAGATGGATCTCCGCGTCGGGCAGATCACGGGCGAACGCCTCGGCCCCCGCGGGGCCGAAGATCGGGTCGCCCTTGCCCCAGACGGCGAGCAGCGGGGGCTTCGCCTCGCGGAAGTAGGCGTGCAGCGCCGGGTACTGGGGCGGGTTGGCCGCGTAGTCGCGGAACAGCTTGAGCTGGATCTCGTCGTTGCCCGGGCGGGAGATCAGCTGGTAGTCGTGGTGCCACGTGTCGGGGCTGACGAGCGTCTCGTCCGGGACGCCCGTCAGGTACTGCCACTTGGTGACGTCGAGGCTGAGCGCGCCGCGGATCGCGCCCTCCGTC
Source organism: Streptomyces sp. 8L (assembly GCF_020176795.1). Taxonomy (GTDB): domain Bacteria; phylum Actinomycetota; class Actinomycetes; order Streptomycetales; family Streptomycetaceae; genus Streptomyces. Next base: position 17,106 of record NZ_JAIUKE010000085.1, read on the forward strand.
TGCGGGGTCTGTTCGCGCTGGTAGTCCCAGACCGTCTGCCAGAAGCCCTCGACGAAGCCATCGTCGTAGCCGTTGCCGCTCTGGGTGATGATCGCGGTCACCGAGCCGGGGTGGTTCACGGCCAGCCGCCAGCCGATGGGGGCGCCGTAGTCCTGCACGTAGATCGCGTAGCGCGAGACACCGATCTGATCGAGCAGGCCCTTGGTCAGGCCGGCCAGCGCGTCGAAGGTGTAGTCGAACTCCGCCACGCCCGGCGCGTCGGAGAAACCGAAGCCGAGATGGTCGGGCGCGATGACGCGGTACCGGCCGGCGAGCAGCGGGATGAGGTCGCGGAACATGAACGAGCTGGTGGGAAAGCCGTGGAGCAGCACCACGGCCGGGGCGTCCGCGGGTCCCGCCTCGCGATAGAAGAGCCGTCGGCCCGAAACGGTGGCGTACCGGTAGTGCACAGTGGCCATGACTAACTCCCTCACTTGTCTTTGATGGTTAGATCCAACCATGCGGCAGCTAACTGGTCAAACGCTCCAATCGGGTTAGAGCCTCGATCGGGCACCGCGTCGTCAGAGATCGATCACCACGTCTTCCCCGGGTCGCGCACAGCAGATGAGCACCTCGCCCGCCGCGGGCGGCTCCAGCGGAGTGGGCCGGTACTCGACCTCGCCCGCGATCATCCGGGTGGCACAGGTGTGGCACACGCCCGTACGGCAGGCGTAGCGGGTCGGCACATCACACGCGTCCGCCAGGTCCAGGATGGAGCGCTGGTCCGCCGGCCAGCGCACGGACAGCCCGCTGCGGGCGAAGGTCACCACGGGGCCGGTGCCCGGCTCGCCCGGCGGCTGGTGCGGCGGCGTGTCGCGGTGCCCGACCACGCCCGGGTTGATGGTTCCGAGCGCGCCGAACGCCTCGCTGTGCACCGCGCCCGGATCGATCCCCAACCGTCCGAGGCTCTCCCGCATCGCCGCCATGAAGGCATCGGGTCCGCACAGGTACGCCGTCGCCTCCGCCGGAAGCCCGAGGGCGCGCAGGGCGTCCTCGGTCGGCCGCCCCCTGCTGACCCCCTCGGCTAGCTCTCCCTCCGGGTACTCACCTGTGTAGAACACACACTCACGACTGTCGCCGAGCGAGCCGAGCAGCCGGTGCGCCTCGTCGGCGAAGGCGTGCTCGGCGGGCGACCTGGCCGTGTGAATCCACCAGACCGGCCGGTCGCTCTCCTCGGCGGCGAGCTCGTACAGCATGGACAGCAACGGTGTGACACCGATTCCGGCGGAGACCAGCAGGACGGGGCCCTCCCCCGGCGCCAGGGTGAAGTCTCCGCGGGGCGCGGCCGCCCCCAGTACGGCCCCGGGCTTGAGCGAGCGGTGCAGATAGCGGCTGACCATCCCCTGGTCCTCGCGTTTGACACTGATGCGGTAGTCGTCCGCGTCAGGACCGGACGACAGGGAGTAGCTGCGGACGGGGGCGGGGTCCCCGGCGCCGTTCACCCGCAGGGTCAGGTACTGGCCCGCCCTGGGTGCGGGAAGGGCGCCGCCGTCCTCGGCGGCGAGACGCACGGACAGCACCGACGGCGTCTCGCGGACCGTGCTCACCACGCGCAGCGGCCGGAATCCCGCCCACCCGGGCTCTGTCGCACGGGAGCCCGCGTCCGCCTCGGCGCCGTCCGGCCCGCCGTTCACGAGGGCGTCGAACGACTGCCGCCAGCCGGGGCTCAGGGCCGGGACGTCGAGAGCCGCGCGGAGCCGTCGCGGGTCGCGGTCCGGCAGATACAGCAGGGCGTCGGTCTCGGCCACGGTGAGCGCGCCGGGCCCGGACCGCGTCCTGACGATCTCGTCGCCCGCCTCCACCCGGCCCTCCTCGATGACCCGCAGATAGAAGCCCGGCCGGTGGTGGGCGACGAGCAGGGACGCCATCCGGGGCTCCCCCAGCCGGATACCGACCCGATAGCAGGTGACACGCGGCTGGGTGACCTCGAACTCGGCTTCGCCCACGCGGTACCGGTCGCCGATGCACACTTCGTCGTCGGGCAGTCCTTCGACGGTGAAGTTCTCGCCGAACTGGCCGAACTCGAAGTCGTCACGCCCGAGTTGCCTCTCCCAGTAGGCATACGAGTCGATCTGGTAGACGAGCACGGCCCGCTGCTCGCCGCCGTGGCCCTGGAGGTCGCCCTGCCCGTCCCCGTCGACGTTGAGCCGCCGCACGACACGCTTGCCGGCCACGGGGTACTTCCACACTCCGGTGTGCACGGTCCTGCCCTGCCACGGGACGTCCTCGGGCATCCCCACGTTCAATGACAACAGAGTTGCCATCGCACTCGCTCCTTCAGGCCGCTGTCGCTGTTGTCCACTCTACGAGCGCCCTCGGCGGCCCGCCCTCCCCCGATCACGGGGTACCCCGGACCGGACGGCGGAACCCGGCCGTGGGCCTGTCGTGACACCGCGGACCGGAGGGCGGGGTCGTCACACTGGGCGTGTGCCGGGTGGACACCGAGCCACGCCACGATGCCTGGACGCGCTCACGTCCGCGGTCGAGCGCCCCGGGACGAGCTGTCCCGAGCGTCGGCGCCGACGGCCGTACGGGGTTCCCGCACGACGGTGCCCGGGCAGCCGCTGCTGCCCGGGAACCGGTCGAACTACCCTCTCAAAGCGCTCAGTTGGTCACTGCCGGCGTCCGGTCCCGGTGGCCGGCGCCTTGTCGTACGCGACCAGACCGCCCACCAGCTGGGTGAACTCCTTGCCGCTGGTCGTCAGGTTGAGCTCCACATCGATCTCCCACCGCCCCGCCGCGGGGGCCGGGGCGACCAGGTTCGCGGTCGCGATCGTGTTGCCCGAGGCGTCGGTGGTCGGAGCCGACGCCACCTTCTGCACGACCGTGCCGTCCGGGTCGAGCAGCCAGAACGTCATCGGGTTGTCGGCGCTCGCGTCCGGCGTCCTGAAGCTGACGTCCAGGTCCTTCTTGCCGGCCGGCACATCCAGGTTGAAGGTGCTGATCTGCCCGACCTGGCGGCCGACCGTGCTGGTGATCGTCGTGTCGAACGTGCCGCCCGCCGACGGGATCAGCGTCCGGCGGGCGACCGGCACGGACGTCCTGGCACCGTTGCCCGCGACGAACTGGACCGACTCCGGGTGGTCGCCGGGCGCCCTCGGCATGGCCACCCGCAGCGGGACGGTGGCACTGGAGTGTGCCCTGATCCGCTGCTGGTGCGCCGCCGGGCTTGTCACATAGTGTGCCCCTGTGGTCCGGAAGGAGATGTCGCCGGTGTACGTGCCCGGCACGTTCGGCGGCTCCTGCAGGTGGGCACGGCCGTTGGCCCACAGGATCTCGGCCTTCCACCTGCCCGGCACGGGTGCGGTGACCTCGACGTGCTGGATGTTGGACACCGTGCCAGGCCGTCCCGGTGTGGTGGACGCCGTGCCGTAGTCGTACGAGATCTGGGTCAGGCGGCCCTTCGGGTCGATCAGTGTGTAGGACAGGATGGCCGAATTGGTCGGGTCCTGGATGATCATGTCGGCGTCGAGCCGGTCCAGGCCCTTGGGCACGTCGAACGTGATGGGCCTGGCCGCCCGGGCGCCCTCGGCCGGAACCGGCAGGCTCGGGTCGGGGGCGCTGACGCGCTCGGTGACGGTCCTGCCGAGCTGCCGCGCCCGCCCCAGCGAACGGTAGGTCGCGTGCACCGTGGTGTCCTTGCCGCTGGTGTTGAACAGCGTCACCGACTGGGCACTCTGCCCGGCGGTGTGCGTGATGTCCAGCTGGGTCGGCGAGGTGACGACCAGCCCGGCGCCCTTGGCCGTCCCGCCCTGGTGGGAGAGTGTGCTGCCCGGCGCCTGCTGCGCGGCCTTGACCGCCGCGTCGACATCCAGCAGGCCGGAGCCCTGCTGGTCGGCGGGCGCGCCGATGTCGGTCGCGGTGCTGGTGAGGATCTGCTTGACCAGCGCCGGTGCCGGCTTCGCGCCGTGGTGGGTGTCGGCGTACGCCTGGATGACGTCGGCGGCGGCACCGGCCACGATCGGGCACGACTCGCTCGTGCCGCCGAAGGCCTCCGTCTGCGTGTTGGTCGGGCAGTCACTGCCGTTCGGGTTGCACGCCGCCTCACCGCCGTAGCCCGGGGCGGCCAGGTCGACGACGCGGTTGTTGGGTGCCGTGCCACCCGAGGACAGCGGGGTGATGTCGTTGTTGGTCCACTTGGTGTAGCCGGTGGCCTGGGCATTGAGGCGCAGTGTGTTCGTCGCACCGACCGCGATGGCCAGCGGGTCCGTGGCGGGCGAGGACACGGTGCCTGAGTCGCCGCTGTCACCGGAGGACACGACGACGGTCACGCCCGCCGCGATGGCGGCGTCGTTCGCCGCGTAGAAGGGTGCGTACTGGCCGGGCCTCGGAGTGAAGCCGTAGGACTCGGAGATGATGTCCGCGTGCTCCGTCACCACCGCGTGGTCGATACCCGCGATGACCTCGGACTCCGGCTGCCGCACCGTGCCGTCGGCACCGCTGGGCGGGGTGTCGATCAGTGAGGTGTCGACCAGCGAGGCGTCCGGCGCGACGCCCTTGATCGTGAAGGTGCAGCCCTTCGGCAGGCCCGAGAAGGGGAGTTCCTTGGAGTAGTCGTAGACGACCGTGCCCTGGCCGGCGATCGACGAGGCGTCACCGTAGTACTCGCCGTCGCTGGCGTCCGCGGTCGGGTCAGGCGCATCGAGCACGACGGGCGTGCCGTCCTTGCGGATGAAGTTCGGGTTCCCCGCGAGGGCGTTGATGCCGTCATTGGCGACGATCACACCCTTGCCGGTCGCGATGTCGTTGGCCTCGTCCTTGGCCTTGGGGTCGTCGGAGGACGCGTGTACGACGGACAGCGCCTCCGGCTCGGTGAACGGCTTCTTCGGATTGGCGGGGCACAGGGCCGGGTTGAGCTTCGCCGGCTTCGCGTGCGCGGTACTCGCACCAGGGTCGACGGTGATCGCCGCGTCCGGGAGGATCTGGGTGACGGCGGGGTTGCCGCGCAGCCGGGCGACCTCCGCCGCGGACAGATGGGCGGCGACGGCGTTGACACTCACCAACTGCCGGATGTCTGTACCGCCGTTGGCCTTGATGTCGGACACGATCGACCGCTGGTCGGACCGGGTGGCCGAGGTACGGGAGGCGCCCTGGGCCTTCAACATGAGATTCGCGTGCTGGTCGGCCAGCACCACGATGACGGGTCCGCCCGACGCGGCACCGCCGATCGCGGGGGCGATTGGTGCGGCGGAGGCGCCGCCGACGCCCATGGCGGAGAGCGATATGCCCGCCACGAACGCCGTTGCCAGAGTGGCTGAAAGAGCTCGATTCACTGAACCCTACCTTCGTCCGGGCGCATATGTCCCGGGTGCAAACGGCACGGAAGTTAACTCTTTTCACATGCAGCAAACACAACCAAACGAAAATAATACTATCCATCAAACAATGGCCACTGCGGTTGCGATGACATCCTTGGCCAGGGCTTTGCCCGCGACCGGTCAGCGGTGGGGCGCAGGGCGGCCGGAGCCTCCACCGATCGCGGTCTCATCGGCCAACTCCCCTGCATCTGGAACGCCTTGCGAGCTGCTCTCGTCCGCCTCCACACCGTCCGCCGGCCGGCCGCCGAGAGAATGTCCACGCAGGTGAAACCTCCAACGGACGTGGCACCCGCCACACCGACAGGCCCCCGGGAAAGCAGGACGGTCAGTGACAACCCACCGGATCGGCGCCGACCGCACGGTGCGAATGCGCCAGTGGCCGTGGGGTCACGTACCCACCCTTTCCGGTACGGAGCTCCGAGTCCGGAAATGTTGCCCGCCCTCCCATTTCGGACTTGGATCGGCGGTTTCGTCGGTCTACGACCCGGCCTCGTCGCGCGGCGTCAAGGCGTATTCACGTCAGTCGATGCGGCGGGCCCAGTGGCAACCTGGGCGCTCCGGGGTCCCCGTACGCGACGGGCGCGACGCCTAGTGGGCCTCGGGGAACCCGGACGGATTCTCCGAGGCGGTGCCGATGTCCACGCCGCTGGTAGGCGGAACGGAACGATGATGGGACTTGGTCTCATCGCCGTCACAAGCGACGGGACCATGTGCCGTAGACTGTCCTCATGGCCCGCTGGCAACCCAACGCATCAGAACGACTCGCCGTCGCCGCCCTCGAACTGTTCGACGAGCGGGGTTACGAGAACACGACGGTGATCGAGATCGCGGAGCGCGCGGGGCTGACGAAGAGCACCTTCTTCCGGCACTTCCAGGACAAGCGGGAAGTGCTCTTCGGCGGAACGACGATGGCCGGACTGCTCGCCGACGGGATCGCGGAGGCACCCGCCACCGCCACCCCGTTCGAGGCGGTGGCCCACGCTCTGGACGTGGTCGGGAGGAAGGCCTTCACGCCCGCTCGCCTCCCGTTCAGCGCCCGCAGGCTGGCGGTGATCGCCGCCAACCCGGAGCTGCGGGAACGGGAGGCGCTGAAGGGCCTCGGCCTCACCGCGGCGATGGCCGACGCGCTCAAGCAGCGCGGCGTGCCCGACCTGGCATCAAGCGTGACCGCGGAACTGGGCGCGCTCGCCATGAAGATCGCGTATGAACGCTGGTCCGAATCGACGGACGGCGACGGCTTCGGCGACGTGGCGCGGCAGGCCCTCAGCGACGTGCGGGCCGCACTGCCTCTGGCCGATGCAGCGGACTCCGGCGCGGCCGACTCCAGCGCGGCGGACGGAACGCGCGACGCCTGACGGACAGGCGGTGCGGCGGGCCCTATGGGCGCCGCGCCCAGCGCATCAGCCGTGACCAGGCCGTCTCCAGCACGTCCGTCCACCAGTATGTGACGGTCACGGGCGGCCCGGCGCTGGCCGACCCGGCGGCCCCAAGCCCGTACGGCGCGGCCCACGGCGAGTGGCACTTGACGACGAGCAGTGTGCCGATGGCCAAGCTATGGGCGGGAGTTGGGCGTCCCCGAGCCCGGAAGCGGGCAGCGGCCGCGGGGCCGGCGACGACCCGGCCGAGTACGAGGACGCGCAGGGCGCGCCGGGCCTTCCGCCCCACGAACGCGGCGCCCAGCTCGGCGTTCCACGGCCCTCGGTGAACGCGAGGTCCCCGGTCAACGACTCGTGGGAGAGGGCCGAGGCACGGGCTGAGCGCGCGGTGCGGGACGTCATATGCCCCGCGTCGCCGACCGGCGGGACGGCGCGCCACACACGGCGGGCAGAGCCTTCGGCCCGGTCGCACAGCCCCGCCGGAGGACGTTCGCGCGGCGGCTGCACGACCCTTGACGCACGCGGCGAGCCGATGGTCGAATCAAATCAAGGGTTAGATGGTTAGGCCATCAGCCACTTGCATCACCTCGGAGAATGCCGGGCGAGCCGTTGTGTTTCGGCGTCGTCTGCGCGGTTACGGCCGGCTGTGTCCACCATCCGATTCGAGAACGGGACACCCGATGCGAGATCAGACCTGTGCACGTACCGGAACGGAACGGCGGCGAGGCGGCCGGTCCTCACCGGCCCGCCGCCCGGGGCGGTGGAGGCTGCGGGCGACGATGGCAGCCCTGCTCGTCGGGGTCCTGGCCACCGCGTGCGCGAACCTGTCGAACGCTGCCGTCCACACCGCCCCGGACGGGAAGAAGGAGGTCACCATAGGGAAGGCGGTGGACACCGTCGGCTTCACCACCGTGGACGTGGCCCAGGCCAAGGGCTATTTCGCGAAGGAGGGAGTAACGGCCAAGCAGGAACTGCTCGGTGGCAGCAGCACCGCCTTCGCCGCGCTGCAAAGCGGCAGTGTCCAGTTCGTCACCGCGTCCTCGACGGCACTGTTGAGCGCGAAGACCAAACGGGTTCCGCTCCAGGCCGTCGCGTCACTCGACTACGGTGTGTCGCTTCAACTGGCCGCCTCCAAGAGCTGGGTCAAGGACCACCACCTTTCGGCGAACCAGCCGCTCAAGACGGTGATGAAGGGCCTGACGGGCTCCACCCTGGGTGTCGTCTCCACCACGGACCTGACGTACTACCACTACCTGATGAAGCAGGCGGGGGTGAAGCAGGACCAGTTCAAGACCATCGTGATCAAGACCCAGGCCGCCGCGCTCGCGGCGGTGCAGCACGGACAGATCGACGCCATCCTGCTCTCGCCTCCCAACAGCTATCTCGCCCAGGCACAGGGCCAGGCGGACATCATCGCGAGCCTGCACTCCGTACCCGCGCTCAAGAACATGGCCTACGACGTACTGGTGGTGTCCTCCAGGTTCGCCAAGGCGCATCCGGACGTGGTCAAGGCGGTCGCGACAGGAATGGCCCGCGCGGACAACACCATGGCCAAGGACCCACGGTCCGTGCTGGACGTGGAACGCAAGCACTATCCCAAGATGAGCGACGACGTCCTGATGCAGAGCCTGACGTACGTCACCTTCGCACCCGACGGGAAGATGTCCGCCGCGGGCTGGGAGGGCGTCCGCGACGAGGCGAAGGGGAGCGACGTGCCCGACACGTCCTCGGTCAACCTCAAGGAGAACCAGGGGACCTGGACGAACGACTACATCGACACGGAGAGACTGCACACTCCGGCTCCGTCGTCGTCCCCCGCCTCCGAAAGCGCCGGTTAGCCGGCGACCCACCGCTTCCCCCCTTCGGGCGACGGCCGCCCGCGAGCCACCAGGGCTCCGCCCCTGACCGGGACCGAGGACCGGAGAGCCGGGCCGGAAGCCGAGGACCCGAACCGGACGAAGGACTTGGGCCGGGACCCGGACCGACGCCTCGCGCCTCCGCCGCGTCGCCGTCCTGTGCCGGCGCCCCGTCATCCCGGCCTGCCACCAACGCGAACAGGTGATCCGCATGCAGAGGCAAAAGGAAGGGCCCGGACCGAAGGGCACCACCACAACGGCGCCGGACCCGGCTCCGGAGGACCACGCGGTCCGCTTCGACAAGGTGTCCCTGATGTTCCGCAGCCGCCGGAGTTCCACCCCGGTGGAGGCACTGCACGAGGTGTCGTTCGATGTGAAGGAGCGCGAGTTCTGCGCGATCGTGGGGCCCAGCGGCTGCGGCAAGAGCACCCTGCTCAATCTGGTGGCGGGGCTCACCCCGCCGTCGCACGGGCAGGTCACGGTGCACGGACGGCCGGTCGCGGGGCTGGTCCCCGACATTGGCTATGTGACCCAGGACTCCAACCTGCTGCCCTGGCTCACGGTGGACGAGAACATCCGGCTGCCACTGCAGATCCGGAAGACACCGTCGCAGGAGCAGGACAGGCTCGTCGACCAGTGGATCGAGCTGGTGGGCCTCGGCCAGTTCCGCACCAGCTACCCGCACCAGTTGTCGGGCGGCATGCAGAAACGGTGCTCCATCGCCCGCACTTTGGTGTACGACCCGCCGATCCTGCTCATGGACGAGCCTTTCGGAGCCCTCGACGCCATGACGAAGGCCGTCATGCAGGACACACTGCTGGACATCTGGGACAGGCACCAGAAGACGGTCCTGTTCGTGACACACGACCTCTCCGAGGCACTCACCCTGGCCGACCGGGTGATCGTGATGAGCCGGCGGCCCGGCCGGGTGAAGGCGTCGGCACCGGTGGGGATACCACGCCCCCGCGACGCGTTCCACATCTCGGAGTCGCGCGAGTTCGCCGAGCAACACCGCGTCCTGTGGGACATGTTCGCCGCCGAGATCTCGATGGGAGGACCCTCGAAGTGAGCACTCGGACAGCTTTGGCCTCCGCGGAGGACACCGCCGCGCTCTCCGCCCCGCCCGACGACGAGAGCCGGGAGCGCTCGGGACCCGCCTGGAGCACCTGGGCCCTGCGCGTCCTGGTGTTCGCGGTGGTCCTCGCACTGTGGCAGCTGGCGGACGTCCGGCTGGTGCCCGACTACCTGATCAGCAGCCCCGTGCACGTGGCGAAGACACTCTGGGAGTACGCCACGGGGGTGCAGCCCGGCCTCTGGACGGACATCCGTGTCACCGCCGAGGAACTGGTCCTCGGCTACGCCGTGGGGGTCGTCGGCGGGCTCGTCGTCGGGCTCGGCCTCGGGTACTGGCGCCTCGGCGCCGCCGTACTGAGCCCCCTGATCGCGGCCGTCAACGGCATCCCGAAGATCGCCCTCGCCCCGCTCTTCCTCATCTGGTTCGGCATCGGCGTCCAGTCGAAGATCGCCATCGCCGCCATGACGGTGTTCTTCGTGATGTTCTACAACACCTACATGGGTGTGCGGACCATGCCCGACAACCTCGTCAACGTGTTGCGTGTGATGGGCGCCCGACGGGCCACGGTCATCCGCAAGGTGACCCTGCCGCAGATCAGCGTCCCGGTGCTGTCCGGCATGAAGTCCTCGGTGTCGTTCGCCATGATCGGTGTGATCGTCGGCGAGTTCATCGCCTCGCAGGACGGGGTCGGCTACCTCATCAACACCGCCACGCAGAACTTCGACTCGGCGACGGTGTTCGCCGGCATCGTCGTGCTCATGTTGATGATCGCGATCGGCATGCTGCTCGTGGGCATGCTCGAACAGTGGGCCCTGCGCTGGCAGCGCGACTGATCCGGCCCATCAGACCGGACGGCGAGGACCGTGCCGTCCCCGGCGCGCCCCACAGGACGCGCCCTCCCGGATTCGCCGCGACGGTCAGCCCCCGCGAATCCCGTTCCCCCGGCATTAGGAGAGATTCCGCATGGCTTCACAACAGACGACGGTCGGACTGCTGGGCGCGGGCCGGATGGGCCTGCCCATCATCGGCCACCTGGTCGACCACGGCTTCACCGTGCTGGTGCACGACATCGATCCGGGCAAGGACGCCGCGGTGACCGAGCGCGGGGCGCGCTTCGTCCGCACCACGCGCGAGATCGCCCAGGACTGCGACACGGTGATGGTCTGCGTCGGCTACGAGGAGCAGCTGAGGGAGATCATGCTCGGCACGGACGGCATGCTCGGCGCGCTGCGGGAGGGCGCCGTGGTGGCCGTGCTGAGCACGGTGTCGCCCGAGGTCATGAGCGGCCTGGCCGAGGCGGCCCAGAAGCACGGGGTGCATGTCGTGGACGCCCCTGTGTGCCGGGGCTCGTGGGCCGCGGACGCCGGCGAACTGCTCTCCCTGCTGGGCGGCACCGAGGAGGCGACGGCGAAGTTCACCGGTGTCGCGGACGCCTACTCCGCGGACGTCGTCAGGATCGGTGACATCGGCGCCGGGCAGGTCGCGAAGGCGGTCAACAACCTCATCCTGTGGGCCTGCCTGGTCGCCGACCACGAGGGGCTCGCCCTGGCCCACCGGCACGGCGTCGACATCGACACACTCCGCGAGGCCCTGAAGATGTCCAGCGCCGCCAACCACGCACTCGACAACTGGAACAACCAGACGATGGCCTGGGCCGAGGACGACATGAAGATCGTCTCCGAGATGGCCACAGCCAAGGGCATCGGCCTGCCGCAGGCCGCCGTCAACCGCGAGGTCTGCCGCGTGCTCAAGCCGCGCCGCTACGACCTGAGCCGGTACGGCGCGTGAGCGGCCCGGCCACCGTGCGGGGCCGCGTGGCTCCCCGCGGGACCGGCCGGAACGCGGGCGGGCCCCGCCCGGCCGGTGGCGGGAGCCGCCGCGTACAGAGGCCGGGCGCGGTGTCCCGCACGCGGCACGAAGGACAATCCACAACGGAGGAGAACTGACATGTCGTCCCAACTGGAGGGCAGGCGGGCCGTGGTCACGGGGGCCGGCCGGAACGTCGGCGCCGCCATCGCCGCCCGTTTCGCCCGCGAGGGCGCCCGGGTGGCCGTCGCGGACCTCGACGGGGAGGCCGCGGCGCGGGTCGCCAAGGACCTGAACGAGCAGTACCCGGGAAGTGCCGTGCCCGTCACGGCCGATGTCTCTTCGGCGGCCGACGTGACCAGGCTGGTCGACACGGCGTGGGCCGAGCTCGGCCACATCGACACACTGGTCAACTGCGTCGCCATCACCGACCGGCCGACCACGGTGCTCGACCTCGCGGACGACGTGTGGCGCAAGGTGCTCGACGTGTCGCTCACCTCCGCGTTCCTGACCACGAAGTACGTCGCCAAGAAGATGGTGGCGGAGGGGCGCGGCGGTGTCGTCGTGCACATCGGCTCCACGTCGGGTCAGTTCGCGCGGAAGAACGCGCTCGCCTATCCGACGGCGAAGGCCGCCCTCTACGCGCTCGTCCGCTCGCTCGCGGTCCAACTCGGTCCGCACCACATCCGTGTGAACACGGTCAGCCCCAACAAGGTGGGCTCGCCCGTCGGTTCCGACGTCGAGCCGGAGAACCGCGAGCGCCGCAACCTCGTGGGACGCGCGTGCACCCCCGAGGACATCGCCGGTGCGGTCGCGTTCATGGCCGGTGCCGAGGCCGGCTTCATCACCGGTACGGATCTCCTGGTCGACGGCGGCGCCCTCATCTCCACGGGCGACTGAGGCCCGGGGGCCGGCCGGCCTCGTCGTGCGTCCGGCCGCTCCCGGGGGCGACCGGTCCGCCGACCGGCTGCCGGTGGGACCGCTGCCCGGCGGCCCCACCGGCCCCGTCCCCTTCCCTGGATTTCCCTGGATTTCCCTCCGATGTCCCTCGTCTTCTCCCGATGTCCCACCGCTTCCCTCAGCTGAACGAACGGGGTGTCGACCTCCCCCCAGAAAGCAGGTACGCGGCTCATGTCCGAGCGTCCCCCGTCCTACCGCGTGGCGACCGACACCGGCGGCACGTTCACCGACTTCGTCGTCTTCGACGAGTCCGACGGCACCTACCGCATCATGAAAGTCCCCTCCAGCCCGCTCCAGCCGGACCAGGCCCTGCTCACCGGGCTGACGACACTGGCGGAACAGGGGGTACCGTCGGACGCGATCTCCGTCTTCACCCACGGCACGACCGTCGGGACCAACGCGCTGCTGGAGGAGCGGGGCGCCCGGGTCGGGCTGGCCGTCACCCGGGGGTTCCGCGGGGTCTACGAGGCGATGGAGCAGTCCCGCCCCTTCGGCCCCTCCGTGTTCGACCTCGGATACACCAAGCCCGCGCTGCTCGCGGCGGAGAGCGACACCGTCGAGGTGACGGAGCGTCTCGCCGCGTCCGGCGCCGTGCTGGAGCCGGTCTCCGACGAGGAGGTGGCCGAGGCGGTGCGCCGCTTCAGCGAGAGCGGAGTGGAGTCGGTCGCCGTCAGCCTCCTGTTCTCGTTCCTGAACGACGAACACGAACAGCGCCTCGCCGACGCACTGCGCAAGGCCGATCCGAACCTCTGGGTGACGACGTCGAGCGAGCTGCTGCCGCAGATGAGGGAGTACGTCCGCCTGAGCACGACGGTGATCAACGCCTATGTCTCCCCTGTGGTCGGCCGCTACGTCGGCAGGCTCTCCGCCGCGCTGGAGCGGCTGGGCGTCGCCCCCGGCCGCAGGTTCACCATGCAGAGCAACGGCGGCTCCGTGCCCTTCGACCGGACGCCGGACCGGGGTGTCGCCACCATCCTGTCGGGCCCCGCGGGAGGGGTGACGGCCTCCGTGGCGATCAGCCGGGCGGTCGGTATCGAGGACCTCATCACCTTCGACATGGGCGGCACGAGCTGCGACGTCGCCCTCGTCCAGGGCGGTGAGCCGACGGTCTCCGATCAGAACACACTGGAGGGCCGGCACATCGCCGTACCGATGCTGGACATCAACACCGTCAGCGCGGGCGGTGGCACGGTGGCCGTCGTCGACCCGCACGGCTCCCTGCACGTCGGCCCGCGCAGCGCGGGAGCCGTGCCGGGGCCCGCCGCGTACGGCAAGGGCGGGCAGACGGCGACCGTCACGGACGCGAACGTCGTCCTCGGCTATCTCAACCCGGTGTCCCTGCTGGACGGCGACCTCGCGGTCGACGCCGCCGCGGCGGAGCGCGTGGTGGCCGAGGTGGCGGCCCCGCTCGGGGTCGACACCGTCCGGGCGGCCGACGGCATCGTGCGTATCGTCAACGTCAAGATGGGGCAGGCGATCCGGTCCATCTCCACCGAACGCGGCTTCGACCTGCGGGACTTCACCCTGGTCGCCTTCGGCGGGGCGGGCCCCCTGCACGCCAGCCAGATCGCCCTCGACCTGGGTATCCCCCGTGTCCTCGTACCCCCGTCGCCCGGCGCGACCTCGGCGCTCGGCCTGCTGATGTCGGACGTCAAGCACGACCTCGTCCGCAGCCGGCTGACCGACGTGTCGGAGCTCCGGGCACAGGACGCCAACAGCCTCTTCGAGCAGATGCACCTGGCCGCGTCGAAGCAGCTCGCGCAGGAGGGCTTCTCCGAGGACAGCACGTCCTACCGCTACTTCCTCGACATGCGCTACAGCGGACAGGGCTACGAGAACCCGGTGCCGGTGCGGACGGTGCCGCTGACCGAGGAGGACCTCACCGGCTACCGGCGGGACTTCGACGCGATCCACGAGCAGTGCCACGGACACGCGGCCCCCGACCAGTCGGTGGAGGTCGTCAACTACCGGGTCCAGGCCATCGGTCTCGTACCGCCCGTGTCCCTGCCCACGGTCCCGCCCGCCGAAGGGCCGGTGACCGGGGCCGTGACCGGCTCGCGCCCCGCGTACTTCCCCGACACCGCGGGCGGCACCGGGTCGTATGTGCCGACGCCGGTCTACGCCAGGGCGAAGCTCGGCGCCGGCCACCGTGTCACGGGACCCGCGGTCGTCGAGCAGTACGACTCCACCGTCGTCGTCTTCCCGGAGCAGTGGGCCGAGGTGGACCACTACGGCAACCTCCTGATCACCAAAGTCCCGTCGGCAGAAGAGAGGTCGAGCAGGTGAGCGAAGAGACCACGGCAGGGCGTCCCGGCCGTACAGCGACGGCGGAGGCCGACGCCATCACCGTCGAGGTGATCCGGCAGAGCCTCATCGGGGTGGTGCAGGAGATGCAGAACTCGCTCTTCTGCACCGGCTATTCGACCATCATCCGGGAGTCGAAGGACGCGAGCTGCGCCATCACCGACCTCAGCGGCCGGGTCGTCGCGCAGTACACGGTGCTTCCGCTGCACCTCGGCGCCTTCCCGGAGACCATCGAGAACGTCCTCGCCGCCTATCCGGTGGAGGAGATGCG
Source organism: Streptomyces sp. 8L (assembly GCF_020176795.1). Taxonomy (GTDB): domain Bacteria; phylum Actinomycetota; class Actinomycetes; order Streptomycetales; family Streptomycetaceae; genus Streptomyces. Next base: position 32,111 of record NZ_JAIUKE010000085.1, read on the forward strand.
CGACGGCGACGCCTTCCTCGTCAACCACCCCTACTACGGCGGCAGTCCGCATGCCACCGACATGGCGGTGGTGGCACCGATCGTGGTGGAGGGCGAGGTCTTCGGCTTCAGCGGCAGCATCGCCCACAAGTCCGACATCGGCGGGCTCGTCCCCGGCACCAACTCCAGCCAGGCCAGGGAGATCTACCACGAGGGGCTGATGGTCCCTCCCGTACGCTACTACCGCGCGTTCTCGCCCTCGCCCGAGGTGGAGACGCTCCTGCGGGCCAACAGCCGCACTCCCCACCTGGTGCTGGGCGACCTGCGCGGCCAGGTCGGGGCGACCCATCTCGCCGCCGACCGGGTGCGTGCGCTGTGCGCCAAGTACGGCAGGAGCACACTGCACACCGCTTCCGAGCGGCTGCTCGACCTCACGGAAGCGCGCATCAGGGCCGCCGTTGCCCAGTGGCCGGACGGCCGGTACACCGGCCAACGGCTCATGCACTCCGAGGGGATGGCCGACGGGCAGCCGGTGGCGATCCGGGTCGCGGTCACGATCGAGGGCGACCGTATCGACTTCGACTTCACCGGCTCCGACGACCAGATGACCGGCCCCTACAACATCCGCCCGCCGCTGGTGCGGGCGGTGTGCTCCTACGCGCTCAAGTGCCTCATCGACCCGGAACTGCCGTCCAACTCGGGCTTCTTCCAGGCGATCACGGCGTCGTTCCGGTCCGGCTCACTCCTCGACCCACTGCCGCCCGCTCCGGTCAACACGTACATGCCCGTCGCGGTGGCGTCCGCGGAGGCCCTGTTCGACGCGTTCGGCAAGGCCCTCGCGAACGGCCGGATCGCCGAGAGCAGCAGCGGCACCAACGGCACCTTCTCGTACCGGATTCCCGGCCTCTCCTCACCGAAGGTCCAGTACGAACTGCCGGCCGGGGCCATGGGGGCCCGCTGGAACAAGGACGGTGTGTCCGCGTCCAAGGTCCACGTCGCCAACGGCAGCCTCACCCCCGTCGAGGTGCTGGAGACGGAGTTCCCGGTACGCCTCGAACGCTTCGAGCTGGTCACCGACTCCGGCGGGCCGGGACGCCACCGGGGCGGCCTCGGCTACCTGCGCGAGTACCGCGTGCTGGCGCCCGCCCGGTTCACCACCCGCAACGGCCGCGAACTCACCCCGCCCGCCGGCAAGGACGGCGGCCTCCCCGGCCGGCCGTCCGTGCTCACCGTCAATCCGGGCACCGACCGCGAGGCCGCGATCAGTGTGGAGAGCGGCAGTGTGACGCTCGGGCCCGGCGACATCGTCCGGGTCTCCCAGGCGGGCGGCGGCGGATACGGCGACCCCCGCACCCGCCCCGTTGAGCAGGTACTCCGCGACGTCCGGGAGGGGTACGTCTCCGCCGGGTCGGCCCGGACCCACTACGGCGTCGCAATCGTGGAGGGCGCGACGGGAGTGTGGACGGCCGACGAGACGGAGACCGGGCGGCTCAGGGCGGCGGCACACGAGGAGCGCGAGAGCTGATCCCCGGACGGGCCGGGCCCTGAGGTGTCGCGGCCCGGCCGGGCCGTCCGGAGAGGCCCGCGAGTGGCCCCGGCTCCGGCCACCGTGTCACTGAGCCTGCGCTCGTACCAGCGCGCCGGCCCGACCAACGATCAAGGGCCGGTCTCGGATTTCTCCGAAACCGGCCCTGACATGCGACTGTCTCCAGTCGGGACGACAGGATTTGAACCTGCGCCCCCTTGACCCCCAGGAGTGAGGGTCATAGGTATTACCTGCACATATCAGGCAGAACTAGGGTGCAGGACGTGCGTTCCCGAGCGTATTGTTCAGAGTCGCGAGCACCGTGTGGTCCCCAACCGGTCCCCAGGGCACCGGTGACAGCGCGGGTATCTGGCACGCCCTACCGCAGACGGACGGGATCACCCACTGGTGGTGGCGCGCCTTCGGCGGGCTGCTCGCCATCCGGGCGTCGCATCCGCAGTCCCCGGCTCCCCTTCCTCGACCCACACGGTCACCGGGCTCCCCTCGTTCCAACCTCCGAAACCTCAAGCCAAGCCATACGGCCTGCCGTACGACGCGTGGGCCCACCGCCCCCACCCACGGCCTTCAGCTCACCACCGCCGGCACCAGTCCGACCTGAACACCGAAGCAGACATTTCCAGAAGGACGGTGACGCGTCATGACGCACCCCGTGCGCGTACCCGGCGGACGTAGACCGCGAGGACGTCCTCCTAGGGAAACTAACGGCCCGTGGACTCTCTCTATCAACCGGCGCTGGAGTGCTGCCGTACGCGACCTGGGCCGCGGCCAAAAGTGTGGTGCCCCTGCCTCTGTTCCCGCTCGTCGCGCTTCCGGTCGCCACCACGGCTACGGGACTCGCGCTGGGCAGCAGGGACGGGTTGTCGCTGGACCGGCTCGATCGCCGGCCTGGCTCGAACAGCGCGCCCGCCAGAGGGGCCCGCATGCCGACGGGGTCGCACGGAGGCTTCCGTGATCACGAACCGGACCATCCTCGCCGGCATCGGCAAGGTCGAGACCGACCACGGGCGCTCCACTCTTCCCGGGGTACACAGCGGCGCCGGAGCCAAGGGCCCGCCCTGTGCCATTCCTGCCGGCCGCCTTCGAGGCGGTCACCGCTTGCCACTACTTGCCACCAGCAGGCTCCACCCCGCCCTCCCCCTACAACCCGCACGACGCCATCTACACAGCCGCCGGCCGCAAGAAGATCGGCACTGAAGAGGTCTCTGGAGAGCCGGTCACGGGCTCGTGGCAGCGGCTGGTCCTCGCCAACCCCAAAGTGCCACACGGCTGGTCGACAAGACGGCGTACTCGTTGTGTGTCCTGGAGCACCGGCACCGCTCGCTGCGCCGGGCGGACGTGTACGCCAAGGACAGCGACCGCTGGGGCGACCCCCGGGCCAAGTCGCTGGCCGGGGACAGGTGACAGCCTCCGAGCCGAAGGTCCTCACCGTGCTCGGCCTGGAGAACGAACCGGCCGTGAGTGTGTCCGGGCCCGGAGCGCCCGCGAGGCGGGAAACCGGATATCTGGTGCGGCATGAACACGGGGCGGATGAGCCAGCAGGCCGGGGACGGCGTCGAAGACACCGTCGAGGGCGACGACAGCTGCGAGGCGCCGCTCATGGGCTGCCGCGCGGCGCGCCAGGTGGCCGCCGGGCTGGCGCCGAGCAGCGCGATGCGGGCGTGGGACGATGCCTGGGTTCCGGGTGAGGCCCTGCGGCCCCACCACGGGATCGCGTACCCGTCCTGCTCGACGCCGTCGTGTGCTTCACACTCGACAACCGGCGCCTCTCACTGGCCTTGAACGAGGACCTGGGCTACAGAGGACCTGGACTACAAGAGAGCTGACGGCGGACAACAACGCGAAGAAGGCTGAACCGGCCTAGGACGTGGCGGCCTTCCGCAACCACATCGGCGCGGTCCTGAATCATCGGCATGGCCGATTCGTCAGTTGGTGCGCGCGATCTCGTGTCGCACCCGCGAGGGTGAGTCCGCCGCACGGCCCTGTCCGCGTCGGGCCCCTGACCGCGTTGTCCCGCCGTCGCCGTGCCACGCGTCCCGTGCCCCGCGGTGCGCGCCTGTCGGCTCATCACCAGCCCTGGCGCGGGACGGAGAGCGGCATACGTCGGCCTCATGGGCGCGAGGGTTGCCGGTCGAGTACCCGCAGTCCGTCGACGGACCGCACGATCAGCGCCACGCCGAGGAGGCCCACGAGGACCTCGATCGCGCTCTGGAACGAGAAGTCGTACGCGACCAGGAAGAAGACGCTCTGCGCCGCCAGCACCACACCGGCTGCCAGCGCCAGCCAACCGGACGCCTTGTTGCGCGGGACGAACCGCCACCACGGTCCTCCAGCGGGACGCCCCACCTCGTGCCCCGGCCCAGCAGTACTCATCGCTACCTCCCGCGTGTGAACTCATCCTGCCTATACGGTCCTTGTGCTCTCCGATCCCGAAGTCACACGCCTCGCGGGGCACTCGCTCCGCCCGCCGCTCCCAGCGCCCGCACGCGCGAGGCCGCCGGGGCCCGCGAGCCCGGACAGCGGCGCAGCCAAGAAAGCGCCCCGGACGAGGTGGTCGGGACGCCAACGAGCGGGGCGGCGGGGACCGACCCGCGACCGCGTCCGGACGCCCCCCATCGCCGTCCCCACCCCCAGCTACGAGGGACACGCGGGTATCCCCAGTACCCGGAACGACGCGGCCCGCCTCGACCAGGACTCCCGCGCTCTTCCTGCC
>NZ_JAIUKE010000086.1 GCF_020176795.1 Streptomyces sp. 8L
CCGGGCCCCCCCCCGGGCGCCCGCCCCCCCCTCCGCGCGGGCGGCCGCCACGGCAGCGGCAGCGCTCGCGGCTCGGGCTCGGACGCGCACCGGCCGAGGCCCCGCGGCCGCCGCGGCACGCGCCGCCTCACCCATCGGCGCCGCGCCGGCGTGTTCGCCGGGCTCGCCGCGCTCACGCTCGCCGTCCTGACCACCGCCAGCGGATCACCCATGGCCATCCGCGCCTCGGCTGGCCCGGGTTCCGCCCACGGGGACGCGGTGCTGGGGCCGTGCCGCATCAGCTCAAAGACCGGCAGCGCGGTGCAGATGTCCGAGGGCCTGCCCACCAAGACGGGGTACGCCCGCTCGACCGGTGAGGTGCGCGCCCTGAACCTGATGATCGACTTCCCGGACGCGCCTGGCTCGCGCACGGCGATGGACCGTTTCCACGAGTTCTTCCCGCAGACGGCGGCGTGGTTCAACACCGGTTCGTACGGCCGGCTGCACTACCGGCCCGAGACGCCGATCACCCACTGGCTGCGTATGCCCAAGGCCTTCAGCGCCTACGGGATCAACCGCGGTTCCCCGTACGAGCCGGGGTACCACCACCTCGTCGACGACATCATCAAGGCGGCCAACCCGACGGTCGACTTCAGCAAGTACGACATCATCAACATCCTGGTGACGCCGAACGCCGGCCCCTCGGCGCTGGACACAGTGCTGTCCGTGACCTTCTCCGGCAACAAGGACGCCCCGCACGCGGACGGCGTCCCGCTGTCCAACACATCCTTTGTGTACAGCCGTCAGGACGACGGCTCAGGATCGTACAAGCAGACCGGTTTCCGGGTGCTCCCGCACGAGAACGGCCACACCTTCGGACTGCCCGACCTCTACACCACGGCAGGCGGCAGTTCGGTCGGCCACTGGGACATCATGTCCGAGGACTGGGGAGCCGACAACGACATGCTGGGCTGGCACAAGTGGAAGCTCGGCTGGCTCGACGACGACCAGGTCAGCTGCGCCTCCGCGCAGGGCACGCTGGAACGGGAGCTGGAGCCGCTGGAGACCCGAGGCGGCCGGAAGATGATCTTCATTCCGCTGTCGCAACAGGCCGGGTACGCCGTCGAGGTGCGGACCCACGCGGGCAACGACCAGGCGGTGTGCCGGCCGGGCGTCCTGATCTACCGCGTGGACGCGTCGGTCGACACCGGGCAGGGCCCGATCACCATCTCCGACAGCACCAAGCACAGTGGCGGCTGTACGCGGCTGCCCAACGTGCAGGCCGAACTCTCCGACGCGACGTACGAGCCCGGGCAGACCTTCACCGACAAGGACGACCACCTCACGATCTCCGTGGTCTCGAAGTCGGCGGACGGGAAGTACACGGTGCGCGTGACGCGCTCCTGAACGGCCGCCCGCACGCGCCCGCGCAGAGCTCCGGCCGGCGCGGCGCGCACGACCGGACGACGTGCACGGACCTACACCGACGCAGGCGGAAGGGCGGGCGGAAGCGCCTCGGCCATATACCGGTGTACCGCGTGTACGGGGTGCACGGGGGTGACCGGGTGTACGAGGCGCACCGCGTGCACCCCGTACACCGCATGTACCGCACGTACCGCCTGGTCGCGCCCTACTTGTGCGACGCGATCGAATCGGCCCACTCGTCGACGGACACGACGTCCGCCTGGCGCGGGAAGACCTTGCCGGTCAGCACCCGGTGCACCTCCGGGTCGTTGTCCAGGCAGCCGTCCTCCAGCACCGTGATGCCGAAGTCCAGGTCCGCGGCCTGACGGACTGTCGAGAGCACGACACCGCTGGTGGCGATCCCGGTCAGGACGAGCGAGTCGACGCCCTGCGCCCGCAGCACCATGTCGAGGTCGCTGCCCGCGAAAGCGCTGACCCTCTTCTTGATGACGACGACATCGCCGTCCTCGGGCCCGAGGTCCGAGTGGATGCGGGCCCCCGGATCGCCCTCGGCGAACCCGCGGGTGTCTCCGCTGGCCACAGCCACCGCGATCTGGCTGAAGCTCTTGTTGCGCGGGCTGATCTCGGGGTGTCCCGCGCGGAATCCGACGACGACGTAGATCACCGGGATCTCCGCCGCCCGCGCCGCGTCGACGGCCTTGCGCAGCCGCGGCAGGTAGTCCGCGTCACCCGGGAACCGCCGCACGATGTCCTGCTGCACATCCATCACGAGGAGGGCGCTTTTCGCCATTCCGGCTTTCCTTTCTCATTCTTCTCGGAGGTGGACTGTTCGTCGTCGCGCTGGTGGCTGCCGCGCAGCGCCGAGGCGACCGCGGAGACCAGCGCCATGCCCGCGGCGACGCCGAAGACGATCACGAGCCCGTGGTGGAAGGGGCCCGAGACCAGCCGGGGGAAGAAGCTGTGCCCGGTGAGGGTGTCCCGTTGCGCGGCGGTCACCCGGTGCAGTGCGCCGCTCGGTGCGAGCAGGTGCTGGATGGGGTTGTTGCCGAGGAACGTCGCGAAGAGCGTGCTGACGGGCGGCAGCGAGGCGACCTGGTGGGCCGTGCCGGCCGGCACCCCCTGGCCCTGGAGGCCGGAGCTGAGCGTGGTCGGCAACTTCGAGGCGAGGCCGGAGACCATCAGCGAGAAGAACACACCGATGGACAGAGCCGTGCCGGAGTTCTGGAACGTGGAGCGCATGCCGGAGGCGACCCCCCGGTACTCGGCCGGCACGCTGCCCATGATTGACGACGTGTTCGGCGACGAGAACATGCCCTGTCCCAGGCCGTTGAGCAGCAGCAACAGCGCGAACAGGTAGTAGTTGAAGTCCACCGGCAGCAGGAGCAGACCGATGAACGACGCCGCCACGACGATCAGACCGGTCGTGGAGAACAAGCGCGCCCCGAACCGGTCCGACATATAGCCCGATATCGGGCCGGCGACCAGGAAGCCGCAGGTCAACGGGAGCATGAAGATGCCGGCCCACAGAGGCGTGTCCTCGAAGTTGTAGCCGTGCAACGGCAGCCAGATCCCCTGGAGCCAGATGATCAGCATGAACTGGAGGCCACCGCGCGCGATGGCGGTCAGCAGCGCGGCGAGGTTGCCCGCGGCGAACGCCCGGACCTTGAAGAGCGAGAGCCGGAACATCGGCTCCTTCACGCGCGTCTCGATGAAGCAGAACAGCGCGAGCAGGAAGACGCCGCCGATCAGTCCGCCGAGCACCATCGGATTTCCCCATCCGGTGGCATCGCCTCCGTACGGCTGGATGCCGTACGTGATGCCCGCCAGCAGAATCCCCGCGCCGGCCGCGAACGTCAGGTTGCCCCACCAGTCGATACGGCCGCGCTTGCCGGAGGCGGTCTCCCGCAGGCTCAGGTACGACCAGATCGTGCCGGTCACGCTGATCGGGACGCTGACCCAGAAGACGGCACGCCAGTCGATGACGGCCAGCAGACCGCCTGCGAGGAGACCGAGGAACTGCCCCGCGAGAGCGGTGATCTGGTTGATGCCCAGCGCCATGCCGCGCTGCCGCGAGGGGAACGCGTCGGTGAGGATGGCGGCCGAGTTGGCGGTCAGCATGGAGCCGCCGAAAGCCTGAACGATTCTCCACAGGATCAGCCAGAGGGCCCCTCCACCGCCCATCATGGGATCGAGCGACAGCGCGATCGAGGCGAAGGCGAAGATCATGAAACCGAGGTTGTAGATCTTGACCCGGCCGAACATGTCCCCGAGCCGGCCGAGGACCACGACGAGGACGGCCGAGACGAGGAGGTAGCCCAGGATCATCCAGAGCAGGTAGCCGATATTGCCAGGGGCCAGCGGATCGAGGCCGATCCCCCGGAAGATCGCCGGCAGCGAGATGATCACGATGGAGGCGTCCATCGTGGCGATCAGCACGCCGAGCGTGGTGTTGGAGAGGGCGATCCACTTGTAGTTGGCGGGAACCGGGGTGTTCTTCATGCGCTCGGCACGCGTGAGGCGCGCGGCACTCTCCTTCGCACCGCCCTCCTTCGAACCGCCCTTCTTGGAACCGCCCTTCTTCGAACCGCCCTCCTTCGAACCACCCTCCGGCGAACCACCCTCCTTCGAACCGCCCGCGCCGCCGCCCGAAGCGCCGGTCCCGGCGCCCCCGCCTCGGGCACCGCGGTCGCCGCCGCCTCCGGCGCCTCCGGTGTCCTGCCCGCGTCCGGAACTCCCGCCGCTTCCGCTCGCGCTCACAGCCGTTCCGCCAGCCGGTCGAGCAGCGGGAGAACGGCCACCAGCATGCCGCGCTCCTCGGGCGTGAACTCCTGGCCGAGTACGTCGGTCATCCGCTGCACCGACTCGGATCGCCGGTCCATCAGCACCTTCCGTCCTTCTTCCGTGACGGTCATGAGCGACCGTCGGCCGTCCGCCTCGTCCTGCGAACGCCGTACGAGCCCGCGCTCCTCGAGCGAGGCGAGCGTGGCCGCCATCGCCTGCGGCCGTACGCGTTCCAGTTCAGCGAGCGAGCCCGGTGAGTCCGCGCCGTCTCTGCTCAGCCTGGCCAGCACGGACGCGCCCGACAGGGTCACATCGCCGACGGCGTGTGTCTGGCGGAGGCGTCTGCCGATCCGCGCGACGGCGAGCCGCAGGGCGGCTCCCGTCTGCGCGACGTCGTCGCTCGCGGGCGTGACGATTCCCTCTTCCATATTTAGTAACAATAGGCTTATCAACTGACCGTAACTACCTCCCGGGTCGCCCGACCGCCCGTGCACGCACGAGCCGCGGACACAGCGAAGCCGCCGGGTGAGGAATCGAGCGGCAGGCGTGTTGTCAGTGCCTCATGCCACCATTCGTAGATGATGCGCAACAGAACGTGACCGCGATCCGTCGGAAAATAACTTTCACAACCCTTGTGGCCGCTTGAAGGAATCCTTCACCTTGGCCTGGCGCCATGCTCCTTAGCTCGCTCAGCCCCCACCGGCGAAGAGGACCCCACCATGGACATTCCGCAGAACAGCACCCCCGCCCGTCGTCGTACCGTGCTCGCGGCCGCAGGGGCCGCCGTCGCCTCGCTGGCGATCGGCGCGGGCCCGGCGGCCGCGGCGGCCCGCCCGGCAGGCCATGGTCCAGTGGCCGCTACGGAGCCCGGCCCGCTGCCCGACAAGGCCGTCGAACTCACCCCCCGGCAGCGTGCGGGACAGCGGATCATCTACTCGTATCCCGGCCTGACCCCGCCGGACAGCCTGCTGACGGCGATCCGCGACGGCGAGGTGGCGGGGGTGATCTTCTTCGGCGAGAACATCTCCGACAAGAGCCAGATCGGCGATGTGGTGGCCCAGTTGGTGAAGGCCAACGAGAGCAGTCCGGTGAAGGCTCCGCTGCTCCTGATGACCGACCAGGAGGGCGGCCAGGTGCGCCGCCTGCCCGGCGCGCCGGAGATGTCCGAGAAACAGGTGGGCGAGGCGTCCGACCCCCGGGGCGCGGCCGACGACGCGGGCACGGGAGCCGGAGAGAACCTGGCGGGCGTGGGCATGAACGTCAACCTGTCGCCGGTGCTGGACGTCTACCGCACCCCGGGCGACTTCGCGGACGGCCACCAGCGGTCGTACGGGACGGACCCCGCGGAGGTCGGCACGCTCGGCGCGGCGTTCATCACCGCCCAGCAGCGGACGGGCGTCGCGGCGACGGCCAAGCACTTCCCCGGGCTCGGCGCGGCCGGGGCGGACGAGAACACGGACCTAGGCCCCGTGACACTCGGGCAGTCCCTCTCCGAACTGCGGGACGTCGACGAGGCGCCCTACCGTGCGGCGCTCGACGCGGGCGTGAAGCTGGTCCTGCTGTCGTGGGCGGTGTACCCGGCCCTGGACGCGGACTACCCGGCCGGCCTCTCCTCGAAGATCATCCAGCAGGAGCTGCGAGACCGTCTGGGGTTCACGGGGGTGACGGTGACCGACGCGCTGGAGGCGAAGGCGCTGAGCGCGTACACGACGGCCCGCAGGGCAGTGCTCGCCGCCGGCGCGGGGACGGACCTGGTGCTCTGCTCGGCGCGCGATGTCGCCCAGGGCCAGGAGGCGTTGGAGGCCCTGGTCGACGCACTGGCAGACGGGACCCTGCCGGGCACCCCCTTCGACGCGGCGGTAAAAAGGACCGCGACCCTGCGCGCCGGCCTGGCGGGGGTGGGAACCACCAACTGAGCACGCGCGAGGCGGACGGGCGTACGCCTCCCGAGCCAGCCCCCACCAGCAACCGCACCCGCGGGGCCACCGCCGCGGTGAGAGCCCGACGCGGTGCCGAGGCCCCTCCGCACCCGGCATCCCCCCGCCCAGGACCCAAGCGTTCCCGGCGCACCGAATCCGCTACCCTGTAGCTGCGCCTTCGTAGCTCAGGGGATAGAGCACCGCTCTCCTAAAGCGGGTGTCGCAGGTTCGAATCCTGCCGGGGGCACAGGGAAATACCAGGTCAGGAGCCCTTCCGTCCAGCGGGCGGAGGGGCTCCTTTGGTTGCCCTGTCCACACCACTGGAGCACTCCATGCACGGCGACCGGACAGAGAGCCGGACCATCGAGCAGTAAGTTGAGGCGGAAGCCTGGCTTCCGTCGAGTCCGGACACGTTATCCCTGCGGATACGCCGCCGCGGCCGAAGTATCCAAAGGCCCCAGCCCCGTGGGCCCGGGGAGCGCCCGGCGCCGGGAGACGCCGGACGAGGAGGCCGCGACCGAGGGCAGATCGAAGCCTCGGAGGAAGGAGACGCCTCGCCGTGGGCGCCGTCTCCCCCATCAGCGTCGCCAGCGGTCGCACGTGCGCAACGCTCGTCTCAGTGAAGAGGAGTTCGCCCCATCCACCATCACCACGGGAGCCGAAGCCGCTGACCTCACCGTCGTCGGCTTCCTCGCTCGGTCGGCTCTCGCCTGCTCTCGCGATCTCGACCAAGCCGCGAGCGCGGTAAAAGGCGATCGAGAGCTGTCCTCGGAGTTCTTTTCCGCCCGTAGGCACCCCGGCCACATCGGAAACAACCTCAACGAAGTAGCGCATGTACTCAACTCCGGCGAGCAGTCACTCGAACTCGTCATCGTCATCGCCGCTGCCGAATGGGCGATACAACGGTCCAGCACGCCGCAGACCAGCTCGTGGCCCGCCGTTGAGCACACCGTCAGGCGGCCAACTCGCTTCGTATTCGTTGCAGGAGCTGGGCCGCCGTGGCGTGCTGCGTAGGCAGCCGTTTCCCCGCTGTGCGGATGATTCGCTGGAGCTGGTGGGGAAGGCGCTGCGTCATCGCCTCACTGGTGGCAGTGTCCAGCGACCGGGCGGCGCCGGAGTGGTCGTCGGCCAGCAGCTGTACGTGGGCCACGGTGATCAGCTCGATTACTCGCCACTGTGGCGCCACGATGGTCGTAGGCGCCGGGCTCTGCTCCAGCAGCCGCATCGCCGTGCCAGTACGCCCTGTGGCAACGAGGCCCCGCAAGCGGATCTCGTGCATCGAGTAAGGGTTGAAAACGCTGGTGTGGTCGACGTGGTCGAGGAGGACGTCGGCCTCTCGCATCACCCGGTCGAACAGCTCGCCGTTACCCAGTGCGCCGGCGGCTCGGGCGAGGAGCGGCAGGGCGTCAGCACGGGCCGCGGTGTTGGGAGCGGTGGCCGCGGCGCGGCACAGCCGCAGGACGGCTGCGCCCCGAAGGTTGGCTTTGCGCAGCTCGTTGCCGTGCATGCGCAAAGCGTACGAAGTCATGCCCGGGTCGCCGAAGTATCCGGCGACCTCCAGGCTCTTGGCTGTCCAGTGCGCGGCGGTGGCCAGACGTTCTTCCGGCAGCACGTTGCCCAGGGCTGCGCCGAGGCCGACACGGGCTCTGGCGAGCAGACGCAGGACGTCACTCTCGGTGTGGCCGTCATCGACGCGGGCTTCGAGGCGTGCGACGAGCGGCCAGAGCTCGGACACGGCCTCGGAGGCGTGACCGGACTGACGGGCGATCTCGGCGAGGCGAACGGTGGACTCGCCGAACTGCAGCATCGCCCGGTGGTCCGTATCCGTGGGGTCAGTGATACCGAGGACGTGCGGCGGCAGCCGTAACGCCTCGCACACCCTGCGACGGGAACCCACGTCTTCGAGGACACGCTTGCCCAGCTCCAGGGCGGAAATGTAGGTCTTGTCGTAACCGAGGAGCTCCCCGAGCGCGGTCTGGTTCAGGCCATGCACGCGCCGGTAGAAACGGAGGATGTCCGCCACGTTCCCAGTGGTCAGTACCAGTTGGGCCTGCGGAGTCGCCCAGTGCCACTGGGCATGTCGGGGCGAGGGCCGCAGAGAGGCAAGCCATTGCTGTCCTGCCTGCTTCGCGACCTCGCCGCCGACCATCGCCGACTACATCCGCTCGCCGTTGCCCTGGCCCGTCGCACCGGGGCGGCCTTGGCCGTACCAGGCGGTGATGGCCTGCTTGTAGCCGTCGGGCATGTTCAGTCCCGAAACCTCGTCGGCGCTGAACATGCCGAGTTCTTTGTGCTCGTGGCTGACGACCGGTGGCCGGTCGGGGGTGAGGACTGTGCAGCCATACGTAACGATCAGCACGCGCCGTCCCGGGATGGGCTGGTAGATCCAGGTGCCGCCGTCGATGAGCGGGCCGGCCGTGACGTCCCAGCCGGTCTCCTCCTGGATCTCGCGCTCCAGCGCGGTCTCCGGACTCCTGTCCGGTAGCTGCCTCCCGTCAGGGCTGCCGATCTCCAGGCGGCCCCCGGGCAATTCCCACTCGTTGCGCTCATTCCGCAGCAGGAGCACACGATCACGCCCGTCGAGCGCGACGCCTTTCACGGAGACGGGCCAAAGCGGCGGCGTGTACGTCATGAACGTCCTCGTCCTGCGGTGTGCGAGCCGGGTCTTCGGAACGTAGCACGCCGTCATCAACGGACCATCGCGCCGACCCATTTGTCCGAGTCGACAATTAGTCGCTTTACCCCGCTCTCGTCCTCTCCCAGCCTGATCCCAACGCCCGACCGAAGGAGTACAGCGATGCTCGATACCCCCAGGGACTCCGAGACGCTCTTCGCTGACCACTACGTCGACGTCCGCAGTCCACACGCGCGCGGAGTGATCGCCACACAACTCCGCAGGACGGGCCTGGTCACCCTCGACGGGCTCGTGAACCGGCAGCACGTCCTGGGCGTCGCCTCCCGCCTGATGACGATCACACCCCATCCCCACGCGGCACACGACCGCCTGACCCTGATCCACGACACCGGAAGCCACGCCCACCGCGCCGGCTTCGCCGGCCTTGGCAGCGGCGAGTTGCGGGCACACACCGAAGGATCCAGCACCCTCACGCCTCCGCGCCTGATGCTCCTGGTCTGCCTGCAACCGGCGCCCGCGGGGGGCGAGACACTTCTAGCCGACGGCCGCGCAGTCCACTGGAGCCTCACCCGCGAGAGCCGAGACGCAGTCATCGCCCTCTACCAGCCCCGAACCGTCTACTTCGGAGCGGGCACAGGCCACGCCACCCGGGTCTTCACCCCCGAGGTCGACGGCCGCGTCTCAATACGGCTCCGCCAGGACGGCCTCGCCCGCTGGAGCCCCATCGTCCAGCCCTGCCTCCCCGCACTCCGCCAGGCCATCGCCATCAACCAACAGCGCCTCACACTCCAGGCCGGACAGGGCTACCTCCTGGACAACCACCGCTGGCTCCACGCCCGCACCCGTTTCACCGGAGATCGAAGGCTGCTCCGTGCCCTCGGCACCCCTCTCTTCCGCCTCCCCGACGGGTTCGCCCCACACCCGGCAGCCGCGGCCCTCCCTAGACCCAGCGAGCCCGCCTCCGGGTCTCACAGTCCAAGGAGATGACCAACGTGGCAGACGTGGATCAGGCCGGCCTGGGGATGCTGATGGTCGATAAACGCAACGGCCGAGCGGGCATGATCATGGGGCGCGAGGGCCCCTACTTCCAGCTCAGGCCGCCACAGGGTGGAAGGGAATGGGACGTCCCACCCGAAGCGCTGAGACGGCCCACTCAGGCCGAGGAGCTCAGCGCCAAGGTCGCGGTGGCCAACGGACGGTGGGGGCGATAATCACTCGTTCCCTTCCGGGCGGCGGGACCTGAACCGCGAGTCTGACCGGAGCCCACGACCTACGCCATGCGATGCGCCCTGGAGGCGGAGGCCACTGCCCAGCGACGACGACTTCACAGAGACGCGGTATGGGTGCTGCAGCACCACAGTCACGACCCATCGCAGCGGGCATACCGCGAAATCATTACCCGCCCTTGCGGCATGTGACGGCACCCATGACCGTCCGCCCGATATCGACGAACGACCGATTCGTCGCGTAGGCGGGCGTTCGACCTGCGGCAGCACCAACTGAAGCTGTCGGGCGGTCGCACGGAACCCGAGAGGGCCGTCCGAGTTGATCCCACGACGCTCTCCACAGTCATCGAAAACCTATGCGAGCTGCCGGTGGGGCGATCTATGCTCGTGCGCCATGGTCGTATATATAAGCCAGAATCGGACAGATACATCCCCAAAACGAGCTGCAGAGGCGGAGAGCGAATTCTTCGAGAGGATCGCTGGCCCGTTCTGGGATGAGGTACGGGATGTGATCAACGAGTGGTGGTCGCATCTCCCGGTCCAATCTCGGCCCGGCCTGCGCAGTCGGCTACTGGACCGGAACTCCGACACGAACGTGTTCTCGGCACTCTGGGAGCTGTATCTGCACGAGATGCTGCTCGGCTCCGGCTGCACGGTGGAGATCGAGCATCAGATCGGCACCAGCGGTAAGAACCCCGACTTCCTGGTAGCCCGCGATGGGGAGCAATTCATCGTTGAAGCAAAGTGGACACCCGAGCGCCTGGGCGACACGGGTGACCAGCTCCCACCTCAGCTGATCGACGCCATCGATCACGTGCCCAGTCCAAACTTTTTCGTGTCGTGCACGGTTCACGCAGCCGGATCGGCAGCGGCAACTCCGTCACAGAAGCGACTGAAGAGCGGACTGACACGGTGGCTCGCAAGTCTGGACCCCGATCAAGTCATCGCGGACTCCGAGCTCAAGATCCCCCTGCCCAGGCGCACCTGGCGGGAGGACGGCTGGAGCCTCTCTTTCGAGGCGATACCCCGCAGCCCCGACAAGCGAGGCGACCCAGCGACCAGGACAATCGGCATCTACCCCGCGATGACCTGGCTCAATGCTGGACAAGATCGCGTGTTCGGCGCGGTCAAAAAGAAAGGAAGCAAGTACGGCGAACTGACTCTGCCGTTCATCGTGGCGATCGGCCACGCAGCGTTCTTCCCCGAAGACAGGGACACCGAGGCCGCGCTGTACGGGGCCTCGGTCATGAATACCCACACCAGCACACCGGCCTTCGGCCGATTGCCCGGCGGTTACTGGGGCTCGGACAGCCATCACACTCACAGTCGGGTCAGCGGTGTGCTCACAGTGGACAACCCGGCACCCTGGACCTGGACGAAGAACACCCCCATTCTCTGGCAGAGCCCAGACCCCAGCTCACTCCCGGCTCCGGTCCTACCTTCCTGGTCAACGGCAAAATTGGTCGACTTCCAGATCGAACGCCAGATGCCAACCTGTCCCATCCATGATGCCCTCGGCCTCCCGAGGCTCTGGCCACTGGGCGATGCCTTCCCCCGCTCAGTCGGCTAAACCGTCTACAGCCAGAGAGTGGAGCACGCCTGCACCGCAGATCAGGAAATGGCACGGGTGATGGTCGGCCAAAGTTGCTGCACGGGCAGGACCCATCCTTTGAACTCCACTCTCCCGTCGTCCGCATCGGCACTTTCCAAGCGCCGCCCTCGACCTGATCGTGGTGCGCCTCGACGCGTGGAATCAGTCGGCGTCGCCGCGGTGACGGAGGTCAGGCGCCGCCGATATCGACCGCCGGAAACGCATTTGCAACGGCTGGCGGTCGCGACCACCCGCGACTTACTGACGTTATTGAGCGTTTTCAGCGTTGCCTCTCCAGGGTGAGGACGGATTTGGTGATGACGCTCATGCGGTTGGGGCTGATGCGAGATCTGCAGAAAATCTGCCAGGTCTTCAGCCGTGCCATGCCTCGTTCGACAGGTGCCCTCGCGGCGGACAGGGCCCGGTTCCTGGTTCGCTGGGTGAGGGTGAGTTCGCCCTTGGGCGGTCGGCGCTTGGCGGTGGTGACCCAGTCGCTGGCGCCGATGTAGGCCATGCCGGCGAGGACCGGGACGCCCTGGCGTTCGCAGATCCGGAGAATCTTGTGGGTGCCGGCGGCCGTCAGGTCGTGGGTTCTGCCGGGAAGTGCCGACGACAGCCACAGGATCTCGCTGGCCGGGTCGGTGACGACCTACACGTTCACGCCGTGCCGCTTGTGTTTGGACGAGTAGTCGGCCCTGCTGTCTCGGACGCGGTCGCACTCGGCGAGCGTGCCGTCCAGGAGGACGAAGCCCGGGTCGTGCGCGCGCAACGTCTTCAGCAGGCCCGGCGCCTGCTCGGCAAGCAGTTCGGTGACCGCGGTGACGTAGGCGTGGGCGGTGGCGACGGATATCCCGAAGGCTCCGGCGATCTGGGCGAGGGTGTCGTGGCGGCGGAGGTATACGAGTGCGACCAGTGCACGGCGGTGCGGCGGAAGTTTGCACCGCCAGCCGCCCTCGCGGGTGACGATGAGCATCGTGACCCACTCGACCAGGGCGTGGGGCAGGTCGAGTACGGCAGGATAGGGAACCAACAGGGCTCCTGGGCTGAGACGTCGAACACCTCCCTTAACGGCACGGGGCCCTGTCCTTTGCGCACCCCACCTCATACCGGCCCGTCACCCGATCAGTGGCCACACTGAAAATGCTCACTCGGAGACGGCTCCCATGATCCCCTCCAGGACACGGGCGCGGAGGGTCGGGCCAGACTTACCCGCCGAAGATGCGAGTCCCGTGCACCAAGTGACCACTCTGCGAAGGGAAAGGCGTTCGGATGACGTATGCGTCATCCGGGGTTAGGAAATCTCGGGCGCCATCCGAACTGCCTGAGTCCGACTCTGTCAACGACGACGGCACCGTGCCCCATCCTCAAGGTGAACGACTCCTCGGAATAGTGCAGGCCTCGCTTCGGCAAATCCGGACGCTTGAGCATCTCCACAACGCTGCGAAGCGACGGCGGGTCCCCGGCCTCGAGTAGATAGCGCAACGAGGTCGGGTAGATCCCCTGCACGGAAATCGGCCGTAGACAGAGCTGCTGGGGTGTGCCCACGCCCCAGGTCATCTCAATTTCACTTAGCTGGGGCCATACGTCCGGCAGCTCGGCCACGGCAGTCCCTGACTCCAGTTCGCCACGCACCCTTCCCAACTGGTCTGCGGCAGAGGTGACCCAGCTCTCCACTTTACCCACTTCTCGGCGCGTGACGGCGTCGATGGGCCACTTGATTTCGAGGCAGATTCCCAGCTTGTTCTCGGTGTCGACAGCTATGACGTCCAGGTCGCCCGCGCGTTTTCCATCAGCACGCAGCACCTTCACACCGCTGCGTGCTACTACCCCCGGAATCGCAGCAAACCAGTCCTCCCACTCTTTTGCCCGTTTCCCCAGGGTGTGACCCACCCGACCGAACCGACTCGCATCTTGAGCCGCCGTTCTCAGCGCAATTACATCAACCGCCCTCGAAGTGATAAGAGGAGGACAAAGAATAATCTTTTCTCCACTCTCGACGAGGGGCGCGGTCCGGGCCGAACGGCCCACCCGATAGGTCAATCGCTCCAGCAGGTCGTCGATATGCGTGGTCGGAACATCGGTGCACAGCTGGCTCAAGGCATCGACCATCACTTGCCGATCCAGATGAGCAAGCGTGCTCTCCAGTCTCGCGGCAGAGCGTGCCGCAAGTTCACAGAGGTCGGAAAGCCCCATGATACCGGCCAGGAGAACCGTGGCCTCCCTCATAGTGAGTCCGTTGCCGAGGGCGAAGGAATCGGGCAAGTATCCTTCCGGCGCAGACTTCCTCCAGGCATCAATAGACACCATTGCCCGCTCTGCGGACGCCTTCAATACCTCGAACGGCGGCCCTTCGCGCGACTCGGCGGGGCGAGTCCGGGCCCATCTCTGTTCCACCTCGGAGAACGGTGGTAGTTCTCTGGGACGCGCTCGTGATTCCAGATACATGTCGGCTGCTTCAAGGGCCACATCCCAGGCGTGGCGAACTCGGAGATCCCCGCCTCTGCGCCTAACCGAGTAACCTCCCATGCGGATACTGTGCTCTATCTGTTCCCACCGCGAGAACTCGATGGCGGAGGTGAGCACTTCGAAAGCTGCCTCCTCGTCACAGTCACCATCACCAAGCGGAAACTGGTGATGCCACTCAATCACGAACCCGAAGAGCGTTTCCCAGGGAACATCAGTGTGTATATCGGCATCTATCTCCCTGGCCCTGAACTCGGCCGCCTTCCGCAGTAGCGCGTAGATGCGCCCCTCTCCTGCGCTCCATGCACGGTGTAGCCGCAGTGCGGACCTCTTCCTGGAAATCTCCTCAAGAAGCTCTTCCGCTGGTTTCATCTCTCTCCCCCTCGCCATCCGAGCCTCTCGGCATGGCATCGGTCAGATACCTGGACGCACCCAAGCGCAGACCACGGTCTTGGGGCCCCGTGTGATCCTCGTACACCAAGCAGTACGACACCACCAGATTGCCAGATCCACATGCGGTAGGTCCCCCGCCCCAGGTGACCCTCCACCGGCCATCGGCGCTGGACTGACATTCGGAAACGACTCAGCAAGAGGAACCGCCAGTTGGCTCTTTTGCGTAGTTGAAGCCCATGGAGGCGTGGGGGAGAAATCGCCCCCACGTGGCCCAGCCACTGTCCGCCGACCAGTTCCTCGCCGTCCTGAAAGGTTCGGCGTCCGCGTCGTCGAGCACTGCAACCTGCGTACCCGCCACCGCAACCACAAGGCGCTTGGGCCCGGTCACGGCATGGTGATCCACCACACCGGCCCGTACTCCGCCGAAGGCGGCATGGCGGAGCTCTGCCGTACCGGGTGCACCTCGTTTCGCCGAAACGGATTCAGCACACATGAGGCCGGGAAACCCCGGGAACACGTGAGAACTACGGAGAGGTGTTTCCCCAGGCCAGAGACCCCGCAGCCAACGTTTCCTCAGACCGCAGCCCCGCCCAGGGAAAACTCCTAAAGCGGGTGTCGCAGGTTCGAATCCTGCCGGGGGCACAGGGAAATACCAGGTCAGGAGCCCTTCCGTCCGGCGGACGGAGGGGCTCCTTTGGTTGCGGAACATAGACGGGACGTGTGGGCCGTCTAAGCACGGCGCAGGGCGGCGCTATCCCCTCCGTGTAGCGAGCCAGGCGCGGGGCAGCTCTACGCCTCTGCGTAGCGGAGGAATTGCCATGCCAGTACGGCCAGGGCGAGTGTCTGTGCGAGGGAGAGGGCCACGAGGTAGGGCCGTGGGGCGGGGGAGCACCAGAACACGGCCATGCAGATCACCGGCAGGGCCACGTAGGTGAACAGGTCCACGGCGGTCTGCAGGCGCTTGCGGGTGGCGCGGCTCGTGTCGTGGCGGTGGTAGATCTCCCAGCCGAACACCGCGCCCTGTGCCCCGGCGAGTTCGGCCAGCCGGGGTGCCAGCTGGTCGCGGATGTAGCAGCCGACCGCCGAGATCTTCTCGTCGTTGACCAGGTAGGTCCAGCCAAGCACCAGGCAGATCACGGGGACGGTGAGCAGCAGTTGCGCCTGCCGGCTCTGGACGGTGAGCGTCAGCACCGCGGTGGACGCGGCGAGGTTGAAGTAGAGCAGGTTGTCGCGGAAGCCGATGCGGGTTTTCTGCTCCTCCTTGATCCGGTCGTACTCGACCAGCAGCAGTCTGCTCTCGGTGACGTCCTCTGTGGTGGCCACGGCCCCTCCTTCGCTCGGGTACCGGCCGGGCTGATGAGCGGGCGGGCAGGGGGCCGGGCCCCTGCCCGCCCTGAAGGCCCGGAAGACTCAGTCGGCGGTGTGGAAGGGCGGCATGTTCTGGGGGTTGTTGCGTTCGATCCAGCCCTTCCCATCCGCCGCGATCCCTTCCAGGAGCCGGAAGGTGTGAACGAAACCGGCTGAGTCGAGACTTATTTCGGAGACCTCTCGTTCGCTTTCGTCCGGCGTCAGGTAGTGGGTCTCGGCGTCCTTGACGCGGATGTTCCTGGCCGGCCCATTGGTCAGGACGAGTTCCAAGTCGTAGGCGACATGGGTGCGTTCGGTGACCTGCACGGAGGACAGCGCGTCGAACCGGTAGTTGCTCCGCTGCTCGTTGCCGCGTTTGGCGTCCGCGAAGTCGAACTCCGTGCTGATTTCGCGCACGCCCTCCTGTGTGACCAGGAAAAGGCGGAAGCTGTAGCGCGAGTACCGCCAGGGGCCGCCCTTCACACGCCCCCGCGTGTAGGGGCGTGCGGGTGTCACCAGAATGCTGTGGGTGATCAGGTCGCGCCAGGTGAGCTGGTAGTGGCGGAGCGCCGCGTCGACGAACAGCGTCTTGTCGCAGGTGAGCCAGGTCTCCATCTCCAGCTCGCTGGGGCGCGCGGCGTCCAGGAACGACTTCCAGTTCTGGTAGGCGGCCTGCCGGGTGGCCAGCTGTTCCTCGTACTCCCGGGTCTCCTCCGTCACGCGCCGCTCTTCACCCGCGGCCTCCAGCCACCGGGACGCGGCCGCGCGCCCGGACCAGACCGCACCGCCCGCGGCCAGGACGGCCAGGACCGCCTGCGCCGCGCCGCTGCCCGAGGCCACCGTCACGAGCAGGGCCACCGTGGTGATGCCGAGAGCCGCGAGCGCGGCCACGCAGATCCCCTTCGCCGCCGGTGCCTGGTCGTCGGGACGGGCGTACAGGGCGCCCTTGTTGTGGCGGTCTCGGACATCCTCGGCGAGATGGCGGATCAGCCAGTTGACCCGGTCCACGCTGATCCGGCTCTCGCGGTAGAGGACCGCGATCTCGGAGCCGAGGGCGTTGCGGATCTGGGCGGTGTGGCGCAGCCATGCGTCCGGGGTGATCCCGTACGGCGTGCGGATGCTGAAGTAGTGGTCGAACGAGTGCCGGACCCCGTTGGTGAACCCGTCGCCGGCAGAGGCGGGATCGTGCGGCCGCGGGAGGGCGGACTCACCGGTGTCGGCCTTCGTGTGATGTTCCTGGTACCACCATGGGCGGCCGTAGCGGGCCGCCACGAGGCCGGCGCCGAGCGCCACGAGCAGTTCGACCACCGAGGCACCAGGACTGGCCACCAGGGCCAGGACGAAGAGGAACGCCGTAACGACGACGAACACGCCGACTCTGACCGGCAGGGCCGCGCGTGCGGCGGCGGCGGCGCTCGGGCGGGGCGGCATGGCACGCGGCCCGATGGGCTCGGGTTCGAAGTAGGCCCAGACCCGCTGAGCCCGGTCGTTGCCGAAACGCTCGTGCTCGGCCCGCTCGCGGTTCTCGGTCCACAGGCTGTCCTTCAGCCCTCCGGTGAGCACGAGGTCGAAGTGCTGGACGATCGCGTCGCGTCGGAGGGGCGACAAGTCACGCAGCCGATCCAGTACGCGCCCGGACTCGCCGTCCGCGGCGCTGAGCGTCGCCAGCAGTTCGAAGGCGACGCGCAGAGCGTCCTTCCACTCCCCCTCGGCGTAGTCGGGTACGCGCGCGGAGGCGTGGCGCAGCCTCTGGAGCTCTTCGGTGTCGAGGTCGTGGTAGGCACGTCCGCTGAGCGTGGCGAGCACCCAGTGGAAACGGACCTCCGCACTGTCGTATCCGTGGGCGATCGCGTCATTGATCAGCTCGCGCGCACGGCTGGGAGCGCCCTCCTCAAGGGACCGCACACCCGCCTTGTACTTCTCCTGAGGGTCCGCGTCCGGATGGACGAGGTTGACGCTGTGTACGACTCCGGCCTGGACTCCGACTGTGGAGCCGTACCCGGCCGAGTTGTACGTGACGCTGCTGCCGTCGTTCATGACAGGTCACCCGCCGCGCGGACCAGGGGTGCCAGCCTGTCGGCCAGTTCGGGGGAGTCGGCGATCAGACCACGTAACCGCTTGAGCGCCATGGTCGCCGTCCGCGACGATCCGGGAGCGTTCTCCCTCGCCACCCGGCAGGCGAAACCCAGCTCGGCCAGCGCCTCCTGGTAGGTGTCGTCGTCAAGGTCGCCCTCGGCGTGGTGGCGCTTCACGTCCGCGTGGAAATCGTCGAGTTCCGCTGCCAGATCCGTGGGGCCGCTCGCCCCTGGGGCCGTGTTCATGTGCACACTGCCGTGTCCGACCGAGCCGGCCATGATGCCGACGACGCTGTTGTGCGCGGTGTTGGTGACCTGCTTCGCGGGCTCCCGGGCCGACCGGGCCTTGTTTTCCTGGGACATCGTGATCTGCTCCTGTTCCTTCACCAACTCGACGGCGAGCCGTGGGGGGGGCGCCGCCGCGTTCGCCGCCGCGCGTGGCTGCCAGTTGCGGTCCTTCGCGCTGCTCTTCGTCCCGTCCGCCCGGTCGCTGATGCCGCGGATCACGGCCACCGGCGCCCCGTTGAGATGAGCCGCCTGCGCCACGCCGGCGGCCTCCATCTCGATGGCGAGCGCGTCGTTGTAGTGCTGCCGAATCCACCGGGCCTCGGCCGAGATCTTGGAGTTCTGCACGACCTCGCCTGCGGCGATCGCACCGAAGCGCACCTGCGGCGCGCGCCCGTGCCCGGTCGTGGCGTCCGCCCAGTCGTTCAGGCGGGCCACATGGGAGCCGAGCTGACTGATGCCGTGTGGCGCCTCCCACACCCGGGGGCGGGCCTTGAGTCCGTCGTCCTCGCTGGTTCCGCCGTGGTAGGCGTACACGTGCGTTGCCATCACCACGTCGCCCAGCCTCGCGCTCTCCCACAGGGCGCCGGCGACGCCGACGAAGAGCAGCGCGGTCGGCGAGAACTCCTGGATCGCGCGCTCGGCGATGACAGCGGCGGAATGATTGCCCTTGTTCGTCAGACCGAGCGCGACACGGCATGAAGTGCCCTGTACGGTTCCCACCTCGAATCGCGTCCCGCGTTCATGCCGGTGCACTTTCGGGTCGGCCAACTTCTGGCGAACTGCCTGGTATTCGAGATTGAGGGCGGTGAGAATCACCACCAACTCCTCCGACATCTACTCTTCTCCCTCTCTCGTGTCCTCTTCCGTGGTGGGCGGCACGGGCCGGATCAGCGGCGGAGACAGCACCGTTGTCGGCCCGGCCCGGTACAGCCGGGCGGGCCGGCCTCCCGTGGACCTGCGTCCTGAGCCCGCGGGGACGACGAACCCTTTTACAGCCTGGATTTTCCGGTAGAAATTACGGGTATCGAGTGGAGTGCCCCACACCGCCTCGTACACCTGCTGCAACTCGGCTATCGTGAAGAGCTCTCCGCAGAACGCCGTTGCCAGCGCGGAGAATTCGAGCTTGGTACGAGCGCGTTCGATTCCGTCCGTCACGATCCGGTGGTGGTCGAAGGCCAGTTCCACCTTTCCGGACAGGACGGCTTCCGCGGGAACCCACGCGGCGTCCATGGCATCCGTACCCGCGACCGGTTCAGGGAGCCTTGGCGCGATCGCCAAGTGCGCGACGGAGACGACTCGTCCCCGCGGATCGCGGCCCGCATCCCCATAGGTGGCCAACTGTTCGAGATGCACCCACCCGGCGCCCAGAGCGGTCTCCTCGCTCAGCTCACGGTGGGCGGCGTCCAGGATCTCCTCACCGGCGTGGCCGAGGAACCCGCCGGGCAGAGCCACCATGCCCTGAAAAGGATCTTCGCCCCGCTCCACGAGCAGGACGCACAGCTTCCCCTCGCGCAGCGTCAGGATCACGAGATCAACCGTCAGCAGTACGGGCGGGGGTGACCAATCGTCAACTTGCATACGGATGAGGGTACTTCTATTCCTGTCGATCTGACAAGAAGCGTGCATCCGTCGCCGGGTTCGCCCAGCCCGGGCGACCTCATCTCGGGAGGGCCGGCTGGTCAGGCGCGGCGCCGGCCGGCACCGAACACGTCAGGCGCCGCGCCGACGGACGTGCCTCTGGGCGGGCCCGTTGTGCCTCTGAGCGGGCCCGTTGTGTTTCTGGGCCGGCCCGTTGGCCTCCGGGGCGGCACGGTGTCCGCCGTCCTCCGGTCAGCCGTCGGCGTCGTGGGCGGGTGCGTTCGGCCGCACCGGCGGGCGTGGGCCGCCGAACGCGGTGACCTCGGCGACGGCTTCGACGTCACCCGCGTACCTGAAGTGCAGGACGAACGGGACGCGTTCGCCGAGGCGCAGCGGGTGGCGGAGCTCCACCATGACGTCCTGCTCCGAGGCGTTCATACGGACCGAACTGTGTGCGGGGACGGGCAGGGTGACTCCCATCCGCATGGTTCCCGCGCCGTGCCGCGTCCGCGTCCTGGCCGGCACGGCCGGTCCTGTGGCGGTGGAGGTCACCGAGACGAGTGTGTCGTCAGTGGGCCCGGTGTTGTCGATGCGGAAGAAGGCGGCTGTGGTCCGAGCGTCGAGCAGGGGGCGGTACAGCGTGCCCCGCGAGACGGACACACTGCTGGGTCTGTTCGCGAGGCCGCTCCTCGACCACGCGGTCAGTGCCAGCAGGGCGAGCGCGCAGCAGAGTACGGGGGCGGCGACGGCGCGCACCGTATCCGCCAGGCGTGAACGCCACTTGGCGGCAGGGGGTGTGCCGGGGGCCGGCGGTGTGGTGTTCATCGCCCGCTTCCGCGCCCGGCGCGGGCCCGTGGTCCCAGGGCCGCGACCGGTGGCCTGTGCGGTCCCGGCTGCCAGGCGCGCAGGCGCAGGCTGTTGGCGACGACGAGGACGGAGCTCGCGGACATGGCCCCGGCGGCGATCATGGGGTCCAGCAGGCCGAGTGCGGCCAGGGGCAGGGTGAGCGCGTTGTAGGCGAAGGCCCACAGCAGGTTCGCCCGTACGGTCGCGAGGGTTCGTCTGGCCAGTGCGACGGCGTCGACCAGGGCTTCGATGCCCTCCTCCCGCAGGAGGGTGATGTCGGCCGCGCCGATGGCCGCGTCGGTGCCGCTGCCCATGGCGATGCCGAGGTCCGCGGCGGCGAGGGCCGCGGTGTCGTTGAGTCCGTCTCCCACGAAGGCGACGCGCCGCCCCTTTCCACGGAGTTCGCGCACGAGGCGTGCCTTGTCCTCGGGGCTCTGGCGGGCGTGGACCTCGGTCAGGGCGAGCCGGTCCGCGACGCCCAGGGCCGGGCCCTCCCGGTCGCCGGTGGCGAGGACGACGGACAGGCCGAGGCGGCGCAGGCGGTCGACGGCGCGGTAGCTGCCGGGGCGCGGGATGTCGCCCAGCTCCAGGAGCAGTTCTGGCCGGTCGTCCACGAGGACGAGGGCCGTGGTGCGACCGCGGGATTCGGCGGCGTCCTGGGCCCGTACGAGGTCCTCGGGCAGGTCGTCGGCCGCGGAGCGCACTTCGACGCGGTGGCCGTCGACCAGGCCTGTCACCCCTTCGCCCGCCCGCGCGGAGAACTCCGTGACGGCGGGCAGTTCGCGGTCCGCCCGGCGGCGGGCCCAGGCGGCGACGGCACGGCCCACCGGATGCTCGGACGCCTCTTCGAGCGCCCCGGCCAGGCGCGTCGCCGCCTGCTCCCCGAGGCCGGCCGGGGCCGCCACCGCGGTGAGTACGGACAGGTGGCCGGCCGTCAGGGTTCCGGTCTTGTCCAGGATCACGGTGTCGACGCGTCGCAGCGTCTCCAGCGATCTGGGCCCCGAGACGAGGACTCCGAGTTGCGCGCCACGTCCGCTCGCGGCGAGCAGGGCGGTGGGGGTGGCGAGTCCGAGCGCACAGGGGCAGGCGACCACCAGGACGGCCACCGCGCAGGTGACGGCCGACTGCGCGGGTGCTCCGGCGCCGAGCCAGAACCCGAGGACGCAGACGGCCAGGGCGACGACGGCCGGGACGAACACGCCCGCGACGCGGTCCGCCACGCGCTGCGCCCGCGCCTTGCCCGCCTGGGCGTCGGCGACCAGGCGGGCAATGCGCGCGAGGCGAGTGTCCTCGCCGACCGCGCTCGCCCGTACGACCAGGCGGCCGCCCGCGTTGAGTGCGGCGCCGGTCACCGGTTCGCCGGGGCCGACCTCGACGGGTTCGCTCTCGCCCGTGATGAGGGAGAGGTCGATGGCGCCGCGCCCTTCTACGACGACGCCGTCGGTCGCCACGCGCTCGCCCGGCCGCACCGTGAACACGTCTCCCACACGCAGGCGTTCCGCGGCGACCAGCCGTTCGCCGCCTCGATCGTCGCGTACGTGTGCTTCTTTGACGGTCAGAGTGGCGAGCGCGCGCAGCGCGGCGCCGGTGCCCCGCCGCGCGCGTCCCTCCAGCGCCCGCCCGAGCAGGACGAAGAGAGGCACGCTCACCGCCGCCTCCAGGTATACGTGGGCGACGCCCTGGCCGCCTGAGGGCACGAGCGAGAAGGGCATACGCAGGTCCGCGGTACCGGCGCCGCCGAGGAAGAGCGCGTACACGGACCAGCCGAACGACGCGGCGACGCCCAGCGATACGAGCGTGTCCATGGTGGCGGCCGAGTGGCGGAGGCCGCGCAGCGCCCGCTGGTGGAAGGGCCAGGCACCCCAGGTCGCGACGGGCGCGGCAAGGACGAAGCAGAGCCACTGCCAGTCGCGGAACTGCACTCCTGTGGCCATCGACAGGACGAGGACCGGCACGCTCAGCAGCGCGACGATCAGAAGCCGCGTCCTCTCCGCTCTGCGCGCGGCCCTGTCGCCGGTGAGGGCGTCGCCGTCCTCCTCCGCGGGCGGCGTCGGATGCCGGACGATCTCGGCCCGGTAGCCCGCCCGTTCGACGGCCGCGACCAGCTCCCGCTCCGGCACGTCGGCCGTGTGCAGGACGCGGGCGATGCCGGTCGCGAGGTTCACCGTGGCGCTCACGCCCTCCAGGCGTCCCAGCTTCCTCTCCACGCGTGCCACGCACGCCGCGCAGGTCATCCCGGTGACAGTGAGGTCCGTGCTGACCTGGGCGGTCACGCCCGCCGTACGCTCCGCCATCACATGCCGTCCATTCCCGTCATACCGCCCGACCCGCCGTGGGAGCCCGGGGACGTCGGGGTCCGGTCGGTGCGGTGCCAGCCGGGCGCCGCGGGGCCCGAGGCCGAACCGGTGACGAAGGCCACAGCGAAGACCGCGGCCAGCAGCACCACGAACCCGATCAGCGGCGCCAGGGCCGCCACGTACGGAGGCTTTCGCCGCGTGAGCCGGGCCGCGACGGAGGAGAGGGAAGGGGACTTGGGAGAGGAGAGAGAGGTGGAGGTGGAGGGAGAGGGAGGGGACGCCATGAGTGATTCCTGGGATGCGCGAGAAGGCGAGGGGCGAAACGTTCGCGGCGACCACACGCAGGCACGTGCGACGGCGCCGTGGCGGCCCGTCACCGTCATGGCGCCCCGTCACCGTCATGGCTGTCCGACACTGCCATGGCAGCCGGACACCGCCGTGGCAGCCCGCCGCCGCTGTAGCGGTGAGACACCGCCGTGGCGGTCCGGTCCGTCCGTCCATCCATGGGCCGGGTGGGGATGTACCACCTGTTTCAACGGCCCCGCGAATCTTGTTCCGTATCAGTAGTCGGACGGTCCATCCTCGGAGTTCCCGCCCCCTTTTGTGACTCACGCCACCTGTTCGACGTGGAGGCCGGGGTGCGGTGACGTGGACGGCCCGGGCGCGGCGCCCGCGCGGCGAGTGGCACCATGAAGTCCGTCATGTCTGCCGAAAGCGGTTCGCGAGCGCTGAGGGCCGCCGTATTCGCGGCCGTCAGCGTGCTGCTCGGCGCCATCGGCCACGAGTTGATGTCGGACCAACCGCTCCCGTGGTGGGCGGTGGCCGGTGCGCTCTGGGGGACCGGGGCCGTCGCCTGGCTGTGCGCGGGCCGGGAAGAGCGGACCATGCCCCGGGTCGTCGGGCTGACCGTCGCCGTCCAGGCAGCCCTGCACGGCCTCTTCTCCCTGGCCCAGAGCCTCACTTCACCCCCCGCGCCACGCCCCACGTCCTTCGGCCTCCTCTGGGCGCAGTACCTGACCTGCGGTCTCGATACGAACTCGCTCACAGCACGCGAGGCGACGCGCATGGTCGTCGAGGCCGGCCTCGGTGACCACTTGTCCACGCCGCCACCCGGCATGGCTTCCATGTCCATGCCGATGCCCATGCCCGCGTCCGGCGGCATGGAAGGCATGGGCGGTACGGGTGGTATGGGCGGCATGGGCGGCATGCACGGCGGAATGGCCATGGGGGTCCTGCCCCATGGCACGGCCGGCCTGGGCATGCTGGCGGCCCACCTGCTGGCCGCTCTGGTGTGCGGCCTGTGGCTCGCGCACGGGGAGCGCGCGGCGTTCCGGCTGCTCCGGGTCCTGGCCCAATGGCTCCACGCCCCCCTCAGCCTGCCCGGCCTGTACCGCGCGGCTTCACTGGAGCGCCCGGCCCCCCTGCGCCGTTTCGACGACGCCGTCGCCGGACCACGACTGCCGCTGCTCACGAACTGCGTCATCACGAGGGGCCCGCCGGTGTCGACCGCTGTCCTGTGACAGCTCTCCGACACCGGGGCCGCGTCCGCGCTCCCGGCCTGCGCCGTGCTCGCGCGCGGCGGTTTCTCATGACAGCGGTACGGGCGGCCTCGGCGCGTCCGGTCGCTGTCGAGCTCTCGTGAAGGAAGCAGACGATGACTCCTGCTCTTCGCGCACCCACCAGGCCCAGCGACGAGTCCATGACCGCATGGGCCCTGGCCGCGCGGGACGGCGACAAGGACGCTGTCGAGCATCTGGTGCGTGCCGTGCACAGGGACATCCAGAGGTACATCGCGTACCTCGCCGATGATCCGCAGAAGACCGACGACTTGACGCAGGACACCTTCCTGCGGGCGCTGAGCAGTCTCAGCGGCTTCGAAGGGCGTTCGTCCGTGCGTACGTGGATACTGACCATCGCGCGACGGGTCGTGGCCGACAGCCTGCGACGGGCTGCCGCCCGGCCGCGCCTCGTCGACCGGGACGACTGGCAGCTGCTGGCGGAACAGACCCAGGACGGCCCGCTCACCCCCGTTGAGGACGGTGTCGTCCTGTGGGAGCTGCTCGGTGCGCTGTCCGAGGGCCGGCGGAGGGCGTTCGTCCTCACCCAGGTCCTGGGATTCCGCTACGAGGAGGCCGCGTCGCTGTGTGCCTGTCCGGTGGGAACGGTGCGCTCACGCGTCGCCCGGGCCCGCCAGGTTCTGACGGCCATTCTCCAGGACACGGCGGACGCGGGGACGGAAGGAACGGAGGGGATGGAAGGAACGGGGGGAACCGGAGGAACGGGGGGACAACAGCCCGTGGCACCTTGAGCGAGCGATTCGGCAGGCGCGGCTGAATCTGCCGGCCCGCACCTGAGCGGCTGGACGTGCCCGCCCCGCACCCTGAGCGGCTCAACTCGCCCGCCCACACCTGCGATACGGCACACGGAGATGCCCGGTCGGAACCCTGACCGGGCATCTCGCGCCGGTGCCTCACCGGGGCCGCCCCGGCCGCCGGCGCGCTGCCCGGGCCGCGGTGACCGCGGACGCAACTAGGAGTCGTACTAGGAGTTGTACTAGGAGTCGTACTAGGAGTTGTACTAGGAGTCGTACTAGGAGTTGTACGAGGTCAGGCGAGGACTGCCAGCATGACCGACATGCCCAGGGCCATCACACCGTGACAGGACAGGTCGTAGGCACCGAGCCCGCTCCCGGACGCTCCGCCGCCCGCCGTCGCGGGCCCCTCGCCCGCCGGTACGGGCCCCTCGCCGGCCGCCGCGAGGCGCGGGCCGGAGCGTGCGAGGTCGAACCCCTTGGCGAGCCACCACAGGGCGAGGGCGAGAAAGGCCACCGCGAGTACCACCGCGGTCTGGGCGCCTCCGCCCCGCAGTGTCATCGTGGCCGTGCTGCCCGGGGCGGGCATGTCCATCCCCGGCATGTCCGCCATCTGTGCGGCGCCGCCGCCCGCCGCCTGCGCCGGGCCCCCGTCCATCGCCGCCAGCATCCAGGCCATCGCCGCCATGGCGAGCGCATGCGGGACCGCGTGGCCGAGCCGGCGCGGCACACCCTCACCCGGCGTCCGGGCGAAAAGCGCCGCCACCAGGAACCACACTGCCGCGAGCGAGAAGAACACCACCTGCGGCAGGGCCGGCAGGCGCATCCCCCACGGCCACACCATCACCCCCATCGCGACGGCCATCACCGCGTGCAGCGCGTGCGCCGTCCTGTCCAGGGCACTCTGCCCGGCAGCCGCGGTGCCGGCCGGCCTGACGGGGAGCGCCCGCCACAGCGCGTACCCCGCGACGGCCGAGAACAACACCGTCAACAGCCACTTGAGTCCCACCGCCGCGATCACTTGGCCCTCCCGCGCGAAACGGCGCCGACGACCAGGTCGGCGCAGAGGAACGCCGCGAGCGGGAACCCGAACAGCGGCAGATAGTAGGCGAGTACGCAGATCGCCACCGTGGCGGGTGCGAGCACCCGGCCCGGCAGCGCCCGCCAGGCCCCCCGGGCAGGCGCCCGCCCGAACCTCGGCCCTTCACCGCGGGTCGGCCTGCGGCGCCACCACATCCGGTACCCGAGCAGCACCATGGCGATCAGGCAGACGGCCAGCACGGCGAGCGCGATCTGGTTGGCGAGCCCGAACAGCAGGCCCATGTGGGCGTCGATGCCCCACCGGGTCAGCTTGGCGAGCAGGGGGAAGTCCGCGAAGCGCAGACGCGCCGTGACTCTTCCCGTCGAGGGGTCGACCGCGACGGAGTCCTGGCCCTCCGGCCACGATCTCTTGTTCTCCTTCACCACGTACGCCACGCCCGGCTTCGACGGGGGTGTGATCACCAACGGGCCCGCGAGCCCGGCCCGATGACCGGCACCGATCGCCCCGTCGATGCCGATGTCCCGGGCCGGTGCCCCGTTGCCGTGCACGGTGCGGGGCAGCGTCGTCGCGACGGACGGCGTACCGCCCTTCAGCGCGTCCTGCACCTTGCCGATGCTCGCGCCCGCGTGCGCCGACCAGGTAAGACCCGTCGCGGACAGCCCCAGCAGGCCGATGGAGATCCACAGTCCGAGAGCACCGTGCCAGGACACGATCCCGCTGCGGCCCGCGCCCCGCCGGGGCCACAGCGTGCGGCGCAGCCTCCGGGCACGACGCGGCGCGCCGATCCACAGGACGAGACCGCCGAGCACCTCGACCCACAGCCAACTGGCGGCCAGCTCACTGTAATTGCGGCCGAAGTCACCGAGATGCAAGGTCCGGTGCAGGCTGTCGAGCCAGGCGCGGGCGGGCAGCCAGTCCCCGTAGGTGCGCAGAGTTCCCAGCAGCTTCCCTGTGTACGGATCGACGAAAGCGGTCGTGTTGTACCCGTCGGGCAGGCCAGGGACCGTGAAGAGGACCCGGGTGGAGCCCGTGGCGGTCGCCGGGGGTTCCACGGACTGGAGTGTGCCCCTGGGCACGGCCCGCTCCGCGACGCGCAGCTGATCGGCCACGGAGTGCGCGCTCCCGTGCGGCGAGACCGTCAACTCGTGCCGGTAGAGGATCTGTTCGAGCTGAGGAGTGGTCGTGTACGCCAGCCCGGTGAGCGCGGCGACGAGGAGGAACGGGCCTATGCACACACCGACGTAGAAGTGCAGACGCAGCAGCAGGGGGCGCACACTTCGCCAGAAGCCCGGACCGTTCGACGCGGGTTCGGCGGCCACCTCCCGGTCCGCGGTCGTCGGTGGCGGAGTCGGCCCTGGGGGCACCGCCACGAGGTCGCTTGTCATCTCCATGGACCTTCCGTGAGAGGGCGCCGATCCCGTTCATCGGCGCTCTTCAGGAAGTCGGACGGCGCTCGCTCCGCTCTCCCCCGCCCTCCCGTGAGGAATGCCACGCGGCAGCGGGGGAACTGAACGGCCCTTCCGCGGCACACGTTCCTGCCGGTGACACACCCGCTCTTGCCGGTGACACACACGTTCCTGTCTGGGACACACCTGCCCGCCGGTGACACACCTGTCCCGCCGGTGACACACACACTTCCTGTCGGGGACGCACCCGTGGGCGGCGGGATTCCACGAAAGGGCCAGGTCGCACAGGTATCGGAATGGAGTGCGGGCAGCCGGCGTTGTGCGGCGTATGAGTGATTCATCCCGTGACGCCGGTTTCCCCCTGGGCGAGCGGGCCGCCGTGCGTGCGCGCCTGAGGGCGGAGCGGGCGGAAGCGCGTGGGCAGATCGCCGCGCTGGTGAGGGAGTTCGACGGGATCGTCGCAGCGAACGCACTGGTGGCCGTCGATGACGAGCATGACCCCGAGGGGGCGAGTACGGCCTTCGAGCGGGCCCACGTGGCGGCGCTGCTGGCGCGGGAGCGTGCGCATCTCGCCGAGGTGGACCGGGCTCTGGAGCGGTTGGAGCGCGGGGAGTACGGGCGGTGCGCGACGTGCGGCGAGCTGATCGCGCCCGAGCGGCTGGAGGTCCGGCCCGCGACGGACACCTGTGTGCGGTGCGCCACGGAGAGCGCTCGGCGCCGACGGCGCTGAGCGTGGCCCGGCGCCGAGCCGGCGAGGGGCGGCGAGGCGGCCGGGGTGCGGAGGGCGGGCGTCTCGCGCGCGGCGGTCCTGGCGGTGCATCGAGGCTTAGGGGGTGCGCCTCGCGTCTTACGTGTCGTAGAACGGCAGGGCAGAACGGCAGGGACGCATGCACGCGTGCGGCTGAAGGGACGTGCCCCATCCATGACCGGTGACACCTGGCGTACCCGTCCCGAAGGCCCGGGAGACGTCGACGCGGAAGCCGTCCGGCGAATCAACGTCGCCGCCTTTCCCACGGCAGGGGAGGCCGACCTCGTGGACGCCCTGCGGCGGGACCCGTGGTGGCTGGACGGGCTGTCCCACGTCGCGCTCGGCGGGGACGGCACACCGGTCTCACACGCGCTGCTGACCCGCTGCCTGATCGGCCGGGCCGAAGCCCTGTGCCTCGCGCCCGTCGCCGTACTGCCGGACGCGCAGCGGCGCGGGGCCGGTTCCGCCGTCGTACGGGCGGTGCTGGAGGCCGCGCGGGTGCGCGGCGAGCGGTGCGCCATCGTGGTGCTCGGGGATGCCGCGTACTACCCGAGGTTCGGTTTCCGGCGCGCCTCCGTCCACGGGGTCCTGCCGCCGATGGATGTGCCGGACGAG
Source organism: Streptomyces sp. 8L (assembly GCF_020176795.1). Taxonomy (GTDB): domain Bacteria; phylum Actinomycetota; class Actinomycetes; order Streptomycetales; family Streptomycetaceae; genus Streptomyces. The sequence goes on from NZ_JAIUKE010000086.1 coordinate 28,966, forward strand.
GCGTTCATGGTGCTCCCGCTGTCCGACGCGGTGCGGGTGCCGAGCGGGGTCGTACGGTACGCGGCACCGTTCGGCCTCTGAGGCCCGCGCACGCGAGGCCGGCGCTCCGGGCGTCGGGCATAGGCGGTGGCCGACGCGCGTGAGGGGCGTCCCACCCGGGAACGCCCCTCACATCCGCGGATCGAGGTCAGCCCTGCCGGGCCTTGAACCTCGGCTCCTTCTTGTTGATCACGAAGACCCGCCCTCTCCGGCGCACGACCTGCGCCCCGGGCTTGGCCTTCAGGGACCGCACGGAGTTCCGGACCTTCATGGCACCCACCGCCTTCCGCTCGACGTCTTCGGGAGCCCCAACCGTACGGCAATGGTTTTCATTCCCTATAGGAATCACCGGGACTCCACCAGGGCTCCGCGACGCCCCGTCACCCGTTCCGGTTGAGGTGGTGGCGGTTCGGGGGGTTCGACGCGTGCTCCGGTGGAACATGCACGTGATCATCCGGCGCTCGCACGGTGCCGGCCGACCTCGTGAAGGACCGCGCCTGTGACTCCGCAGCTTCCCCCGGTGCCCCCGGTACTCCCGGTACCCCCGGTTCCCGCTTCGTTCCGTTCCAGGACCGCGCTGCTGTCCGCCGCGGCGGCCCTCGCCGCGGGTACCGCTCTCGCCGCCACTCCGGCACAGGCCGGGCCCGTGCACGGGCCCGGCTCCGCGGCGCTCGCCGCTGCCGCCTCGGCCGGGCGGGTGGGGTCGGCGGGCTCGCTCGGGCCCCTCGTCGGGCTCGCTGAGCTGGCGATCCGCCGTATCCGGCTCAGCGGCCAGGTGGCCGCCGCCAAGCGCGGTACAGGAGCGCCGGTCGACGACCCCGCACGTGAACGGCAGGAGCTGGCGAAGGTGCGGCAGCAGGCCGCACGCCTCGGCCTCGACCCGGACGCGACGGCCCGGTTCTTCGAGGACCAGATCGCCGCCAGCAAGGTCGTACAGCGCGGCCTGCTCGACCGGTGGAGCGCGCATCCGGCCGAGGCGCCGGCGGAGCGTCCGGCGCTGGCGACGATCCGTACCGAACTGGACACGATCACGCAGCAGATCCTGCGCGAGCTGGTGGCGACGGAACGGGTCAGGCGGCCGTCTCCCCGCTGTACGGCCGCCCTCGCGGAGGCCGCCGAGTCCGGGGCGGTCGCGGGCCGGCTCGACGCGCTGCACCGCGAGGCGCTCACGACGGCGCTGCGGTCTGTGTGCGGGAGGTGACTGCGGGGCGGGCGCGGGTACGGGTGCGGGGCCGGTACGAGTACGGGTACGGGCGCGGCGCGAGGTGAGCGCGCCGCGCCGCGCTCCCGCGGACGGTCAGCCGCGTTCCGTCGGTGACATGTCCTGCGTCCCGATGGCTGTGAGCAGCGCGAACTGCTGGGCCGTGCGTGATCCGGACGGTGCCGAATACACGGCGATGCGCAGGTCGCTGCCCGGCACGGTGAGCGTGTCGCAGTCGACGGTCACGGGTCCGAGCTCCGGGTGGTGGACCGTCTTGCGGTCGGCGCTGTGGAACCCCACGACGTGGGACTCCCACAGCTCGTCGAAGCGCTCGCTGACCTCGCGCAGCTCCGTGATCAGCTGGCGCAGCGCGGGGTCGTCCGGATAGCGCGCGGTCGAGGAGCGCAGGTCGGACACCATGGCTGTCTCGAACCGCTCGCGCTGGTCCGGCTCGTGCGTGACCCGCGTGGGCAGCCGCGCGAAGTGCCGCCAGGCGACGCTGCGTTCACGGCCCCGGAACACGGAAGGGTCACCGACGAGGGCGGCCCACAGCGCGTTCCACGAGATGGTGTTCCAGCAGGCGTCGTGCACGGCGAGCGGTGTCTGGCCGAGCTGGTCGAGGAGGCGCTGCACGCTCGGCGGGATGTACGGGGAGATGCGGGTGTCCGCCGGCGGGGCCTGCCCGGCGAGCAGGAACAGGTGGTCCCGCTCCACCGGCGCTAGCCGCAGCGCCCGGGCGAGGGCGTGCAGGACCTGCGGCGACGGCGCGGTCGCCCGCCCGCGCTCCAGCCGTACGACGTAGTCGACGGAGAGCCCGGCCAGCTGTGCCAGCTCCTCGCGGCGCAGGCCGGGGGCGCGGCGGGTGCCCGACGTCAGACCGGCGGGCAGCCCCGCGTCGCCGGGCGTGGTGCGATCCCGCCAGTGCCGCAGGGCATGCCCGAGGTCGCCGTGCCCAGAGCCGGAGCCGGAACCGTGCCCAGAGCCGGAGCCGGAGCCGAGGCCGGACCCGGAGCCGCGCCCAGAGCCGGGGCCGGGGCCGTGCTCAGAGCCGGGGCCGGAGCCGTGCCCAGAGCCGGGGCCGGGCCCGGGGCCGTGGGCGGCGGCCCCGGCGGCGGTGTCCCGAGGGCTGTGCGGTGGTTCGCTCACCTGTCCAGTATCGGCGGCCGGGTCCGGCACAGCCTGGTACTGCCGGTCCCCCCGCTGTCCGGTCCCGCTGCGGAAGAGGGCCCTGCCAGGCCGCGCGGAACCCGTGGACCGTGAGCGTCATGAGCAACGACGACAACACGACCATCACAGTGATCACCGGCGCCAACAAGGGCCTCGGGTACGAGACGGCCCGCCGTCTGATCGAGCGGGGACACACCGTGTACGCGGGGGCCCGCGACGCCGTGCGCGGGAAACGCGCGGCGGGGGGGCTCGGCGCCCGTCCGCTGCTGATCGACGTGACCGACGACGCGTCCGTCCTCGCCGCAGCCGAGGCGGTACGGGCGGAGGCCGGACGCGTCGACCTCCTCGTGAACAACGCGGGCATCACGGGCGCCGGCGCCGGCTCCGGCGAATCGGAGACGGACACACTGCGCCGGGTGTACGAGACGAACGTCTTCGGCCCCGTACGGACCATCCACGCTTTCCTGCCGCTGCTGTCGGGGCCCGGCGCGGCCGTCGTGAACGTCAGCAGCGGGCTGGGGTCCGTCTCTCTCGCGGCGGACCCGGAACTGCGCGCGATGGTGCGGGGATGGGCGCCGTACCCCCCGTACGCCTCGTCCAAGGCCGCCCTGAACATGCTGACTCTGCTGTACGGGCAGACCCACCCGGACGTCGCGTTCTGCGCGGTCGACCCGGGCTACACCGCCACCGACCTCAACGGCCACCGGGGTTTCCAGACCGTGGCGGAGGGCGCGCGGACGATCGTGGAGGCGGCCCTGAACGGGCGGCCGCCCGGCTCGCGGTTCCTCAGCGCGGACGGCGAGCTGCCGTGGTGACGGCGGCGCCGGGCCGGGCCGGCTGAGCCCGGCCAGCCCGGGCCGTCCGGCCCCGGCTCAGCCGGCCCGCCGGCCGCACAGCCATCCGTACCTGCCCAGCGTCGGCCGCAGCCGGGTGTCCAGGCTCCAGGTCGAGCCGGCGAAGGCGTAGTACAGCGCGAGCGAGGCGAAGATGTAGCCGACCGAGGGGCCCAGGTCCGTCATGCCCTGCTTCCACGGCAGGTGAAAGCCCTCGGCCCCGGACCAGATGCCGAACGAGAACACCGCGCTGCCGATGAGGACGGCATTGCTGAACGCGCCGAGGATCAGCCCGAGTGCGATCAGCGTCTCGACGACCGCCGTGCCCACCGCGAACGTGCCGGGCGCCGACGTCCCGATCGCGTGCCACATCTGGAGCCACTGGTGGAAGACGGGAGTCCGGACGTCGGCGGCCTTGCCCAGCTCGTCGCCGAGGGTCTGGCCGTGGATGAACCCGGGCAGCCACTTGAAGGTGGCGTCGGCGGCCCACAGGAGGCCGAAGACGATCCTGACGACGGCCGCGCCGTGCAGCCGTCCGGGCGTGAGGGTGGCGGGGGGCCCCCCCGCGGGGGCCGCCCCCCCCGCCGCCCGGGGGGGGGGGGGGGGGGTGGTTGTGCTGGGGGGGGTGTTGGGGTTGGGG
>NZ_JAIUKE010000087.1 GCF_020176795.1 Streptomyces sp. 8L
CCCGGCCCGCCAGTGCCGGGGGGCGGGGGGCCCCCCCCGGCGCCCCCCCCCGCCCCCGCCGCCGGCCCCGCGGGGCCCCCCCCGGGGGGGGGGGGGGGGGGGGGCCGCCGGGGCGGCGGCCGACGACGCGGACGACGAGGTGGCGGTGGTGGGGCTGGTAGTGCTGAGGGTGCTCTTGGGGTTGCTGCTGCCGGTGCTTGAGGCCGGTGTGATCACGGGAGGCATCCGTTCCGGGGGACGAGAGCGGAGGGGGAACAGGGAAGGACGAACGACGAACGAGGAAGGAGACCGCCGGCGCCGGCGCGGCATCAGGTTAGGCATACCTAATCTCTCTTCCCAAGGCTTACGGGGCGTGACGAAGAACGCGGCCCGCCGCATGAGCACGAGGGGCCCGCCATCCGTGAATAACGCCTCGCGGCCGAGGCCCGTGACGCTCGCCGCCCGCCTTTCAGCCCCGCGAGGCCCTCCAGCGCCCTGAGACCCCTCCAGCCCCGCGAGGCCCTCCAGCGCCGTGAAACTCCTGAGGTTCTCCAGCCTCCTGAGACCCTTCAACCCCGCAAGGCCCCTCGGCTCCCTGAGACCCCTGAGGCCCGCGAGACCCCTCCGCCCCTTCGGGCCGGCAGACCCAGGCCCCGACCCGGTCCCGGTCTTCTCGGCGTCAGCGCAGTTCCTTCGGGCAGCCCGTGCCCCTCGGCAGCTGGTACGGCGCCGCCAGCCGGTACACCCCGGCCTTCGGCGCGAGCAGGATCGTCCACTCGTCGCCGTCGTCGTCCTTGTTCGCCTTCGTCAGGCAGCCCGCCGGGTTCGTGTACTGCTTCAACCGGTCGGCGTCCCTGTCGCCCCGCGCCTCGCGCGCCTTCGACGCGGCCGTCTCCTCCGGCGGCGGCACGCTCTTGCCCTCCGCGTCGACCAGCCCGAGCCACGGCGAGTACGGAATCCTGATGAGCACGCGGCCCGGTTGCTTCACATGGATCGTCAGCTCGCCCGCGCCCGCGCGGTCCACCGTGGCCGGCGGGTCCGCCATCGGCATCGGGTCCTTGACCGCGTACAGCTGCCAGTTGGCGTCGCCCCACAGCTTGTGCAGGTACGGCTCGCCGTGCCGGACGAGCGCCGCTTCCCTCGCCGCCCCCTCGTCCGGCCTGCCCTTCGGCAGGACGACGAAGTGCACGGCCCACCGGTCAAGCCAGCCCCGGTAGTTGTCGGCCGTCAGCGTGTCGTCGTAGAACAGCGGGTTCCGCGCGATGTCCGCCTGCCGGTTCCAGCCCCGCGCGAGGTTCACGTACGGCGAGAGCGCGGACGCCTCACGGTGGCTGCGCGCCGGGACGACCTCCACGCGGCCCTTGTCGGCGTCGGCCTTCTGCAACTGGTGCACCAGCGGCGCCAGCTCACGCGTCCAGGACGCGGTGGGCGCGGTGATCACCATGTCGTCGACGCCCTTGAAGCCCGTCCAGACGTTCACCCCCACGAACGCAAGCAGCAGGGCCCACCAGCGCAGCGAGCCGCGCTTCGCGTACGGGACCGCCGCGAGCAGCAGCACCGCGCCGACGACCATCGCGAGCCGCGAGACGTTCGAGCCGATCTGCGAGTTCACGGCCCAGGTGGCGACCGTGCCGAGCCCGTACAGGGCGGCGGCGACGCGGACCGTCTTCCAGCTCTTCGGGACGAGGACGATGACGGCGACCGCGAACAGGAACGGCAGGGCCGCCGTGCCGATCGACATCGGCTGCGTACCCGAGAACGGGAACAGCCAGATCGAGAGCGCCTCCACGAGGATCGGCGGCAGCCCCAGCGTGTACGCGCCGGGGCGCCGCTTCCCGACGAACAGGGCGACGGCCACGATTCCGAGGAACAGTCCCGCGACCGGGCTCGCGGCCGTCGCGAGGCCCGCGAGCGGCGCCGCGACCGCCGCCTTCCACCACCGGTTCGCGACCCATCTGCGGGGCCAGCAGAACACCGCGCCCACGGCGCCCAGCGCGAACATCACACCGAGCCCGAACGTCACGCGCCCCGACATCGCGTTGCAGAAGAACGCGAACACGCCGGCCATGGAGCACGCGATCGGGTTGCGCACCGCCTTGACGCGGACCAGGACCAGCGCGGTCAGCGCGGCCGACACCGTACCGGCCACGATCATCGTCGACCGCACGCCGAGCACCGACATCAGATACGGCGAGACGACGCTGTACGAGACCGGGTGCATGCCGCCGTACCAGGCGAGGTTGTACGCGGAGTCGGGGTGCTGCCCGACGAACTCGGCCCAGGCGTCCTGCGCGGCGATGTCGCCGCCGCTGTTCGCGAGGAAGAAGAACCAGACGAGGTGCGCCAGCAGCGCGACGACGCCCGTCAGCAGGACGGGGTGGCGCAGGGCGGACGCCCGGAGTCCGGCGCCGGGGCCCGGGGCCGGTCTCCCGGCGGGGTGCGGCCCCCGCGTGCGGTCCTTCGCCCTGCCCCTGGCTCCGGACTTCGTCCCGGCGTCCGTCGAGGCAGACGGCGGCAGCGCCGCCGAAGGCGGCTCAGCGGTGGTCACTGCGGCACTCCACGTCTCCCCTTGCGGTCCGGCACGTGGAGGGACGCCGTCGCCCCGCCGAACAGTTGCCGAACACTCCCCGACCCCGCCTCGGGACGCTAGCACGGGGGCCGCCCGGGGACGGCGGGATATCCCGCGCGAGGGCGCGGGC
>NZ_JAIUKE010000088.1 GCF_020176795.1 Streptomyces sp. 8L
GGGCGGCGCGGGGGATGTCGCGGGGCCGCCGACGCTGCTGCGGGTGGCGGGCGTGCTCGGGGTGGACTGCGCGGATCTGCTGCCGGGCGTGGCGGGCAAGCTGGCGGCCGCGCTGCTCTCCGATCCCGAGGGCGGCTGGAGTCCCGCGATGGAGGCGGTACTTGACGAGCAGTTCGAGCTGCGGACCGCGTTGCTGAGCGCGCTCGACGACCGGGCCGCGGACGATCCGGTGGCCGCGGCCCGGCTGACGGCGACGGTGTCGCTGGAGCTGACGGGTGTGCAGGCGCTGCCGCATCTGCGGATGTGCGCGGGCGCGCCCTGGCGGCCGGGCCCCGACGGGGACCGCGTCGGCGCACTGCACGCGGCGCTGCGTGCCTCCGGCGTCTCGCCGCTCGCCGAGCCGCTGGTGCTGCGCACCGCCGTGCGCCTGGTGTGGGGCGAGGAGCTGCCGACGGCCGTCGAGGCGCGGCAGATGCTGGACGGGACGGGCTCGGACGCGCATCGCGTCGCGGGCACCTGGCAGGTGCTGGTGCGGGCGGCGCTGGAGGCCGCGCCCGACGACGAGGAGGCTCCGGCGCTCGCCCCCGACCTGCTGCGCTGCTTCCCCGACACGCTGCGTCCGGGGCCGCGCGGCTCGCTCGGGCTGCTGGAGTTCGCGGGGGTGCTCGCGGCGGGGCGGGCGCCCGCGCCCTGGGTGGAACGGGCGCTCTCGCTGCGCGAGGCGGTGGAGCGGCACGAACCGGTCGCGCCCGCCGTACTGGAGCGGCTCGCCTCGACGCTGGCGTGCCGGCTGCTGTCGGAGGACCGGCCGGACGGCGAGCTGTACACGTTGATCCACCGCGGTGACCCGGCGCTGCTCGCGGCCTACGCGGCGCTGGCCCGTACCGACCGGGTACGGGCACGGCTGCGGACGGTCCCCGCCTACCTGGCCGACTGCTTCGTCGCCTGGACCTCGCTGCCCGGGGCGACGCGCGCCTGGGACGACACGCGGACCTCGCTGCTGGAGAAGGTGGCGCGGCCCGTCGTGCGGGCGCTGTCCGCGTCCGACGTGGCGGCGGTGGAGCGTCACCTCGAAGCGGCGGGCGCGCACCGGGCCGAGGAGTTCAGGACCTGGCAGCGGGAGTCGGCGCTCACCCGGTTCGGCCGCCGCCTCGGCGGACTGGGCAGGCGCGCCTGACCGGCGTACCCGCACGTCCGCCCGCGCGACCCGGCCCCGCACCGCGCCGTGTTTCCGCCGGCCCACCGGAGCCGGCGGGTGCCGCGCCGTGCCCCCGATCCCCCCGCCGGAGTCCGCGGTGCCGCGCCGTTCCCCGATCCCCCCGCCGGACGGATCAACACCACGCTATGTGTGTGTATTTGTTTCTCTCTGCGCGAGTATTGACCGTCAAACGAACACAACGGGACACTGTGCCACGTCTTTCAGGACGGTCGGCCGGGACCCGCACGTCATCCGCGCTTCTTCGGAGGACGCTCTCAGCCCTGTCCTCCGCCGAGGTGAAGGGTGACGCACAGGTGCGACGCGTACTGAGATTCTCCCCGTTGTGGGTGCTGGCCCTGCTGGCCTCGATACTCGCGGTGAGCGGTACCCCCGCGCAGGCCGCCCGTACGGACGGCGCGGCGACCGCGCGAGCGGCGGCCACATCGGTCACCGTGGACGGGAGCGGGAGCGGGCGGACGTTCGACGGCATCGGCGCGATCAGCGGCGGCGGCGGCAACTCCCGGCTGCTGACGGACTATCCGCCCAAGCAGCGGTCGCAGATCCTGGACTACCTCTTCAAGCCGGGCTACGGGGCCAACCTCCAGCTGCTGAAGCTGGAGATCGGCGGGGACGCCAACTCCACGGACGGCTCGGAGCCGTCGATCGAGCACAGCAAGGGCACGGTCAACTGCGACGCGGGCTACGAGTTCTGGCTGGCCGAGCAGGCGAGGAAGCGCAACCCCGACATCGGCCTGTACGGGCTCGCGTGGGCCGCGCCGGGCTGGATCAAGGGCGGGTTCTGGTCCACAGACACCATCAACTACCTGATCTCCTGGCTGGGTTGCGCCAAACAGCACGGGCTGCCGATCAGCTACCTCGGCGGCTGGAACGAGCGCGGCCACGACGACGCCTGGTACGTCCAGCTGCGCGCCGCCCTGGACAAGGCCGGATACGGCGATGTGCGGATCGTCGCGGACGACAGCGGCTGGGACGTGGCCGACGACATGGCCAAGGACAAGGCGTTCAACGACGCGGTGTCCATCATCGGTGCCCACTACCCGTGCGAGGGCGGCGACGGCGGTTCCGCGGACACCTGTTCAAGCTCCAAGACGGCCCAGGACAACGGGAAGCCGCTGTGGGCGAGTGAGAACGGCTCGCAGGACATGGACACCGGCGCTCCCGCGCTGATCCGCTCCATCACCCGCGGCTACGTCGACGCGAAGATGACCAGCTACTTCAACTGGCCGCTGCTCGCGGCGATCTACCCGAACCTGCCGTACTCGACGGTGGGCCTGGCGACCGCGGGCTCCCCCTGGTCGGGGAACTACGGCATCGGCGCGAACACCTGGGCCACCGCACAGGTCACCCAGTTCGCGCGGCCCGGCTGGAAGTTCATCGACTCCGGCTCCGGCTACCTCGGCGGGTCCGAGTCGAACGGCAGCTACGTCACGCTGAAGTCGCCGAACGGCAAGGACTACTCGACCGTCCTGGAGACCACCACGGCCACCGCCGCGCAGACGGCGGACTTCACCGTCAAGGGCGGTCTGTCCACCGGCGCGGTCCACGTATGGGCCACCGACCTCAACCATCCCTCCGCGGCTACGGATCTCATCCACACCGAGGACGTCACCCCGTCGGCCGGCGGGACGTACTCCCTGACGCTGAAGCCCGGTTACGTCTACACCGTCACCACCACCACGGGCCAGGGCAAGGGCCACGCGAGCGCGCCGGCCGCCCACGCGCTGGCACTCCCCTACACGGACGACTTCGACAAGGACGCCGCAGGCACCGAGGCGAAGTACCTCTCCGACATGCAGGGTTCCTTCGAGGTCCAGAAGTGCGCCGCAGGGCGCGGCGGGATGTGCCTCCAGCAAATGGCGCCCACCAAGCCCATCGAATGGCAGGACGACAGCGACGCGTTCACCCTCGTCGGCGATCCGACGTGGAAGAACTACACGCTGCGCACCGACGCCGAACTCGCCAAGCCCGGCACTCTGGAGCTGATCGGCCGGGCGGGCACGCAGAACCGGCCGCAGTCCCACCAGCAGGGCTACTTCTTCCAGATCAGCGACACGGGCGCGTGGACGATCCTCAAGAGCGACGCGGACGGCAACCGCACCGTGCTGATGCGCTCCAGCACGACCGCGCTGGGCACCGGCACCTGGCACAGGCTGGCGCTGTCGTTCAGCGGCCCGGCGATCACCGCGTCCGTCGACGGAAAGAAGCTCGGCACGGTCCAGGACAGCTCCTACGCCGCGGGGCAGGGCGGACTCGGCCTGACCTCGTACGACCTGGACCAGTTCGACAACCTCTCCTTCACCCGGGCGAAGGCGGCGGCTCCCGCGGCGGCGCTGGCGGTGACCCCGTCGGTGAAGTCCGTGCGGCGCGGCAAGGACCTGACCGTGACCAGCACACTCACGGTCCCCGCGCGCGGCACCACCGCCGACGGCGTCAACATGACACTCGCCGCGCCCAGCGGCTTCGTCTACGACGCGACACCGCAGGTGTTCGGGGCCGTGAAGCCGGGGCACAGCGCCGTGGCCACCTGGAAGCTGACCGCGCCGGGCGACAAGGCGTCGACCGCCACCCTGACCGCGACCGCCACCTACGCCCAGCACGAGGTGGCCGGCGTCCTGCGCGAGGACACTCAGGTCGAGGTGGTGAACCCACCGCCGCCGACCGGCGTGCAAGACGTCTCCGACCTGGACTTCGTCGCCTCGACCAACGGCTGGGGGCCGGTCGAGCGGAACGAGTCGGTGGGCGGCACCAACGCCGGTGACGGCGGCCCGCTGACCATCGGCGGCACGGTGTATGCGAAGGGGCTCGGCACCAACTCCGTGAGCGACGTGACGATCTATCTGGGCGGCAACTGCTCGAAGTTCGTCTCGACGGTCGGCAACGACGACGACGCCGGCACCTCGGGCTCGGAGACGTTCAGTGTGCTCGGCGACGGCAAGACGCTCGCGGCGACCAAGACGGTCAAGGGCGGCGATCCGGCACAGCAGTTGAGCGCGGACCTCAGCGGCGTGCAGACCCTCGACCTCGTCGTCGGCGACGCGGGCGACGGCAACGCCTACGACCACGGCGACTGGGCGGCCCCCACGGTGACCTGCTCCGGCTGAGCGACGGCGCCGCCGGTGGCCCCTCGTCCTCGCGCCGGAACACCGGGGCCCGCCCCCCCCTCAGCGGTGTCCGGCGGCTCCCCGGGCGCCCTGAGCGGTGCCAGGGGCGGCGGCGCGAAGAGAGAGCGGGGCGGGCTCCACCGGCGGCGGTCCGGCGCCGGCGCGCTCGGCGGACCGCCCCTGCCCGACGAGGCGCAGCGCCTCGTCGTGGCTGGCGGGCCCCGCTCCCGGCAGGCTCGCGCAGACGGCCCGCAGGATGTCGACGTACGGGCTGAGGTAGGAGCCGAGCGCGTAGCGCAGGACCTCGACGGCGGCCCGGTGCCGGCCGAGCAGAGCCGTGCCGGGGCCGGGACACCGGGCGGCGAACTCCAGGAGCAGCGGCAGATGGTCGGGGAGTTCGTCGTCCGGGGGCTGCCAGCCCTGCTCCCTGAACGCGGACGCGATGGCGGCCAGGGAGGCGCCGCGGCGGCCGGTGTCGCCGTCGGTGTGGTACGTGAGGTGGAGGCAGCGGCGCGCGGAGCGGTCGAAGGTCGCGACGTACCGTGCCGACAGTTCGAGCGGCGGGACGCCGTCCACGGTGTCGCAGAACCGCAGCAGGTGCGCGGCCTCGGGCGCGCCGAGGGGGACGAGGGCGCCCCGCACGGTGTCGAGGAGGCCGGGCCAGGTGTCGTCGGGGTGGCCGAGCAGCAGGGAGGCCGCCTGGAGCACTGCGGGGCGTGCGCTCACCGGCCCTCCCGCGCGCGGCCCGCGGCAGCGCCGCCGCCGGGGCGGCAGGTGGTGAGGGACATGTCAGTACTCCACGGGCTGGGAACGGCGGCGGATCGTGGTGATCACGTCGCGCCGACCGCCGGCCGGGCCGCAGTAGTCCGGGGAGAACGACAACTGCCCGTAGCCGCCGATGAGATGGGTCGGCTTGATGAGGAGGTCCGGGAGGGCGTCGCGGACACCGCCGCGCCGGCCCGCGGCCCCCGGGGCAGACCCGTTCGCCGGCCGGTCCCGCTGGTCCAGGAACACCGTGCCGCGCGGTACGCGGTGGGAGACGACGGCGCGGGCCGCGACCACACCGCCGGCCGCCACGGCCTCGACCCACTCGTTGTCGGTGGCGCCGATGGCGCTCGCGTCGGCGGGGCTCAGCCAGATGACGGGGCCGCGCCGGGCGAGGGTCCCCGTCAGCGGGTCCTCCTGGTGCGCCGAGCGGAGGGGCCCCTGCGCGTGGGAGGAGAGGTACCGGACGGTCACGGCCTGCCCGCCGGTACCGGGCTCGCCGGGTGCGGGGAGGTCGAGCGGGGGCCGGTAGACCGGGAGTTGCTCGCCGAGTTCCGCCATCCAGTCGTGGTCGAGGTAGAAGTGCCGGCGGCCGGTGAGCGTGCGCCAGGGCGTGCGGTGCCCGGTGCTGACGGTGGACGGCGGGCAGGGCCGACCGGGGGCCTCCCCGCCGGGCCGCTCGTGGCCGGTCGCGGCGGGTTCGCCGGGTCCCGTTCCGGGGCCGCGCCGCTCCGCCGGGCCGTGGTACCCCTCGGCGGCGCTCCGGCCGTTGACTGTGTCCGACCGGGCGAGGATCGCCGCGCACAGTGTGACGTCGGTGTCGAGCGACGGACGGCCGCCGGGCGGCGCCCCGGCAGGGCGCGTGCCGCCGGGCGCGGCCGGCCGCAGCGCCTCCTCGTACGGCCGCGCGGTGACGCCGTCGGCGGTCATGGCGTGCTCCCCGGCCAGCGGGCCGAGCGACGCGAGTCTGTCCGCGATCGCGGTGTAGTCGCGCTCGACCAGGGCGATCCGCTGGGTGGTCCGGCCGGGGCGAGGCGGTGCGCCGCCGTCGCGCCAGTCGCTCACCACGCCGCCGGGCTGGGCGGTCTCGTCGCGCGAGCCGTGCTGGAGGGCCGTGGCCACGAGGTCGTGGACGGTGTCGAGGCGGCCCTTCGCGAGCCCGCCGACCTCGCGGGCGAGGCCGTGGAAGATCTCGAAGTCCGTACGGGCCTGCCAGGGCGGGGAGATCGCCGGCTCGACGGCGCGGACATACGGATACGTGTCCGTGCCGGCGAGGTCGTGCTTCTCGTACCGGGTGGCGGCGGGCAGCACCAGGTCGGAGTGGAGCGCCGTCGGGGTCATCCGGAAGTCGAGGCAGAGCAGCAGGTCGAGCTTGCCGTGCGGTGCCTCGTCGCGCCGGGCCACGTCGCGCGGGCGGCGGCCGTCGGCGGCCTCCGCCGCGCTCGCGCGGTCCCGGGCGCCCAGCAGGTGCCGCAGGATGTACTCGTTGCCCCGGCCGGACGTCCCGAGCGGGTCGGCGCGCCACACGGTCAGGACCCGCGGCCAGTTGGCGGGGGCGTCCGGGTCCTCGCAGGCGAAGCCGAGCCGCCCGTCGGCGAGGCGCTCGGCGACCCAGTCACCGGGCTCCTCGCCGTCGGCGCGCACCCGGCGCCCGAGGTCGAGGGGGTTCGCGTCGAAGGTGGGGTACGAGGGCGTCCAGCCGAGCCGGGCGGACTGCGCGAGCAGGTCGGCGGTGTGCCGGCCGGCGAAGGTGCCGGGGCCGGCGGGCGAGGCGAGCGCGTCCGCGCCGTAGGACTCGTAGCGCCACTGGCCGGTGTGCAGGTACCAGTACGGGGTGCCCGCCATCTGCCGGGAGGGCCGGACCCAGTCGCCCGCGGTCGAGAGCTGCCGGCCGCCCGCGTGGGGCCGCACCTTCTCCTGGCCTCCGCAGTGGACCCAGCCTCCGCCGTCGACGCCCTGGCAACCGGTGAGCATCAGCAGGGACAGGAACGTGCGGTGCATCGTGTCGGAGTGGAACCAGTGGTTGGTGTCCGCGCCCGTCACGATCATGGCCCGGCCGCGGGTCCTCTCCGCCGTGCCGGCGAACTCCCGGGCGATCCGGATCACCGCGGCGGCCGGCACCGAGGTGATCTCCTCCTGCCAGGCCGGTGTGCCGGGAGCCGAGGCGTCCCCATACCCTGCGGCGGCCCCGGCGTCGGCCCCGGCGGAGCCGCCCGGCCAGTCGCCCGGGAGTCCTGGCCTGCCCACCGCGTACCGCGCGAGCAGCAGGTCGAAGACCGTGGTGACGAGCCGCCCGCCGATCTCCCGGACCGGCACCCCCCGGACGACCTCCGGCGGCAGAGCCGCTCCCGGCACGGTGTCGAAGCGCGGCAGCACCATCTCCACCCCCGTACCGCCACGGTCGTGGAAGGACAGCAGCGGGTCGACGCCGCCGAGGTCGAGCTTCCAGTCGCCGGGGCCGCTCCTGGTCCAGCGGTGGCCGAGCGTGCCCTTCGGCACGACGACCTCGTCGGTGTCGGCGTCGACGAGTACGGGCATCCAGCGGCGGGCTTCGGCGTCCGCGTCCGCGGCCCGCTCCAGGGCGGCGGCCGTGATGAACTTGCCCGGCGCGTACCGCCCGTCGGGACGCCGGTCGAGTCCGACCAGGAACGGCAGGTCGGTGAAGCGCTTGACGTAGTCGGTGAAGTAGGGCACCCGCCGCTCGACGAAGAACTCCGTGAGGATCACGTGTCCCATGGCCAGGGCGAGCGCGCCGTCGGTCCCCGGGTGCGGGCGCAGCCACTCGTCGGCGCACTCCGCCTCGTCCGCGCTGCCGGATGAGACGGCCACGACCTTCCGGCCCCGGCGGCGGGCCCCGGCCGGCCGCGTGGCCGGCACGTCCGAGCCCCACCTCATCAGGTACGCGGCGTCCCGCCACTCCCCCGGCTCCGGCACACCCGCCTGGTCACCGGACACCTGCGACGACGCCACCGGCAGATCCGCGTACCCGTCGCAGGACGAGATCATCGGCGCGCCGATCAGGGACATGAAGCGCGCCCCGACCGCGTACGAGGCCACCGACGAGGCGGGGGCCGACGAGAAGCCCGCGACCCGGTCGGGCCCGTACGCCCCGATGGTGTGGACGTGCGCGGCGGCGGCCAGCTCAAGGGCCTCGCCCCAGCCGATGCGGACGAGTCCGCCGCGCCCGCGCGCGGACTGGTAGGCGCGCCGCTTGACGGGGTCCGCGGTGACCTCGGCCCAGGCGGCGACCGGATCGCCGAGCCGGGCCCTGGCCTCCCGGTACATCTCGACGAGCAGACCACGGGCCATCGGGTACCGGACGCGGGTGGGCGAGTACGTGTACGGGACGTGGGAGGCGCCGGGCGGGAAGCGGCGCGACGCCTCCCCGGACCGGTCGGCGCCCTCGTCCGTACGGAGGGCGGCGCGCCCGTCGTCCGTCCCGGGCGCCGCCCGGACCAGCCGGCCCGCCCGCAGCAGCCGTTCGGCCGCGGCGACCGCGAGCCGCTCCCCCTCGCCCCGCGCCTTTCCGAGCCCCACCGCGCACACTCCTCACCGCACCGCGCACCAGCCGTTTGCACGGAGAGCATCCACCCGGTCACGTTCGGCGACGGAGGGAGTCGGGTGCTTCTGGGCGAGTGATGGAGAAGGCTTTTCCTCTGCTTGGCGCTGTTTTCTGAAATAACGTCACTGCGTCACGAACGCGGAGAAGTGCGGGGCGCGTGCCGAAGACGGCCCGTCGGAGACAACGGCAACGCCACCGCGGGTGGCCCGCTTCACCCACCCGGAAACGCCACCGGGTGACCCGCTCCCCCGGCAGGAAACGCCACGGGACGGCCCTCTTCCCCCGGCCAGAAACGCGCCGGGGGGGCGCCCCCCCCGGGGGGGGGCCGGCCCCCCCCGCCCCCCCGGGGGGGGGGGCGCCCCCCCCCCCCCCCCCCGACCGTGATCATGCTGGCCGGCCTCCAGGGCGCGGGCAAGACCACCCTCGCGGGCAAGCTCGGCCTGTGGCTCCAGAAGCAGGGGCACTCGCCGCTGCTCGTCGCCGCCGACCTCCAGCGTCCCAACGCGGTGACGCAGCTGTCCGTGGTCGCCCAGCGCGCCGGCGTGGCCGTGTACGCGCCGGAGCCGGGCAACGGTGTGGGCGACCCGGTCAAGGTCGCCAAGGACTCGGTCACCTACGCCCGGGACAAGGTCCACGACGTCGTGATCGTGGACACGGCCGGCCGCCTCGGCATCGACCAGGAACTGATGCAGCAGGCCGCGGACATCCGTGACGCGGTCTCGCCCGACGAGGTCCTCTTCGTCGTCGACGCCATGATCGGCCAGGACGCGGTCAACACCGCGGAGGCGTTCCGCGACGGCGTCGGCTTCGACGGTGTGGTGCTCTCCAAGCTCGACGGCGACGCGCGCGGCGGTGCCGCCCTCTCCATCGCGCATGTGACCGGCAAGCAGATCATGTTCGCCTCCAACGGCGAGAAGCTGGACGAGTTCGACGCGTTCCACCCGGACCGCATGGCGTCCCGCATCCTCGACATGGGCGACCTGCTCAGCCTGATCGAGAAGGCCGAGCAGACCTTCAGCCAGGCCGAGGCCGAGAAGATGGCCGCGAAGCTGGCGAAGGGCCCGAAGGAGTTCACGCTCGACGACTTCCTGTCCCAGATGGAGCAGGTCAGGAAGATGGGCTCGCTGTCCAAGCTGCTCGGCATGCTGCCGGGCATGGGGCAGATGAAGGAGCAGATCAGCAATCTCGACGAGCGGGACGTCGACCGCACGGCCGCGATCATCAAGTCGATGACCCCGGGCGAGCGCGCGGAACCCACGATCATCAACGGCTCACGTCGCGCCCGCATCGCCCGCGGCTCCGGTGTCGAGGTCGGCGCCGTGAAGAACCTGGTGGAGCGGTTCTTCGAGGCCCGCAAGATGATGTCCCGCATGGCGCAGGGCGGCGGGATGCCGGGGATGCCCGGCATGCCCGGCATGGGGGGTGGCCCCGGTCGGCAGAAGAAGAAGCAGAAGCAGGCCAAGGGCAAGCAGCGCTCCGGCAACCCGATGAAGCGCAAGGCGGAGGAGCAGGCCGCGCTGGCCCGCAAGGAGCAGGCCGCTCTCGGCGGGACGGCGCAGGGCGAGCAGGAGCAGCCGAGCAAGTTCGAACTGCCCGACGAGTTCAAGAAGTTCATGGGCTGAGCCGCTCGGACCCGGGTTCCGGGTCGGCCGGGCAGGGCCCGGTCTCGCCGTCGTCGCGAGACCGGGCCCTTCGCGTGCCGTGCGGAGGCGTGCCGTGCGGAGGCCGCACGCGCCGCGCTCAGCGCCGGGCCGCGGTCAGCGCCGGGCCGAGCCGTTTGCCAGACCCCGCGCGTCCAGGCCGAGGAAGGCCGCGGCGGTGGCGCCGACGTCCGCGAGCGTGGGGGCGTCCGGACGTATCTCCGTGCCGCTCGCGCCGGGCCGGTGGATGAGCAGCGGCACGTACTCCCGTGTGTGGTACGCGTGGCCGATCGTCGGGTCGTTGCCGTGGTCACCGGTGACGATCAGCCGGTCGCCCGGCGCGTCGAGCAGTCCGATCAGCTCGAACAGCCCGGCGTCGGCCTCCTCCAGGACCCGCCCGAAGCGTGCGGTGTCCTGCTGGTGCCCCGCGAGGTCCGTCTCCTGGACGTTGGCCACAACGAGCGCGTCGCGCCCCGCGCCCCGTACGGCGTCGAGCGTGCTCGCGACGACCTCCGCCGTCACCACGGCCGGGCGCCGCTCCGCCGCGTCGCAGGCGAGGATGTCCGCGGCCTTGCCGACCAGGGTGACGGGCACGCCGGCACGCGCCGCCAGGTCGGGCAGCTGCCGCGTGTGGTCGAGTTCGGCGCCCAGGTGGCGCACTTCGAGGCCGCCGTTGCGGTAGAAGCCGGTGGCGGGCGTGTCCAGACCGACCGTGCCGCCGTCGCCGTCGCGCACGAAGCCGGTCAGCGGACCGTCCGCGTGGCCGCCGACGGCGATCACACGGGCGACCGGCGCGACGGTCCGTACCGTACGGGCGATCGCGAGCACACCTTCGAAAGACATGTCCTCCAGGCGGGCCGACGCGTTCCAGTTGATGCCGGGGTCGGCCTCCAGGTTGTCGTGGACGAGCACCGCGTCGTCGACGACCAGCAGCGGGCGGCCGCCCAGCGGCGACACCGCATGGCCCGCCGCCTTCAGCGCGGCCGTCACCTCCGGTAGATGGTCGGCGAGCCGGGCGACCGTGACACGGCTGAAGTCCGCGCCCATCATGGTCTGGTGGCCCGCGAACGTATCGGCGCCCGGATAGCCCAGGGCCGCCCTGCCCACCGACACGGGCAGCGGGGTCGCCGGCGCGAGGTCCGGGTGCGGATGGACGACGCCCAGGCCGAGTGCCCCGAGGCCCGGCAGCCGCAGCGGGCGGCCCGTCAGCTCGCGGCAGCCGTCCAGGACATGCCCGCAGGTGTCGGCGGTGATGTCGCCTGGACGCAGCGCCCCGGCGTCCGGCATGGCACCGATGCCGAAGCCGTCGAGGACGACGATGACGGTTCTGCTCATGGGAGTTGCTCCTTCCCGGCCGCTGCCGCGCCCGGCCGTGGCAGTGCTCGGCGCCTGCGCAGCCCGGCCGTCACAGCGCCCGGCCGTGCGCGTCGTACAGGCCGGTGAGCCGGGGCGAACCGGCGGACAGGCCGGACACGACGGCCACCGTCGAGCGGGTGACGAAGATCTGGGTGCGGAAGGCGAGCACGGCGGTGTCGCCGACGCGCGCGTCCGAGGCCCGCTCGGGTGCGTCGAGCAGCCGGTAGTAGTCGATGTTCTCGGCGGGCGAGGGCTGGACCGGCAGCCTGACGCCGCTTCGGGGCAGCAGCGCCTCGCGGACCCCGGAGCGCGCGTAGAACCCGCCGCCCCGCAGCGCGGGACGCCCGTCCGCCAGGGTGTGCGCGACCTCGGTGACATACACGTACGCGGGCTGTTCCGGCTGGTGCGGGTCGACGGCGTGCAGCGGGGTGGTACCGGTCAGGGAGTGGCCGGGCTCGCCGTGCGTGGCACCGAGCTCGGCCAGGAGCGGCAGCGTCGCCACGGACGTGGCGCTCGGGGCGCTCAGCTTCATGTCCCGGTGGCCGCGCGAGGCGAGCAGGTCCTTCGCCTTGACGGCCAGCTCGAACGTCGGTGTGGGGGCGGGCAGTCGGGTCACCGGGTCGCACAGGACGCAGGGGAACGCGGTGACACCCGCGATCCGGATGCCCGGCAGCCGCTCCGCCTCGGCGGCGAACGCGTCCAGCTGCTCCAGGGGCACCCCGCCCTCCTGCCCCGGATAGACCGAGCCGGGCGCGCCTTCCAGCCGTACGAGGACGTCCTGGACCAGGCCGAGTTCCACGGCGGCGGCCGAGACCGCGCGCGCGTTGGCGAGGTCGAAGACCGTGACGGCCTCGGGCCGCCAGGCGAGCATCTCCGGCAGGTCGCGGGGCGGGATCTGCACCAGGTGGCCGAGGTTGCCCGCGCGGGCGCCGGTGGCGTGCAGCAGCCGGGCCTCCGACGGGTCGATCGCGGCGAAGGCCGGGATGTGCCGCGCGATCGCGCGGATCAGCTCGGGGTTGCGGCCCAGCTGTTTGACGACGAACCAGAGGGTGAGCCCGAGGCGGTCGGCCTCGGTCGCGAGCAGCGCGGCGTTCGCCCCGACGGCGTCGGCGTCCAGCACGTACGTGTCGGGCGGGACGGCGCCCGACCGGTGGAGTGCGGTGGCGGTGTCGACGAGGGGGGTGTTGCGGGTGAGGACGGTGTCGAGGAACAACGGTCAGCCCTTCAGGTCGTGCAGGGAGCGGCGGAGGATCTCGATCACGAGGTCCGCCCCGGCCCTCATCGGGTTGATCCGTACGGCCCGGTCGGCGAGCTCGGGTGCGTCGTCGAGGGACGAGCTGGACATGCGGTAGAAGAGCGGTGCGATCTCGTAGCGGGAGTTGGAGCCCACCGGGTAGGGCGCCGCGCCGTACCGGGCGGCGACGGCGGGCAGGTCCCGCGCCACCGGCCGGTCGAGCAGCACGATCAGGCAGCGGTCCTGGACGTTCGCGAGGCGTACGTCGGCGACGCCGGGCACCTCCCCGGCGGCCAGCCGCTCGGCGACCTCGGAGCCCACCCGTGACTGCACGGCCCACATCAGCGGGACGTGGGTCAGCGCGCGCAGCGCGTCGAGCGCCTGGTGGCCCTGGACCTGGCCGCCGCCCGAGTAGTTGTCGGCGCGGACGCGCTCCACCAGGTCGCGCGCTCCGACGACGGCGCCCACGCCCTCCGGGCCGTGCAGCTTGAACAGGGAGAAGCAGGAGACGTCCGCGCCCAGCTCCACCCCGCAGGCCGGGGCGCGCAGCACGGCGTAGTTGTCGTCCACGACCGTGCGCACCCCCGCGGCGGCGCACGCGGCGAGCACCGCGCCCGGATCGTAGGAGTCCGTGAGGCGCTGCCGGCTGTGCTGCACGTACGCCCAGGAGAACCGCCCGCCGGCGAGGGCCGCTTCGAGGGCGGCGGTGTCGTTGAAGTCCACTTCGACGGTGTCCGCGCCGAGGCCCCGCAGGGTGACCGCTGTCGTGCGGTAGACGGGAGCCCGGTGGATGAGCAGGGGCGCCCCGGCCAGGTCCGCGGCCTGGAGCGCGGCCCGGATGGCGCCGGTGCCTGCACCCTGGACGAGCGCGGCGTCCTCGGCGCCGAGGAACTGGGCGAGGACCGCCTCGACCCGCGCGGTCGTACGGGGCCTGCCGAGGCCCGGCACCACCCCGGTGTCCGCCGCGAACAGCTGCGGGCCCTCGAAGTGCGCCGCCGTGCACTCCAGCAGCCGGTACTGGGTGCGGACCGCGTCGTCCAGCGGCACGGTCGGCAGGGGATGGGTCACCGGCAGCCGCGCGGGCGCGGGGGGTGTGGGGGGTGTGCCGTGCGGCATGTCAGATCTCCTCGACATCTGCGCCGGTCAGGAAGCGCAGGGGGTTGCGGCGCGTGATGAGGTCCACGAGGTCGTCGTCGACGCCCGCCGCGCGCGCTTTCGGCAGAAACGACCGGAACAGATGCCCGTAGCCCTGGCCGCCCTCCGACACCAGATAGCCGTGGCGGGAGATGTCGCAGCTGAGCAGGGCCCGGTCCGCGTAGCCCGCGTCGAGCAGGTCGAGCAGCAGCCTGAGCCGGGTCTCGTCGCTCTGGTAGCTCGACTTGCCGACGGTGTCGAAGGCGACGTACGCGCCTTCGGCGGCCAGCCTGCGGTGCACGTCCGGGTCGTCCAGGAGGTCCTGGTGGCCCAGGGATACCCGGTGCGGCGGCAGGCCCGCCGCCGTGAGGATGTCCAGCTGGGCGAGGCCGCCCCGGCCCAGCTGGGCGTGGGTCGCGAGCGACAGCCCGGTCGCCGCGGCGGCGCGGGCGGACGCGGTCAGTACCCGTGTCTCTGCCGCGGTCGGCCGGTCGCCGTGGCTGCCGATCTCCCCGATGACGCCCGGCCGCACGCCCGTCGAGCCGATGCCCGCCTCGATCTCCTGGAGGAGGGTGTCCGTGAGGCGGCCGGTGTCGGTGGCGGCGACCTCGGCCGGGTGGAACGGCTCGTAGTACCAGCCGGTGGCGGCGACGACCCCGACGCCGGTGTCCGCCGACAGCCGGGCCAGGGCACGCGGATCGCGGCCCATCCCGCGACAGGTCAGCTCGATGACGGCGGACAGCCCGAACTCAGCGCGCAGGGAGGCCAGTTCCTCGGCCACGGCGGGCGCGTGCTCGTCCGGGTCGAGGACCGCGGCCCGGGGGGCGGCGCGGTCGAGGTCGAGGACCAGGTGCTCGTGGGCGAGCACCGGCCCCCGTACGTCGGACACGGCCAGCGCGCCGGCGACGGTGCGCAGGTGGTACTGCATGGTGCGGTGCCTTTCCGGGCCGGAGCGGCCCTCAGCCCTTCACGGGGGTGAACAGATCGAGCCAGTACAGGACGTTGAGCAGGATGCCGCCGACGATGACCGCCGCCGGGGCCGCCGCCATCCGCACCACCGGCCTGCCCATCGCCTCGTTGATGAGGTAGAGCCCGCCGACGACGAGGATGCCGAGGCCGCCGCCCATGACGTTCGCCGCGAGCAGCGAGCCGAACAGGATGGCCAGTTGCAGGGTGTCCGTGATGGCGCTGCGCAGGTGCTCGGAGGAGTCACGGACGCTCGGAAGCCTGCCGAGGACCTTGCCGATGGAGGACAGGCCGAGGATCTCCAGGGCCAGCACCACGGCGCCGACGACGGCCGCGAGGACGGGGTTCGGCATCAGGTAGCCGATCGGGTACACGAGCGTCAGGCCCGCGATGCCGTACGTGCCGGAGGCCAGCGCGGTCGTCGCGATCAGCGGGATGAAGCCGAAGACGCGGTAGAAGTCGACCTGGGCCGCCTCGCTGATGTGCCCCTTGGCGACCAGGAAGCTCGTCGCCTCGCCGCCGCCGAATATGTGCATCTGCGCGATCATGCAGACGCCGGCGCCCAGCAGCATGAACAGCGGCAGGTGCCTGCGCAGCCTGCTCGCGCTGGCGCTGAACAGGGAGGCCATCGGGTCCTCCGCTTCGACGTCCGCCGCCGTGGCGGTCGCGCCTGCGGGGTCGGCCGTGGCGGTCGCGGTGCCGCCGTCCGCATCCGTCCGCGTCAGGAGCGAGCCGCCTCCGCCGCTCGTGCCGCCGGTGCCCTCACCGGGTGGCTCCGGCGCGGCGGCGGCGGCCGCCGCCTCGGCCTCAGCACGGTCGGCCTTGCGCTGGAGCAGGTCCTTGCGGATGGCGAACCCGATGAGCATCAGCACGCCCGCCGCCATCGCGAGCGAGCCCGCGAACACGCTCGGCCACAGCTTCATCGTCATGACCACGAACGCGAGTTCCACGACGGCCGTGATGCCTCCTCGCGCCCGGCCGAACTGCTTGGCCACCGCGATCACGGGGAACAGCGTGAACAGGAACAAGATCGGCGTGGACATCTGCTGCATGGCGGTCAGGAAGTCCACGGGCAGCTTGTGCGCGACGTCGTTGGCTCCGTTGAGACCGAAGACGACCAGCGCGCCCCAGCCGCCGCCGAGCAGCACCGCGAGCCACTTGCGGAACGCCAGGATGCCGAGGATGTCGGTCGGCAGGAACAGCAGCCACGGATTGAGCACCCCGGACGACAGGGCCATCGGGGCGCCCAGCCCGAAGATGAAGCCCGCCGAGAGCCCGAACGCCACGGCAGCGGTCGCCGCTCGCGTGGCGCGCCCCTGGATGAACTCCAGCATGAAGGGGCGGGTGCCGTCGTTGAAGACGGCCAGTGCCATGTGCGAGATGAGCGCGGTGAGCGCGGCCAGCACGATGACGGTCAGTTTCTGGGTCAGCGAGAAGTCCAGTTGGGCGCTCGCTGCGAGCACTGTGCTCACGGGGTCACTCCTTCGTGCCCGGTCATGTCCGAGGCGGTCAGCTCCGCGCCGCGATGGCGCGTGCCATGAGCGGGGCGACGGCGTCGATCTGGTCGATCGCGAAGCCGAAGACGGTCTTGCCCTCGGCGAGCAGCGCGGAGATCTCCTCCGCGGTCGGCACGGAACGGCCGAACGTGTGGCACTTCGACGCGCCGACGAGGCCGAGCAGCACGCCGAGGGAGGCGCCCGCGCCGGTGTGGCAGGTGCCCAGGTAGTAGTCGGCCTGACCGGCACGCAGCTTCATCGCGGCCTCCATGTCGTTGGAGACCGTGACGGTCAGGCCGTCGAGGCCGAGGCCGGAGACGCTCTTCGCGACCTCGGTCTTGCCGACGCCGCCGGTGAGGATCTTCGTCATGACTGGTTCCTTCTCTTCTCGTGCGTGCCGCGGGATCAGGTGGGCCGGACGGCCGGGCGGAGCCGGTGGCCGGGGGAAGGGGTCAGGCGGGGGAGTGCTGGGCGAGGACGGCCAGGTGCAGCGCCAGGAAGTTGATCTCGGAGTCGGGCAGAGCGGCGCCCAGCGTCCGCTCGGCGCGGCCCGAGATCTCACGCGCCCGTGCCACCGCCTCCGGATGGTCGGCGAGTTCGGCGGCCACCTGCTCGTCGGTGGCGAAGGCGGCGATGGGCTCGCCGTCCAGGAGCCGGGTGAGGGCCATCATCAGGTGGCTGGTGAGCATGCCCGCGGTGTCCTCTGTGACGGTGTCCCCGCCGGCGGCGAGGGCCGCCAGCTCGTCCGTCACGAACGCGGCGACCTCGGGACGCACCTGGCCGCTCTCGCGGAACAGCTGGATGCGCAGGGCGAGCTGGTCGTCCATGGTGTTCCTCCTCCTTCTCCTCGCTTGACGCGGCCCCGCGGAGCGGACGCCGTGCCGGTCACTGAGAGTCGCCGGTGATCCAGTAACCCGTATTTTGTATTTTGAGCTCAGAATGAGGCCCCGCCTGGAGCGGAGCCGTCCTGGGCTCCCGTCCCTCAGTACCAGGGGGACCGTTCGCCGCGGAGCACCTCGGTCTGGCAGTGGGTGATCCCCTGGAAGTCCAGCGCGTCCCGCACGGCGGCCAGCGCGTTGGCTCCGTCCGTCCTTCCGATGATCGCCGCACTCGAATTGCGCAGGGCGAGGTCGCGCGTGACCTCGTCCCCGAGTGGGAGGACGTCGACGCCCGGCCCGAGCCGGTCGGGCGCCTCGTCCAGGCTCCACACCGTGGCGTCGGCCCTGTCGTGCTGGAACACCTCGCCCAGCTGCATGTACGACGCCTCGACCCAGGTGACGTCGACGCGGTCGGCGAACACGCGCTCGGCCAGCATGCGCTGGTCCTCCGACGCGTAGTCGACCGCGACCCTCAGTCCCGACATGTCTATGTCGAGGCCGTGGCGCAGCAGCAGTCCGTGCGCCCCGACATAGGTGGCGGGGCCCAGGTCGGCCACCAGCTCGACGGGGTGCTCCTCGATCAGCCGGTCGGCGGCGAAGCGGGAGAGCACCACCAGGTCGACCTTGCCGTCGAGCAGCGCCGTCGTCCGCGCGCCCGCGCCTCGCATGAAGGTGATCGCGAAGGGCGCGCCGGCCTGCTCGAAGGCGCGGCGCAGTCCCGTGGCGAGCCCCTCGTACCGCCGAGAGTACGGCAGCGGCATGGCCGCGAGCAGGGTGCCGAGTCCGGACAGCCGCCAGAGTATGGACCGGTCCGAGCGCAGCAGGAACGTCCCCAGGTGGCCCCGGGCCGCCGTCTCGATGGCCGAGGCTCCCTCCAGCAGCTGCAACGCGGCCTGGACGGTGCCGTTTCCCACGCCGAGCTCCTCGGCGAAGTCGCGCACGCGGGGCAGCCTCGTGTCGGGCTCGTGGTTCAGCAGGAGAACCGCGAGCTGTCTCGCCGCGAGGCCGTTGCGCGTCAGGAAACGCTCGTCAAGTCCGGTCACACCCCAGACAGTAACCAGAATCCCGGATACTGACAAGGACTCTTTCGGGGGAATGTTCGAACTGCGCCGGGCGCGGGAGCGAGGGGCCGGGGAGGCGTGGAGCCCCGGCCGCGGAACACCGGCCCGATCGGGCAGCGCTCATCGGCTATGGAACACCGGCCCGACCATGGGGCCCCGCCTGCGGAGCCCCAGCCATGGAATGCCGACCCGGCCCGGCCCCCGTTCCCGTCAGGGCACGCGGGCGATCAGGTAGCGGAAGACGTTCGGCATCCACACCGTGCCGTCCTTCCGCACATGCGGATGCAGCGCCTCGGCCATCTCCTTCTCCACCTGGCGCCTGTCCGTGGCGCGCACCGCTCCGTCGAACACCCCGGTGGACAGCATCCCGCGCACCGCGCTCGGCATGTCCGCGTAGCCGAAGGGGCACGCCACCCGGCCGGAGCCGTCCGGCCGCAGCCCGGCGCGCGCCGCCACGTTCTCCAGGTCGTCCCGGTAGGCGGGCCGCCAGGTCCCCTTGCGCAGGCGGTCGGTCAGCCGCCCCGCCACATCGAGCACGCCCGCCGCCGCACACCGCTCCGGCGGTCCCCAGCCGGCCAGCACGACGGGCGCGCCCCGGCGGGCCAGCGGTACCGCCCGGCGCAGCGCGGGCGCCGGGCTCCTCGTGTCGCCCGCCACCGAACCCATCGGGTGGAAGGCGGTGATCACGTCGTACGGTGCGGTGCCCGCCTCCGACGCGTCCCAGACGCGGTCCGCGGGCAGCAGCCGCCTCGGCCCCGCGCCGCCGCTCCCCACGGGCCCGGCGCCCGCGTGCAGCCGTTCGCCGGCGAGCGCAAGCAGCTCCTGATCGGAGTCCGCCCCGGTGACCTGGGCGCCCAGCGTCGCCGCCATCAGCAGCGAGAGTCCGGAGCCGCAGCCGAGGGCGAGCAGCCTGGTTCCCTCGCGGACCTCCAGTCGCTCGTAGACCGCTTCGTACAGGGGCACCAGCATCCGTTCCTGGATCTCGGCCCAGTCCCGGGCGCGCGGACTCACCTCCGCGGCGACCGCGGTCGCGGGGGCCGTCCTCCCGGCGGTGTTCCGGTGCAGCCTGTGGTCGTCGACGAGCGTCCTTGTCATGAATAGCGCCCCAATCAGCCGAGAGGTCCGTATCGCCCTGTTGGGCCATCCTCCGTGTGCGTGCGCACCCACATCCCCCGTATGCCAGGGAACTGCGCATCCGCTGCCGCGTCCAGTGGGGGATACGTAAACTGTTCGTGTCAGGAGCGTTCGCCCTGTGCGTCCTGCGCCTGCCGGGCCGATTCCTGGTTCGGCATGTCCCCGCCGTACGATGCCCGCCATGGCAAAAGCACCCGTACTCACACCGCGGGCGGACGATTTTCCGCGCTGGTACCAGGATCTGATCAACAAGGCCGAGCTGGCCGACAACGGCCCCGTGCGCGGCACGATGGTGATTAGGCCGTACGGGTACGGGCTGTGGGAGCGGATGCAGTCCGACATGGACGCGCGCATCAAGCAGGCGGGCGTCTCGAACGCGTACTTCCCGCTGTTCATCCCGCAGTCCTATCTGACGCGGGAGGCCGAGCACGTCGAGGGATTCGCCCCCGAGCTCGCCGTCGTCACCCACGGGGGCGGCAAGGAGCTGGAGGAGCCGGTGGTCGTCCGGCCGACCTCCGAGACGATCATCAACGAGTACTTCTCCAAATGGGTGCAGAGCTACCGCGACCTGCCGCTGCTCATCAACCAGTGGGCCAATGTGGTCCGCTGGGAGATGCGCCCGCGCGTCTTCCTGCGCACCACCGAGTTCCTCTGGCAGGAGGGGCACACCGCGCACGCCAGCTACGAGGACGCCCGTGACTTCGCCGCGCGCATCCACCGCGACGTCTACGGCGACTTCATGTTCAACGTGCTCGGTATCGACGTGGTGCTCGGCCGCAAGACGCGGCGCGAGCGCTTCGCCGGAGCCGTCAACACCCTCACCCTCGAAGCCATGATGGGCGACGGCAAGGCCCTCCAGATGGGCACGAGCCACGAGCTCGGCCAGAACTTCGCCCGCGCCTTCCACACCCAGTACCTCTCCAAGGAAGGCAACCAGGAGCTGGTCTGGCAGACCTCCTGGGGCGCCTCCACCCGCATGGTCGGCGGTCTGATCATGTCGCACGGCGACGACAACGGCCTGCGCGTGCCGCCGCGCCTCGCGCCCACCCAGGCCGTCGTCCTCGCGATCAAGGAGGACGAGGCCGTTCTCGACGCCGCCAGGAAGCTCGCCGCACGCCTCAAGGAGGCCGGCGTCCGGGTCGAGGTCGACGACCGTACGGACACCCCCTTCGGCCGCCGCGCCGTCGACTGGGAGCTCAAGGGCGTGCCCGTGCGCGTCGAGATCGGGCCGCGCGACGTCGCGGCAGGGACGGGGATGCTGGCCCGCAGGATTCCCGGCGGCAAGGAGCCCGTCGCGCTGGACGCGCTGCCCGCCGTTCTGCCCGGCCTCCTTGAGGAGGACCAGGCGCAGCTGCTGCGCGAGTCCAGGGAGCGCCGCGAGTCGCGGACCGTGGACGTCGCGACTGTCGGGGAGGCCGTCGAGGCGGCCGCGACCGGCTGGGGGCGCATCCCGTGGGCCGACCTCGGTGACGAGGGCGAGGCCAAGCTGGCCGAGCAGGGTGTGACCGTACGCTGTCTGCTCGGAGAGGACGGCTCGGTGCCGGATTCGAACGACGCGCCCGGGACGATCGCCCTCGTCGCCCGCGCCTACTGAGGTCGGAGCCGAGGTCAGCGGCCTGACGCCCGGGTGGTACGTAGATCGGCTACGCGCCGTTGCGTACGAGGCGCTACGTACCACCTTGGCGTGAGCTGTGAGAGTTATCCACAGTTCGACGCACCTGCCCTCGTCAGGGCGCATCAAGGGCAACTGACGGGTACGGGCAAATTAATTGGGATGCCCCGTAATGGAACCCGGCGGCGATTCTGATCGTTGTACACGACGTGAGCACGACACCACCTGTTCTCGCCGCAGAGCTGGCGCAGGCGTGGGCCGACATTCAGCGGTACCACCCCGAGCTGCCGGATCTCGCCGCGCCAGAGTCCCTGATCGGAGAGTCCTCGTCCGCCTGCGGCGCGGAACTCTCCTTCGAACGGCTGCTTCACGAAGCGGTCCACGGTATCGCCGCCGCCAGAGGAGTGCGCGACACCTCACGCGCCGGCCGTTACCACAACCGCCGGTTCCTCGCCATCGCCGAGGAGATGGGCCTCGACCATCCCGACGAACCGCACGCCAGCAGCGGTTTCTCCCTGGTCGCGCTCAGTCCCGAGGCGAAGCGGCGCTACCGCCCGACCACGGAGCGGCTCCAGCGCGCCCTGAAGGCGCACACGGCCGCCACGGCCGGCGACACCAAGCGAAGTTTCCGGGGGCCGGCCGCACGGCACGGTTCCTCCGGCGGCGGCGTGCGCGTCAAGGCCGTCTGCGACTGCGGGCGCAACGTCCGGGTCGTGCCGTCGGTCCTCGCGCAGGCGCCCATCGTCTGCGGGGGCTGCGGCAAGCCGTTCCGCATCCCCGAGCAGGAGGCGCAGGAAGTGGTGGCGGCCGCGGGCTGACCGGGACGCGGCCGGTCGCGCCCGCCGGAGCGGTGCGGGGCCCGTTCGCGCGTACGGCTGTGCTTCGTACCACGTACGGCTGTGGTCCGTACGTGTGGCACAATGAATGGCTGTACTCGACAGTCGAACAGGACCCCTCTCTCCTCCGGCTGACGCGTCCATCGGGCAGATCGGGTGCCACAACCCCACGTGACATCCCGTGGTGCCCCACCACGTCAAGACCAGGAGACACCACTTCCGTGGCAGTCAAGATCAAGCTGAAGCGTCTGGGCAAGATCCGTTCGCCTCACTACCGCATCGTCGTCGCCGACTCCCGTACCCGCCGTGACGGCCGGGCCATCGAGGAGATCGGTCTGTACCACCCGATCGAGAACCCCTCGCGCATCCAGGTTGACTCGGAGCGTGCGCGCTACTGGCTCTCCGTCGGCGCTCAGCCGACCGAGCCGGTCATGGCGATCCTCAAGCTCACCGGCGACTGGCAGGCGCACAAGGGCCTGCCCGCGCCCGAGCCGCTGAAGCAGCCGGAGCCCAAGGCCGACCGCAGCGGGCTCTTCGAGGCCGCCGCCAAGGACGCGGGTGACGAGCCCAAGGGTGAGGCCATCACCCAGAAGGCGAAGAAGGCCGAGAAGAAGGCCGACGACGCCGAGCCCTCGGCCGCTGCCGAGTCGACCGAGGCCTGATCATGCTCGAGGAGGCTCTTGAGCACCTCGTGAAGGGCATCGTCGACAATCCGGAGGACGTGCGCGTCGCCGAGCGCAATCTGCGCCGCGGCCGTGTGCTCGAAGTCCGGGTCCACCCCGACGACCTCGGCAAGGTGATCGGCCGCAACGGCCGCACCGCACGCGCCCTGCGTACCGTCGTGGGCGCGATCGGCGGCCGGGGCATCCGCGTCGACCTCGTCGACGTGGACCAGGTCCGCTGAAGCAGTGGAACACCGGCACGGGCCGGGGAGGCTGAGTCCTCCCTGGCCCGTGCCGTTTCATCAGGAGAGGCACACGCAGTGCAGTTGGTAGTTGCCCGGGTCGGCCGTGCGCACGGGGTACGGGGCGAGGTCACCGTCGAGGTGAGGACGGACGAACCCGAGGCCAGGCTCGGCCCGGGTGCGGTTCTCGCCACGGACCCCGCGTCGGCGGGCCCGTTGACCATCGCCACCGGCCGGGTGCACAGCGGCCGGCTGCTGCTGCGCTTCGAGGGGGTCGCGGACCGCGGCGGTGCCGAGGCGCTGCGCAACGTCCTGCTGATCGCGGAGGTCGATCCCGAGGAACTGCCCGAGGACCCGGACGAGTTCTACGATCATCAGCTGATGGACCTGGACGTCGTCCTCGCCGACGGCACCGGGGTCGGCCGCATCACGGAGATCTCCCATCTGCCCTCGCAGGACCTGTTCATCGTGGAACGCCCTGACGGCACCGAGGTCATGGTCCCGTTCGTCGAGGAGATCGTCACCGAGATCGATCTGGAGGAGCAGCGGGCCGTCATCGACCCGCCGCCGGGCCTGATCGATCCGGTTCAGGACGACGAGACCGGCACGGACGACGAGACCGGCACCGACCACAAGGGCGACGAGACCGACGACGGCGACGGGACCGGCACGGGCGATACAGACGCGGATGCGGACACGGCCGATACGGACGCGGCGGGCACGGACCCGTCGGGCACCCGCGGCGCCGGACGTGAGGACGGGCCCCGATGAGGCTCGACGTCGTCACGATCTTCCCGGAGTACCTCGACCCGCTGCACGTCTCCCTCGTCGGCAAGGCACGCGCGAGCGGCCTGCTCTCCGTCCAGGTGCACGACCTGCGGCAGTGGGCGTACGACCGGCACAACACCGTCGACGACACCCCCTACGGCGGCGGCCCCGGCATGGTCATGAAGACGGAGCCCTGGGGCGACGCCCTCGACGACGTCCTCGCTCGGGGGTACGAGGAAGGCGCCCACGACCCCGTCCTCGTCGTGCCGACCCCGAGCGGGCGCCCGTTCACCCAGAAGCTCGCCGTCGAACTGTCCGAGCGCCCCTGGCTGATCTTCACTCCGGCCCGCTACGAGGGCATCGACGGCCGCGTCGTCGAGGAGTACGCGACCCGGATGCCCGTGCACGAGGTGTCCATCGGCGACTACGTACTGGCGGGCGGGGAGGCGGCCGTCCTGGTGATCACCGAGGCGGTCGCGCGGCTGCTGCCCGGCGTCCTCGGCAACGCCGAGTCGCACCGCGACGACTCGTTCGCCCCCGGCGCCATGGCCGACCTGCTGGAGGGCCCCGTCTTCACCAAGCCGCCCGAATGGCGCGGCAGAGGCGTACCGGACGTGCTGCTCAGCGGCCACCACGGCAAAGTCGCACGCCGCCGCAGGGACGAGGCACTCGCCAGGACCGCCAGGCACCGGCCCGATATGATCGAGCGCTGCGACCCCGCGGCCTTCGACAAGAAGGACCGCGAGACGCTCTCCATCCTCGGCTGGGCGCCGGAGCCCGGGGGGCGATTTTGGCGCAGGCCGCCCGACGTGGAAGAATGAGTCGTTGCCGTACGTCCGGCGCGCGCCCCTGCCACAGGGGGAACGACGCCCGCCCGACGCGAACGGCGCACCTCAGCCAACGTCTCACGACATTCCGCTGATGACCTGTGGCATCGGCGAGGAAGCAGAACTCCATGTCCAGCCTGCTCGACACCGTCGACTCCGCGTCCCTGCGGACCGACCTCCCCGCCTTCCGGCCGGGCGACACGGTCAACGTCCACGTCCGTGTCATCGAGGGCAACCGCTCGCGTATCCAGCAGTTCAAGGGCGTTGTCATCCGCCGCCAGGGTTCGGGCGTCCGCGAGACCTTCACGGTCCGCAAGGTGTCCTTCTCGGTCGGCGTCGAGCGGACCTTCCCGGTGCACAGCCCGATCTTCGAGAAGATCGAGCTCGTCAGCCGCGGCGACGTCCGCCGCGCGAAGCTGTACTACCTCCGTGAGCTGCGCGGCAAGGCCGCGAAGATCAAGGAGAAGCGCGACAACTGACCGCGGGGTCCACAGAAGGGCCCGATAAGCTCAGGGCCCGATGGACAGCGACGCGTACGACACGGAACGCGGCCCCTCACCCATCCCTCCGGGGGACAGGGAAGAGGGGCCGCGTTCCGTGTTCTCGGACTCCTCGGCGGGGACCGCCGGCCCCGAACCGGCCGCGAACCCGGCAGCAGGGCCCGAGGTCCCCGAGCCGTCCGAGCGCGAGAAACCCGGACGGTTCTTCACCTGGCGGGCGTTGCTCGGGCTCTGCGTCATCTGCGTCGTCTTCGCGCTGCTGGTCAGCCATTTCGTGATGCAGCCCTTCCTCGTTCCGAGCGGCTCGATGGAGCCCACCCTGAACATCGGAGACCGCGTCCTCGTCGACAAGCTGGCCTACCGCTTCGGCGCCGCGCCCCGGCGGGGCGACGTCGTGGTCTTCGACGGCACCGGCTCCTTCGTGGACGAACCGCCGCACCCGAACCCGGTTGTCTCGCTCGTACGCGGCACCGCGGCGGCCCTCGGGCTCGCCGGCCCGTCGGACACGGACTACGTCAAACGCGTCGTCGGCGTGGGGGGAGACCACGTGGTCTGCTGCACCGCGTCGGGCAGGGTCGAGGTGAACGGGCGGGCCGTGACGGAGCCGTACGTAGAGCCGGGGGACGCGCCCTCCAGCGTCCCCTTCGACATCGTGGTGCCGGACGGCACCCTCTTCGTCCTCGGTGACCACCGCAGCGACTCGGCCGACTCCCGCGACCACCTGGGCGACCCCGGCGGCGGCATGGTGCCCGTCGGCAAGGTGATCGGCAGGGCGCAGTGGATCGGCTGGCCGCTGGGCCACTGGGCGTCCGTACGGCACGGCGGCACGGCCTTCGCCCATGTGCCCCCGGCGGGAGGCGCTCATGGGTAGGCGCGGCCGGCAGCCCGGCCACACGCTCCACGACGGCCCTGACGCCGCCCCGGCGCCGCATCTGCCGGGCCGGGCGGACCGGCGCAGGCTCGCGCGCCGCGTCAAGCGCCGCAGACGCCGCTCGGCGGTCACGGAGATACCCCTCCTGATCGTCGTCGCGGTGGTGATCGCGCTCATCCTGAAGACGTTCCTCGTCCAGGCGTTCGTGATCCCCTCGGGTTCGATGGAGAACACGATCCGCGTCGGAGACCGGGTCCTCGTCGACAAGCTGACCCCCTGGTTCGGCTCCGAGCCGAGCCGGGGCGATGTCGTCGTCTTCAAGGACCCGGGCGACTGGCTGGCGGGGGAGAAGCAGGCCCCCGACACCTCGCCGGCCGCCGTCAAGCAGCTCAAGCGGGGGCTGACCTTCATCGGGCTGCTGCCGTCCGCCAATGACCGCGACCTCATCAAGAGGGTGGTCGGGGTCGGCGGTGACACCGTCAAATGTTGTGACAAGAATGGCAAAGTCACCGTCAACGGAAAAGCGCTCGACGAGCCCTATCTCTACCCGGGCAACGCTCCGTCGACGATCTCGTTCGACGTGAAAGTGCCCAAGGGCCGGCTGTTTTTCCTCGGCGACCACCGCGCTCTTTCCGCCGACTCGCGCTTCCATCTGGACGAGGAATTCCAGGGCACAGTGCCCCTTTCCGACGTCGTGGGCCGTGCCGTGGTGATCGCCTGGCCCCTCGGGCACGGGCGCAGACTCGAGGAGCCCGCTACGTTCCGGTCGGTGCCAGGGCCGGGCGAGGTTCACGCGTCCGCGACGTACGGGTCGCCTACTCTGGCCCGTCGGGACGGAAACGGATTGCCCGCACCCCCGAGCCCTGCGGAACTTCCGCTCGTTATGGGAGTGGTGGTTCTGTCCCGGCCGTGGGGCAGGCGCTCGCACGAAGTGGACTCGCGCGCAGCGGGATCACACGCAGTGAATTCGCACCCGACGAATTCACACATAGTGAAGGAGTGGATGTGGGGGATGTGGCGGTCGGCGCACGGTCCGGACACGAAGGTCCCGAGGAGGGCCGCGAGCAGCTCGCCGAGTCGCCCGAAGCCGTGACCGATGGAGTGCATGGAGTGCCTGGTGAAGTGATGGACGACGAGGGAACAACCACCCACGGGGGGCGCCGGAGGTCGCGCAGGAAGCGGCAGCCCGGCCAGCAGCGCTCGTTCTGGAAGGAGCTGCCGCTGCTGATCATCATCGCGCTCGCACTCGCGCTGGTGATCAAGACCTTCCTCGTCCAGGCGTTCTCGATTCCGTCCGACTCGATGCAGGACACCCTGCAGCGGGGCGACCGGGTCCTCGTGGACAAGCTGACCCCCTGGTTCGGCTCGGAGCCGTCGCGGGGCGAGGTCGTCGTCTTCCACGACCCGGGCGGCTGGCTCGAAGGGGAGCCGACTCCCCAGCAGAACGTGGTGCAGAAGGGCCTCAGCTTCATCGGCCTGATGCCGTCCGCGCAGGAGAAGGACCTGATCAAGCGGGTCATCGCCGTCGGCGGTGACACCGTCTCCTGCAAGAAGGGCGGGAAGGTCATGGTCAACGGCCACGCGCTGGAGGAGAAGAACTACATCTACCCCGGCAACACCCCCTGCGACGACATGCCGTTCGGACCGATCAAGGTGCCCAAGGGCCGCATCTGGGTGATGGGCGACCACCGCCAGGACTCCAGCGACTCCCGCTACCACCAGAACCTCCCCGGAAACGGCACGGTCTCCACAAAGGACGTCGTCGGGCGCGCTTTCGTCGTCGCCTGGCCCGTCAATCGCTGGCACATCCTCGGCGTGCCCGGCACCTTTGACCAGTCAGGACTCAGCGCTGCGGCGGCTTCCGCGGCCCCCGGGGCGGCCGGTCTCGCCGGTGCCGTACCGCTCGTCCTCTGGCGCCGGAAGCGGCTTACCCGGCCTCGTACCGCCGGGTAGGGTGCCTCCCGGATACCCGAGGGCCGGGATCACACTCCGAGCGGGGGCGTGCCGGGATGAGCAGGGCAGGACGGAAGAAGGACGGCCGCGGCCGGCTCGGCAGCACGCTGTCGGGGCTGGTCGTGGCCGTCGGCTGTGTTCTCTTCCTCGGCGGGTTCGCCTGGGCCGCCGTCGAGTACCAGCCGTACACCGTGCCCACCGGATCGATGACCCCCACGATCAACGCCGGTGACAAGGTCCTCGCCCAGCGCGTGTCCGGCGACGACGTCCACCGCGGCGACGTGGTCGTCTTCAAGGACGCGGAGTGGGGCGACCTGCCGCTGGTCAAGCGGGTCGTGGGGATCGGCGGCGACACCGTCGCGTGCTGCGACAAACAGGGCAGGCTCAGCGTGAACGGCACCGCCCTCGACGAGCCGTACACCGACAAGGCCCTGGACGGAGGCCGCGCCGGCGGGGCGAACTTCTCCGCCAAGGTCCCCGCGGGTGAGCTCTTCATGCTCGGCGACGAGCGGGCCACCTCGCTCGACTCGCGCGTCCACCTCCAGGACAAGGAGCAGGGCTCGGTCCCCCGCTCCGACGTACGGGGCAGGGTCGACGCCGTCGCCTGGCCGCCGGCCACCCTCATCGGCCGCCCCCGCACGTTCGCCGCGCTCCCCGGCGGGGTCTCGACCGGCGGGCCGCTGCGGCTGATGGCGGCGGCCGTGGTGGCGGGCGCCGTGCTGATCTTCCTGGGAGCCGCGCTTGGCCCGCTGCTGAACCGGCGGGGCCGCACCCGGCCCGTGCCCGCGGGCGCCTCGGAGGCCGCGGGTGTCCGCTGAGCCGCGCCGGGTCGCCCGGATGGTGCTGCTCGACCCCGACGACCGCGTCCTGCTGATGCACGGGTACGAGCCCGACGATCCCGGGACGGCCTGGTGGTTCACCCCCGGCGGCGGGCTGGAGGGCGAGGAGACGCGCGAGGAGGCCGTGCGCCGCGAACTCGCGGAGGAGACGGGAATCACAGAGATCGATCTGGGGCCCGTGCTCTGGCGCCGTATCTGCTCCTTCCCCTTCGACGGGCGGCGCTGGGACCAGGACGAGTGGTACTTCCTCGGACGCACGACGCGGACCGCGACCGCGCCGGCCGGACTCACGGAACTGGAACGGCGCAGCGTCCGCGGCCTGCGCTGGTGGACCTGCGCGGAACTGGAGTCGACGCGTGAGACGGTGTACCCGACCAGGCTCGCCGGGCTGCTGCGTACGCTGCTCGACGAGGGTCCCCCCGGTACGCCGCTGACGCTCGACACCGAAATCGCCTAGCGGCGCCCGATGCCGGAGCACAATGGGGGGACGAACGGCTGAAGGGGATGCCATGAGCGCCGAGGACCTCGAAAAGTACGAGACCGAGATGGAGCTGAAGCTCTACCGGGAGTACCGAGATGTCGTCGGGCTGTTCAAATACGTGATCGAGACCGAGCGTCGTTTCTATCTCACCAACGACTACGAGATGCAGGTGCACTCGGTTCAGGGCGAGGTCTTCTTCGAGGTCACGATGGCGGACGCCTGGGTCTGGGACATGTACAGGCCGGCCAGGTTCGTCAAGCAGGTCCGCGTCCTGACGTTCAAGGACGTGAACATCGAGGAACTGAACAAGAACGACGACCTGGAGCTTCCCGCCGGTTGAACGGGTCGTACCGGTTGAACGGGGCGTACCGGTCGTACCGGTTGAGCCGGTCGTACCGGTCGTGCCGGTCGTGCCGGTTGAAGCGGTTGAATTCACTCGGCCGAGTGGCCGACTTATCCACAACCGCATAGTTTTCCACCGTTCCGCACCAAGATCCACATGTGTCGGCCGGAACCGGCAGAGTCGGTGCCGGGAGGTGGTGCCGGACATGAACGCGACCGGGGCACTGGGGCGGTACGGAGAGGGACTGGCGGCACGGCGGCTGGCGAGGGCGGGCATGACCGTGCTCGCGCGGAACTGGCGGTGCGGCAGGACCGGCGAGATCGACATCGTGGCGATGGACGCCGATGTACTGGTGGTCTGCGAGGTCAAGACCCGCAGGGTCGGCGGCTTCCAGCATCCGATGGCGGCGATCACGCCGGAGAAGGCGGACCGGCTCAGACGGCTGGCCGCCTGCTGGATCGAGAGGTCCGCGGGTCCGCCGCCGGGCGGTGTCCGCATCGACCTGGTCGGGGTGCTGCTGCCCGGGCGTGGCGCACCCGAGGTCGAGCACGTGCGGGGGGTGGCCTGAATGGCGTTCGCCCGTACGTGTTCGGTCGCGCTGATCGGTGTCGAGGGCGTGGTGGTCGAGGTCCAGGCGGACCTGGAGCCGGGAGTGGCGGCCTTCACCCTGGTCGGACTGCCGGACAAGAGCCTGATGGAGAGCAAGGACCGGGTCAGGGCCGCGGTGGTCAACGCGGGGGTGCAGTGGCCGCAGAAGAAGCTCACGGTGAGCCTCAGCCCGGCCTTCGTCCCCAAGAGCGGCAGCGGCTTCGACCTGGCGGTGGCCGTGTCGGTGCTCGGGGCCGCCGAGCGCATCGACCCGCGCTCGATCGCCGACCTCGTGTTTATCGGCGAGCTGGGTCTGGACGGCCGGGTCAGACCGGTGCGCGGGGTGCTGCCCGCGGTGCTCGCCGCCGCGGAGGCGGGCTACCGGCAGGTGGTCGTGCCGGAACAGACGGCCGGCGAGGCGTCCCTCGTGCCGGGGGTGTCCGTCCTGGGCGTGCGCAGCCTCGCCCAGCTGATCGCGGTGCTGGCCGACGAGCCCGTCCCCGACGAGCCGCGCGAGGACCCGGGAGACGGCCCCGACGCGATGCTCGCGGGGCTCGTCGTACCGGGGGCCGGCGTCGGCACGGGGATCGTCCCGGACGCGGCCGGCGGTGAGCGGGGACCCGACCTCGCGGATGTCGCGGGCCAGACGACGGCCCGCACGGCCCTGGAGGTGGCGGCGGCGGGCGGGCACCACGTGCTGCTGTCCGGCCCGCCGGGAGCGGGCAAGACCATGCTCGCCGAGCGCCTGCCCGGCATCCTGCCGCCCCTGACGGGACAGGAGTCGCTGGAGGTCACCGCGGTGCACTCGGTCGCGGGCATCCTGCCGCCCGGCGAACCGCTCGTACGCGCCGCGCCCTACTGCGCCCCGCACCACTCGGCGACCATGCAGGCCCTCGTCGGCGGCGGGAACGGGCTGCCGAGGCCAGGAGCGGTCTCCCTCGCCCACCGCGGAGTTCTCTTTCTCGACGAGGCGCCGGAGTTCGCCGGACGGGCCCTCGACGCGCTGCGCCAGCCGCTGGAGTCCGGGCATGTGGTGGTGGCGCGCAGCGCCGGGGTGGTGCGGCTGCCGGCGCGCTTCCTCATGGTGCTCGCGGCGAACCCCTGTCCGTGCGGCAGGCACGGCGGCGGCCCCGGGCCCGGCTGCGAGTGCCCGCCCTCGGCCGTGCGCCGCTACCAGGCGAGGCTGTCCGGACCCCTGCTCGACCGGGTGGACCTGCGGGCCGGGGTGCAGCCCGTCCAGCGCGCCGACCTGCTGGGCCAGGGCGGCAGGGGCGAGAACAGCGCCGTCGTCGCCGCCCGGGTCCTGGCGGCGAGAGCGCGGGCCGCGCTCCGGTACGAAGGCACGTCCTGGCGGCTCAACAGCCAGGTGCCGGGGCACGAACTGCGTACACGCTGGCCGGTCGGGCCCGGCGCCCTCGCCGCGGCGGAGCGCGACCTGGAGCGGGGCATCCTCACCGCCCGGGGGCTCGACCGGGTCCTCAGAGTGGCCTGGACCGTCGCGGATCTCCGGGGCCGCGACCGGCCGGAGGAGGCGGAGGTCGCGCTGGCCCTCGAAATGCGCACGGGAATCCCGCGTGGCGCGCCGGCCCCGGCGGGGGCGTCGTGACGGCCGGGACGCCCTGCGCGGAGCGGCGTGCCAGGGCCGCCCTCACCCGGGCGACCGAGCCGGGCGACGAGACCTGCGGCGGCTGGCTCCGCAGGTTCGGGGCCGTGCGGCTGCTGGACCTGCTGACCGGCGACCGCGTTGACGCGGAGGCCCATCTCACCGGTGTCGGGGCCCAGAGGCTCGACGGATACCGGGCGCGGGCGTCCGCCGCCGAACCCGAACGCGACCTCGCATCGGCCGGCGCCGTCGGCGCGCGGTTCGTCTGCCCCGGCGACACGGAGTGGCCCAGTCAGCTCGGTGACCTGGGCGCCGCCGCACCCGTCGGGCTGTGGGTACGCGGCGGGCCCGACCTGCGGCTCTGGGCGCTGCGGTCGGTCGCGGTGGTCGGCGCGCGGGCCTGCACCCCCTACGGCGCCCACATGGCCGCGACGCTCGCCGGCGGGCGCGCGGGGAGGGGCTGGGTGGTGGTGTCGGGCGCCGCCTTCGGGGTGGACGCGGCGGCCCACCGGGGCGCGCTCGCGGGGAGCGGGGCGACCGCCGCGGTGCTCGGCTGCGGAGTCGACACCGTCTACCCGCGCGGTCATGCCGAGTTGATCGCACGCATCGCCGAACAAGGTCTCGTCGTCGGCGAATTAGCGCCCGGAGACCATCCGACGCGCAGCAGGTTCGTGCTGCGCAACCGAGTGATCGCGGCACTCACCCGGGGCACCGTCGTGGTCGAGGCCGCACACCGCAGCGGATCACTGTCCACGGCCCGCTGGGCGCAGCGGCTCGGCCGCTTCACGATGGGGGTCCCCGGGCCGGTCACCAGCGGCCTCTCCGCAGGGGTGCATGAACTGCTCCGCGGCGAGGGCGTGCTGGTCACGGACGCGGAAGAGGTGATCGAGCTGGTCGGGGAGATCGGCGACCTGGCCCGGGAGAAGCGGGGGCCCGTCCTGCCCAGGGACCTGCTGCGGCCGGGGTGCGCGCGCGTCCTGGAGGCACTGCCCGCACGGGGCACGGACTCCGTCGCGGAAGTGGCACGCGAGGCGGGCACCACACCCGACGACGCCCTCGCCAGGCTGGTCGAGCTTCACTCCCTCGGGTTTGTCGAACGACACAGCGACAGGTGGCGTCCCGCCGCCCCGCTCCTGGACACCGGCGGACCCTCGCGAGGCGGTGCTTGACCTGGGGCATTCGGGTGACAGGGTGAGGCGAATGACCTCCATATCCCGCTGACCGCCGTACCGGTCCCGGCCGCGTCGTCCCCCCATGCGTACGCGTACCGCGATCGGAACGTCACGCTACGCTCAAGTCCATCTCCCCACGTCACAGCAGAACGGCTCAAGGCACCGCATGCCCCAGCACACCTCCGGGCCCGACCGCACCGCGGCCCGGTCGGCACCCCCCACGGCCCGGAGCGCCGACCGGCCGCCCGCGCCCTCGTCGCTCGACGAGCTGTGGCGGTCCTACAAGGCGACGGGCGACGGACGGCTGCGCGAGCAGCTGATCCTGCACTACTCGCCGCTGGTGAAGTACGTCGCGGGCCGGGTCAGCGTCGGTCTTCCGCCCAACGTGGAGCAGGCGGACTTCGTCTCCTCCGGTGTGTTCGGGCTGATCGACGCCATCGAGAAGTTCGACATCACGCGGGCCATCAAGTTCGAGACGTACGCGATCACCCGCATCCGCGGCGCGATGATCGACGAACTGCGCGCACTGGACTGGATTCCCCGCTCCGTGCGGCAGAAGGCCCGCGCCGCCGAGCGCGCCTACGCGACCCTGGAGGCGCAGCTGCGGCGGACCCCCTCGGAAGGGGAGGTCGCCGAGGAGATGGGCATCGGCGTCGATGAACTGCACGCGGTCTTCAGCCAGTTGTCCCTCGCCAATGTCGTCGCCCTGGAGGAGCTGCTGCATGTCGGCGCCGAGGGCGACCGGCTCAGCCTCATGGACACCCTGGAGGACACCGCCGCCGACGATCCCGTCGAGGTGGCGGAGGACCGCGAGCAGCGCAGGCTGCTCGCCCGCGCCATCAACACCCTGCCCGACCGGGAGAAGACCGTCGTCACGCTCTACTACTACGAGGGCCTCACACTCGCGGAGATCGGCAACGTGCTCGGCGTCACGGAGAGCAGAGTCAGCCAGATCCACACGAAGTCGGTCCTCCAGCTGCGGGCCAAATTGGCGGATTTGTAGAGTGGTCCTGTGCCCAGGATTCGAGCGGCCTCCGTGGCCGAGCACCGGACCATGCAGCGCGACGCCCTGCTCGACGCCGCGCGCACCCTGCTGTCGGAAGGCGGCACCGAGGCGCTGACCTTCCCCGCTCTCGCCGAGCGCACGGGCCTCGCCCGGTCGTCCGTCTACGAGTACTTCCGCTCCCGCGCCGCCGTCGTCGAGGAGCTGTGCGCCGTCGACTTCCCGGTCTGGGCGGCGGAGGTGTCCGCAGCCATGGCCGCCGCCACCACCCCGGAGGCCAGGATCGAGGCGTACGTCCGCACCCAGCTCGCGCTGGTCGGCGACCGGCGTCACCGCGCCGTCGTGGCCATCTCCGCGAGCGAGCTGGACGACGGGGCCCGCGAGAAGATCCGCGCGTCCCACGGCGGGCTCGTCGCCATGGTCGTCGCGGCGCTCGGCGACCTCGGCCACCGCAGCCCCCGGCTCGCCGCCATGCTGCTCCAGGGCGTCGTGGACGCGGCCGTGCGCCGCATCGAACTCGGGGCGGCCGAGGAGCCGGACGAGATCGCGGAGGCCGCCGTCTCCATGGCGCTCGGGGGCGTCGGCGGCCGGATCTGACCCCGGACGCGCGGCGGGCCCCAGACGCTCCCCAAGCCTCTCGGGGCCGTCGGGCCCGCGGGGCCCCACAGCGGCAGCAGCCGCGACGGCGCCCCGCGCAGCAGCTCGGGCGGCAGCAGCGACAGCGGGTCGAGGTAGACGCTCCCGCGCAGAAGTCCCCAGTGCAGGCAGCCCGCCGGGCAGTGGAAGGGCCCCGCGGCGAGCCGTGCCACCGGCTGCCCTGCCCGCACCGCGTCCCCCTTCGCCACCAGCGGTAGTACTGGTTCGTAGGTGATCCGCAGCGCCGGCGTGCCCGTACCCGCGAGGGCGATCCCCCGCCCCCCGCGCCCCGCGCCCCCCCCCCCCCCCCCCACCCCGCTGGCACCCGCCGCGCGCACCGTGGCGCCGGGGGAGGCGGCGAGGTCCACGCC
>NZ_JAIUKE010000089.1 GCF_020176795.1 Streptomyces sp. 8L
GGGGGGTGCGGGGCGGGGCACGGATCGTTAGGCTCGTGGGCGCGGTATCGCGTGCCGGTCACCGTCCGGGTGAGGCACGGAGGTACCCCTGAGTATCCAGCGGAGGCATGCGGCCCATGCCGGTCGAACTCAACCACACCATCGTCCACGCACAGGACAACCGGGAGTCCGCGGACTTCCTCGCGCACATCCTCGGCCTGACGGCCGGTGAGCAGTGGGGGCCGTTCGTCCCCCTCGTGCTCGCCAACGGCGTCACCCTGGACTTCGCGACGATCCCCGCCGAGTCCCTCACCGTGCAGCACTACGCGTTCCTCGTCTCGGACGCCGAGTTCGAGGAGGCGTTCGCCCGCATCCGGCAGGCGGGGATCACGTACTACGCCGATCCGCACCAGAAGCGCCCGGGCGAGATCAATCACAACGACGGCGGCAGCGGCGTGTACTTCATGGACCCGGCGGGCCACGGCATGGAGATCATCACCCGCCCGTATGGCAGCGGCACGCCCCAGCCGCCCTCGGCGTGACGGCGTCCCGGGCAGCGTACCGCCCGGGACGGCCATCTCGTGCAGCCGGCGCCGCATCCGGCACCGGCGCGCGCCCCGGTTCCCTCGCTCAGACCGAGGCGGCCCGGCAGGCCGGGTGGCCCCAGCCGTCGTCGTTCTTGGCGATCTCCTCGCCGGCCGCGTACGAGCGCCCGCAGCGGCAGCGGCCAGGGAACTTGGCCTTGAGCGTGCGGGCCGCTCCGCCCGTCCGCTTGCGGGGGGCGGCGGAGGGCCGCTTGGCGCGGGCCGCGGCGGAGGAGCCCTCGCCCGTCGCGCTCGGCGGCGGGTCGTCGGAGCCGTAGGCGCTGCCCGCCGCCTCCTGGGCGACGGCGACCATGCTCGCGGCCCGGTCGGCGAAGTCGTTGAGCGGGTCCCCGCCGACCTGGTGCGCGGGCACGTAGCGGAACTCGACCGGGCGGCCGGTCAGGAGCGCGTCGATCCGCTGGACCAGTTCCTGGTTGGCGACGGGCTTGCCCGTGGAGGTCTTCCAGCCCTTGCGCTTCCAGCCCGGCAGCCATTCCGTGACGGCCTTCATCGCGTACTGGGAGTCCATCCGGACCTCCAGGGGTACGGCCGCGTCGGTAGCGGTCAGCAGCTGTTCCAGCGCGGTCAGTTCCGCCACGTTGTTCGTCGCCGTACCGAGCGGGCCCGCCTCCCAGCGCTCCGGCCTGCCCTCTGTGTCACCGACGACCCAGCCCCAGGCCGCGGGCCCCGGATTGCCCTTGGATGCCCCGTCGCACGCGGCGACCACACGTTCCACCATGCCCCCGATCATGCCAGCCCCGGATGGGTGCCCGGCACAGCGGCCCGGGGAGGGCGCCGCCGGGCCCGCTCCTCTTCAGCCAATGATTACGGTTTTCATTGCATGAAGGCGAGACGGACTGGAAAGGCTGCATCGGGCACGCAACCGATCACGAGCGGTGACCAGCCGCTCGGCGAGGAGGTCAGAACGCTGTGGGGGGCCCGCCTAACCAGCCGAATCCGCTCTATCTAAGACCGGCGCTCGCGCCTTTGTCCGCGTCGCTGACAGAGGCGGCCGCGTTCCTGCACACGCTCGCCGACGGACTGGGCACACCGCTCAACGTCGTGACACCCGACCAGATCGCGGAGAACGCGGCGCGTTTCGAGGCCGTCCTGCGTCGCCACCGGCTCGGCGGAGGTGTCTTCTTCGCGCACAAAGCGTCCGCGTCGAGCGCGCTCCTGCGGCGCCTCGCCGCGACGCCCTCGTCCGTCGACGTCGCCTCCCTGGAGGAGTTGCAACACGCCCTGGCCTGCGGGTTCACTCCGGACCGCATCACGGCGACCGGACCGAAGGACCCCGCCTTCCGCTATCTCGGCGCACGTGTCGGCGTCACCTTCCATGTGGACGGGCAGAGCGAGCTGGAAGCGCTGGCGGGGCTCGTACGCGATC
This sequence comes from Streptomyces sp. 8L, assembly GCF_020176795.1. GTDB lineage: Bacteria > Actinomycetota > Actinomycetes > Streptomycetales > Streptomycetaceae > Streptomyces. The sequence continues at coordinate 1,951 of NZ_JAIUKE010000089.1, forward strand.
ACGGGCTCGCCCCGGTCCGGGTGCTGCTGCGGCTGTCGGGGTTTCCCTCCGCCGGGGTCCGCAGGCTCGTCAGGCGCAGCAGGTTCGGTACGCCGGTCGCGGACCTGCCGGGGCTGCTGGACGCGGTGGAGCGGTGCGGCGACGCCGTCGAGTTGCTGGGGGTGGGGTATCACCTCGACACGGTCAGCCTGGACGAGAAGGCGCTGGCGCTCGAAGGCTGCGTGAAGGCCATGGACGCGTGCCGCGCGCGGGGGCTGCGGCCACGGGTCGTGGACATCGGCGGCGGCTTCGGCGTCAGCTACCTCGCGGAGGCGGGGCAGTGGGAGGCGTACACGACGGAGCTGATCCGCGCGGTGCTGGCCACGCGCCCGCCGCTGGCCTGGGGCAACCACGGCTACGGGCTGCGCAACGAGAGCGGCACCCTGGCCGGGGGCCTCGGGCTGTACCCGGCGTACCGCGAGGTGGCGGGGCCCGCGTATCTGGACGAGCTGCTGGCGATGCGCGCGCCGTCACTCGGCCGGCCGCTCGCCACGCTGCTGCTGGAGAACCTCTACGACCTCCGCGTGGAGCCGGGCCGCGCGCTGGCGGACCAGTGCGGTGTGACCCTGGCGCGCGTGCTGGAGACGCGGCGGGACACGGAGGGGGGCGCCGGCCTCTGGTCCGTACGGCTCGATCTCAACGCCGGGGACTGTCCGCTGGAGGACCACGGAATACTGGTCGACCCGCTGATCGTGCCGCGCCCGCGCCCAGACAGCGGGCCGGGGGCCGGAGGCCGGGGCACCGAGGAGCCGCGTGCCGGGGGGCCGGTCGCGGTGCATCTGTACGGCAACCTCTGCCTGGAGTCCGATCTGCTGACGAAGCGTCAGGTCTTCCTCCCCCGTCTGCCGGACCCGGGCGATCTGCTGTGCTTCGTGAACACCGCCGCCTACTGCATGGACTTCGGCGCCCATGAGGCCGAACGCCGCCCCCGGGCCCGGAAGGTGGCCGCGACGCGCGCCGCCGGGGAGCGCGACGGCGCCTGGCGGTGGTGCCTCGACACCCAGTACTGGCCACTCGCGGTGGAGGCGGTGGCGCACCACGCCGGGACCAACCGGCAGGAAGAGGCGAGCGCATGAGGTACGACAGCGTCACGGACATCATCGGCGACACTCCCCTGCTGCGCATCGACCCGGCCGTCCACGGTCTCGCGTCGGTGGATCTGTACGCGAAGCTGGAACTGTTCAATCCGTTCGGGTCGGTGAAGGACCGGGCGGCGTGGAACATGGTGCGCTCGGGGCTCCCGGACGCCGTCGCGCGCGGCAGCCAGGTGGTCGAGCTGTCGAGCGGCAACACCGCCAAGGCCCTCGCCCTGATCGCGGGCATGCACGGCCTCGGCTTCAAGAGCGTGACCAACCGGATGAAGGTGCCGGAGATCAAGGATCTGCTGCTGTTGCTCGGCGCGGAGATCGAGGAGTTGCCCGGACGCAGCGAGTGTCTGGACCCCACCGACACCGAGGACCCGCTGACCCGCTTCCACCAGCAGCTCAGCGAGCCGGGCAGCGCCTATCTCCACACCGATCAGTACTTCAACGCGCGCAACGCGGACGCGCACGCGGCGGGCACGGGGCCGGAGATCGTACGCGACCTGGACGGGCGGGCACCGGACGTCTTCGTCGCGTGCGTCGGCACGGCGGGTTCGTCGACGGGTGTGGCACGCGTGCTGCGCGCGCACAACCCGGACGTGGAGGTGGTGGGACTGGTCGCGCACAAGTCGGACTTCGTGCCGGGCATCCGTACGATCGACGAGGTCCAGGAGGTGGGCCTGTTCGACCCTGCGGTGTACGGGCGGATCGACGCGGTCACCTCCGGTGAGGCCATCGACGGGATGCTGACGCTGGCCCGCAGGTGCGGGGTGCTCTCCGGGCCGACCGGTGGTGCCGCGTACTTCGGTGCGGTGCGCCACCTGCGCGCGTACGACGAGGAGTTGACCGCGTCCGGGCGGCGGGCGTCGGCGGTGTTCATCGTGTGCGACCGGATCGAGAGCTATCTGGGGTACGTGCGCAAGCGGCGCCCCGAGCTGTTCGGCGCGCAGACCCGGGGCGCGTCGGTGGCGGCGCTGTCCGAGGACGAGGTGGCGAAGGCGGCGTCGATCGATGTGGCCGGGGCGCGCGAGTGGATCGCGGCGGCGAATCCGCTCGTGGTGGACCTGCGCAGCCCGTTCGCGTACGCGGCGCTGCACATCGCAGGGTCGGTGAACATCGTGGACGAGCTGTTCGAGGAACTGGTCAGGGACGGGCTGCCGTTCAGCGGGAGCCGGCCGGTGCTGCTGGCCTGTCCGGTGGGCGAGAGATCGGCGCGGTACGCGGCACTGCTGTCCCGGCTCGGCCATCCCGACGTCCGCAGCCTCGCGGGCGGGATCGTCGCCTGGCGGGACGGCGGCGGCGAACTGGTCAGGGAGTGACGGGAGATGGCCTCCTTCCCGGTTCATCTGCGTTCCTGGCAGGAGCCGTTGCGGGCGCAGTTTCCGATCATCACGGAGCACCCCTCCCTCGCCTACCTGGACAGTGCCGCCACGTCGCAGAAGCCGCGCGCCGTGCTCGACGCCGCGCAGAGGTATCTGACGGAGTCCAACGCGAACGCGGGCCGGGGCACGTACCCCTGGGCGAACGCGACGACGGCGATGGTGGAGCGGGTGCGCGGGCGGGTGAAGGCGTTCCTCGGCGACCCGGCGCCCGAGCGGTCCCGGGTGGACTTCACGAGCGGGACGAGTGAGGGGCTGCGCGCGGTGGCGCTCGACTGGCTGCCGGGGCTGCTGGCGGACGGCGACGAGATCGTGGTCCCCTTCGGCGACCACCAGGCGAACGCGCTGCCGTGGCTGGAGGCGCGGGAGGTGCTGGCGCGGCGCGGGGTGCGGATCACGGTGCGGGAGATGCCGTATCAGGAGGGTTCGCGGGACTACGACACGGCCGAGCTGGCCCGGCAGGTCACCGCACGGACGCGGTTCGTCGCGGCCACGCACGTCCACCATGTCTACGGCGGCGACATGAACGTGCACCGGGTCCGGCAGGCGGTCGGGCCCGACGCCGTGATCTGCCTGGACGCGGCGCAGAGCGTGGGCCATGTGCCGATCGATCTGGCCGCGCTCGACGTGGACTTCGTGGTCTTCTCCGGACACAAGGCGCTGGCCCTGCCGGGTACGGGCGCGGTGTGGTCGCGGGGGCTGCGCGGGCCGGCCTTCGAGCCGGGCGGCTGGGCGGGCACGCCGAACACGGTGGGCATCGCGAGCCTGGAGGCGGCGCTGGACTGGCTGGAGGAGGCGGGCGTCGGACGGATAGAGGAGTGGACGGTGGGCCTCGCGGCGCGGCTCACGGACGGGCTGAGCCGGCTGCGGCCGTACGAGGTCCTCGGCTGCGGGCTCAGCCTCGCGGCGGACTCGCGGGTGCAGCGGCGGCGGGCCGTGGTGACGCTGCGGCACGAGCGGATCGACGCGGCGGACCTGGGGTTCATCCTGTACAGCCACGGCTTCATGGTGCGCTCGGACGGCCACTGCCAGGCCAGTGCCGGGGAGACGCGTTCATCGGTTCGGGTGAGTCTGCATGTGTACAACACGCCCGAGGAGATCGACCGCCTGCTGGCGGTTCTCGGCACGCTGTGATCGGGCCGGGGCGTCCTTCGGCCACGGCCGCCGATACAGATGAAAACCATTTTCGAGTGTAGATTTCTGTCACCTCGCCGAAAGGCGGACCGAGAAGGGGAGGTGACCGATCACGATGGGCCTGAGCACGACCACGGCACAGCGGTGGGTGGAGCGCTGGGAACGGCAGCAGCAGCGGTACGCGATCGACCGCGAGGAACGGTTCACCGTGATCGCCGACGTGGTCGAACATGTGACGGCGGGCCGGCCGCGCCCACTGGTCGTCGACCTGGGCTGCGGGCCGGGGTCGCTCGCGGTGCGGCTGGCCCGGCGGCTGCCCCGGGCCCGGATCGTCGCCGTCGACATGGACCCGGTCCTGCTGGAGCTGGCCCGGGCCGGCGGCGGCACCCCGGGTCCCACGGGCTCGGTGCGGTACGTGGAGGCGGTGATCGGCGCGCGGGGTTGGACCGCGTCCCTCGGCCTCGACGGGCCGCTCGACGCGGCGGTGTCCACGACGGCGCTGCACTACCTGCCCGACCACCGCCTCCAGCGGGTGTACGAGCAGCTCGCCGGGATACTGCGGCCGGGCGGCGTCCTCGTCAACGCCGACCACCTGCTCCCCGAGGACGCGTCGGACATCGCGGTGCACGTGGGGCACCGGCGGGCGCGGCGGCAGCGGGCGTTCGCCCACGAGGACTGGGAGTCCTGGTGGGCGGCCGCGGAACGGGACCCGGAGCTGACCGACCTGTTCGCCGAGCGCAGGCGCCGCCATGGCTCGACGGGCGGCGGCGACAGCAGCCAAGGAGATGGCAGCAGCAGCGACAGTGACAGCGGCAACGGCGGCAACAACGGGCTCACACTCAACCGCCACGCGGCGATGCTGCGCGCCGCGGGCTTCGCCCAGGCCGGTTCCGTGTGGCAGGTCGGCAGCAGCTGTGTGCTCGTGGCGGTGCGCTGACGTGCGGATCGAGGCCAACCCGTACGCGTACCTGAGCCATCATGGCGCCTCGCCCCTGGTGCGCCTCCATCTCGCGGCGGACTGCGGTGCGCTGAGCGCCGACACGGACGCCCGCCCGTTCAACACGGTCTTCGCGCCGGACTTCGCGCCGGAGGGGCTCGCGGACCGGGTCCTCGCCGTCCGCAGGTCGGCCGCGGTGCCGGGCCGGGCGCAGGACTGGTGGATCGGCCCCTCGGCGCGCCCCCACGATCTGCCGCAGCGGCTGGCGGCGCTCGGGTTCACCGCGCTCGCGCCGGTCCAGATGATGCGTGCGCGGCTGACCGGGGAGGCGCAGGTGCCGCGTACCAGGACCGGCGCCCGCGCACGGCCGGTCGAAGGCCTCGGCGCTCTCGCGGACTTCGTGGCCGTGCACAGCGCGGCGTACGGGGCTTCGCGCGGGACGGCGCGGTTCTTCCACCGGGTCCTCGCGTCGCTCCCCCACACGGCGGGCGGCCCTCTGTGGCATGTCGTACTGCGGGCCGACGGCCGGCCGGTCGCGGTGGCTTCGGTGTTTCTGCGGGACGGGGTCGCGGGGCTGTACAACGTGGCGACCGTGCCGCAGGCGCGGGGCCGCGGGTTCGGCACGGAGGCGGCGCGGACCGCGCTGGCGGGGGCGTACGAGCGGGGCGCGCGTACGGCGGTCCTCGGCGCCGAGCCGGGCGCCGCCGGGATGTACCGGACCCTCGGCTTCACGGACGCGGGGCTGCTGCACCGCATGCGGTGCGCGTCAAAGGCGTGACGAGGGCGGGGCCGCCGGGCGCCAGGACAGCGGGAAGCGGCGGGCGTCGGAGCCGGCCTCGCTGTGGACGATGACGTTGACGCTGACGCGGCGGGTCAGCCGACGTGGACACGGGGGCGGCGTGCCGGGTCGGGTTCCGCGCGGCGCAGCACCTCGCGGGCGACCGGTGCGACCTCCCCGTCACCGAAGACGAGGAAGCGCACGAGGTGGCCGAACGGATCGCCCTCGGTCCAGTTGAAGTAGACGTGCGGTACCTCGCCGGTGCGGTCCCGGAGCGCGAGCAGCACGGCGGCGACCGTGTTGGGGACGGTCGGGCCCTGGACGCGCAGCCGGTGGACTCCGTGCTTCGTGTCGCCGTGCACCGCGATGTCCGTACGGAACTCGGACGAGTCGTGGACGAAGACCTCGAGGAAGAGGACGGGGCTGTCGCCGGGGATGTGGGTGTCCGCGCGCTGGGCGCGTTCCTTGGCGCGGTATGCGGCGGAGCTGTGTTCTTGCGGCTCGTTGGCGACGAGCCGCAAGGGGCCCGATTCCGCCGCGTGTTCCACCAGCCGGTCGGCCTCCGCGTCGAACGTCACGTCGGCGGTGCGCAGTTCGAAGGCACGGTGCACGCGCGAGGCGAGGGAGCCGACCAGGATGGTCGCGATGAAGAGCAGCGCGATCTTGATGCCGTCCGGCCGTTCGATGACGTTGGCGACGACCGTGTAGACGAACACCGCGGTGATCACGCCGAATCCGGCGGTGGCGGTGCGGTGGCCGCGCCGGTGCACGGCGACGGTGGAGGCGAAGGACGCGGACAGCATCAGCACCAGGACGCCGGTGGCGTACGCGCCGCTCTGCTCGTCGACGCTCGCGTCGAAGTACGCGGTGATGCCGAAGGCGATGGCCATGAAGGTGAGCACCAGGGGGCGTACCGCGGCGGTCCACTCGGGTGCCATGCCGTACCGGGGCAGGTAGCGCGGCACGAGGTTGAGCAGCCCGGCGAGCGCGGAAGCGCCGGCGAACCAGAGGATGGCGATGGTCGACACGTCGTAGACGGTCCCGAAGGCCTGCCCGAGGTCGGCGTGGGCGAGGTAGGCGAGGGCGCGCCCGTTGGCGGGGCCGCCCGCCTTGAAGGCGGACTGCGGGATCAGCAGGGTCGTCGCGACGCTGGACAGGAGGAGGAAGCAGGACATGGTGACGGCGGCGGTCGTCAGCAGTTTGCGGGTGTCCCTGATGCGGCCTTCGGGCCGCTCGTACGTGTCGGAGGCGCCCCCGCGCACCTGCGGCATGACGGCGACCCCGGTCTCGAACCCCGACATGCCGAGGGCGAGTTTGGGGAAGACGAGCAGCGCGACACCGACCATGGAGAGCGGCGAGGAGTGCGCGCGCCTGGCGGCGGACCACCAGCCGTGGAAGTCGCCGGGATGGGCGGCGATCCGGGCCACGGCATCGGCGAGCACCACGAGGTTGAGGGTGAGGTAGACGCCGACGAGGACGACGGCGATGCCGATGGCTTCCTTGAATCCCTTGAGGAAGACGCCGCCGAGCGCGGCGAGCAGAACCAGCGTGATCCACAGGCCGGCGCCGTGCAGCAACGACGGCGCGAACGGGTTCTCGGCGACGTGCGCGGAGGCGTCGGCCGCCGACAGCGTGATGGTGATCATGAAGTCGGTGGCGGCGAAGCCGAGGAGTACCAGGACGAGGAGCTTGCCGGCCCAGCCCGGCAGCAGCCGCTCCAGCATGGCGATGGAGCCCTGCCCGTGCGGGCTCTCGTGGGCGACACGGCGGTAGACGGGCAGCGCGCCGAACAGGGTGAGCGCGAGCAGGACGAGCGTGGCGAGCGGGGAGAGCAGACCGGCGGCAAGAGCGGCGATGCCGGGCTGGTAGCCGAGGGTGGAGAAGTAGTCCACGCCGGTCAGGCACATGACGCGCCACCAGCTGTGCCCGACGTGCTCCTCGGGCAGGGTCGCGTGCGGCCCGGGGTGGCGCGCGCTGCTCTCGCTGAGTCCTTCGAGGAGCCACGCCCGGAAGCGCGGCCCGCGGCCCGCGGACGGGTCCTCGGCCTTGAGAGGGGTCTGGCTGCCGGTCATGCTGGAGGGCTCCCTGCCGTTCTTCCGTGCGGCGAGCGGGTGTCGGGCTTCATCGTGGCCCGCGCCGCCGCGGGGCGCGGTACGCCGCGCGGGCCGGGCCCGGCGAGCGCGGCGCCGGACGGAGGGAGCCGGGGCGGTGCGCCTCGGGAGCGGCAGGCCCGGGAGTCGGCCCGGTGGGCATCGGCCTCGCAGCGAACGCAGCCGGAGGGCCGGGCGGCCCGGTCAACGCAACGAGCGGGCGCCCGTCGCCGCAAGCCCGTCACAGCCGCGTCGCAACCCGGGGCGGCGCCCGCACGTGCGCTGTCCGGGTGATAAATCACCGCTTCTCAGAGTTTCTTAATCTCTTCGGTTCGAAACCATGACAACAAGTGGGGCGTTCGGCCGATCAATATGACAATCACACGGCTTGAAGGAGCCTCGCATGCCTCTCTCGGCATCTCCCCGCCCCCGCCGTACCCGCACAGGCCCGGTGGCCCTGGCCGCGGTCGCCCTCACCGGCACGACTCTGCTGTGCGCCCCCGCCGCGGTCGCCGCGCCGGGCGACAGGGGCGACGTGAAGGTCCACCCGGCCGGTGTCCCCGCGGCCAGCACCGTCGACGCGCCGCAGGTCTGCTCGTTCACCCTGGCCGCGACGAACTTCCAGACGGTCCCCGCTGTCGCCTATACCGTCACCCCCCTGCCCAAGGCGCCCAACAAGCCCACGCTCGCGGGCCAGCTGACGCTCACACTGGGCAGCGGCGTCACACCCCAGCCCCTCTCGCTGCCGAACGGGACGTACACGCTCGCCTGGACCTTCCCCGGCGGGTCGCCGAAGCACAAGACGTTCAAGGTCAGCTGCGGCCGTGTCGACCAGAAGCCGCGTGGCCCCGTGCACGCGGGCGGCGGCGCGGTGCCGCCCGCCGTCGGGGGTGGGGACGGCGGCGAGGGCGGCTCGTCCGTCGCGGCACCGCTCCTTGTGTCGGGCGCCATCGCGACCGCGGGACTGATCTTCGTGCGCCGGGTCCGCCGTCGCGTCCATGGCGTCGCGTAGCACTCCGAGGCCCCGTCCCCGCCCGTACGGGCAGCCCTACCCGCGGCCGGTACCGTACGGGCGGCCGTCTCCGCACGCGCGGCCGCGTCCGCACCGCCGTCGCCGCCGCCGTGGCCCGAGCCGGGCCGTCCGTCTCACCCTGACCCTGAGCGTCACCGCAACCCTGCTGTTCGGTGTGGTGCACGGGTGCGGCGGCGGCACGCCGGACGGCGGGTCGGCCACCGTCGCGGCCTCGGACGGGGCCGGCCGGGGGGGGGGGCCGGCCCCGGTGGCGTCCCACCGGCCGCTGCCGGCCTCGCCGCCGGTGAAGCTCGCGGTCCCCCGGATGGTGGTGGAGGCGAAGGTCGTACGGCTCGGGCTGGACCGGCACGGTCAGCTCGGCACCCCGCCCATGAGCAGGCCCCGCCTGGTGGGCTGGTACGCCGGCGGGCCTTCCCCGGGCGAGCAGGGGACGGCGGTGATCGTCGGCCACCGCGATACGAAGACCGGGCCCGCCGTGTTCCTCAACCTGGACGCCCTCCACCCGGGTGACGTCCTCAAGGTCACGCGCGAGGACCGCAGGACCGCCGTGTTCACCGTCGACTCGCTCCACACCTTCGGCCGCCGCTCGTTCCCCGACAAGAAGGTGTACGGGAACACGGGCCGGCCCGAACTGCGCCTGCTGACCTGCGGCGGGCGCTTCGACCGCAGGTCGGGCTACACGGCCAATGTGGTCGTCTTCGCCCATCTCACCTCCGTCACCGGCGCCTGACCCGGGCCGGAGACTGTGTGGCGGTGCCGCGCGGGGCTCGCGAAGATGGGGGTGATGGACCGTGTTTAGGGGGCAGTCGAAGGACGACCGCGCAGTACCGAGAAGGGACCGACACCGTGGCACGACCGAAGATCCTCGTGGTGGGCGCCGGATTCGCCGGCGTCGAGTGTGTACGCCGTCTCGAACGCGGCCTCGCCCCCGGCGAGGCCGATGTCGCCCTCGTCGCCCCCTTCTCGTACCAGCTGTACCTGCCGCTGCTCCCCCAGGTGGCCTCGGGCGTCCTCACTCCGCAGTCCGTCGCGCTCTCGCTGCGGCGCAGCAGCAGGCACCGCACCCGGATCATCCCGGGCGGCGCGATCGGCGTGGACCATCAGGCCAAGGTCTGCGTCGTACGCAAGATCACCGGTGAGTTCGTCAACGAGCCGTACGACTACCTCGTCCTCACCCCCGGCAGCATCACGCGGACGTTCGACATCCCGGGCCTGGTGGACAACGCGCGCGGCATGAAGACGCTCGCCGAGGCCGCGTACATCCGTGACCACGTCATCGCGCAGCTCGACCTCGCGGACGCGAGCCAGGACGAGGCGGAGCGCGTCTCGCGCCTCCAGTTCGTGGTGGTCGGCGGCGGCTACGCGGGGACCGAGACGGCCGCGTGCCTCCAGCGGCTGACCACCAACGCGGCCAAGCGCTACCCGCGGCTCGATCCGGGGCTCATCAAGTGGCACCTCATCGACATCGCCCCGAAGCTGATGCCCGAGCTCGGCGACAAGCTCGGCAACAGCGCGCTGGAGATCCTCAGGGGCCGCGGCATCGAGGTGTCTCTCGGCGTGTCCGTCGCCAAGGCCGCTCCCGAGGAGGTCACCTTCACCGACGGCCGGGTGATCCCGTGCAGGACCCTCATCTGGACGGCGGGGGTCGCGGCGAGCCCGCTGGTACAGACCCTCGACGCGGACACCCTCAAGGGCCGCCTGGTGGTGACGCCGGAGATGACGGTGCCGGGCGTCGACGGGGTGTTCGCCCTCGGCGACGCCGCGGCCGTACCCGACCTGGCGGTCGGTGACGGCGCCGTGTGCCCGCCGACCGCGCAGCACGCGATGCGCCAGGGCAAGCGGGTCGCCGCGAACGTCATCGCGTCGCTGCGCCGCCAGCCGCTGCGCCCCTACGAACACAAGGACCTGGGTCTCGTGGTGGACCTGGGCGGCCGGGACGCCGTGTCCAAGCCCCTCGGTATCGAGCTGCGCGGCATGCCCGCGCAGGCGGTGGCACGCGGCTACCACTGGTCCGCGCTGCGGACGAACGTCGCCAAGACGCGGGTGTTCACCAACTGGATGCTCAACGCGGTGGCGGGCGACGACTTCGTCCGCACGGGCTTCCAGGCCCAGAAGCGCGCGACTCTGCGCGACTTCGAGTACACCGACTCGTACCTCACGGCCGAGGAGATCCGGCAGCAGGTACGCGGTGACACGGCGCTGAAGGGGTAGACGGGTGCTGCCGCCGCGAGTGCGGCGGCACGCACACGGAGAGGGAATGCACCCATGATGCTGACCGGCGGCGCCGCTTTCGACCACGCCGAGCCGAGTGTGCCGCGCGCAAGGCGGCGGGCCGCCGCCCCCGTCGGCACCGCGCCGTGCGACGCGGGTCCGCGGGGCGCGGCGGGCGCGCCGGAGCCGACGGCGGCCGGCCAGGGCGCGCCGCCGGCTCCCGGCACGGAGCGGCCCGCCGTCGAGCTCTGAACCGGCTCTCCGGCGGCCTGAGTGATCAGCTGACCGGCCGTGTCACTCCACGAAGTAGGTGGGGTTGGGCAGTTTGTACGTGTGGTCGGCGTGGCCGCCCGTCAGATCGGACTGCTGGTCACCGAAGTTGCCGATGATGTCGTAGCCGCTCGCCTCAAGGTGCTCGCGCGTCTCGGACTTGAACTGGACCGTCGTGCAGTTCCAGGCCGCCGCCGTGGCGCAGTCGGCGAGGTAGGCGGGCGGGTCGGTCTTGTCCTTCGTGAACAGGTGGGCCTGGTCCAGGTCGGTGTGGTACCCAACCTTCCGCAGGTTGTCCACCGCGGGCTCGCGCAGGTTCTCCGCGAGTCCCGTGAGGAAGAAGACCGTGACGCCGTGCTTCTTGGCGTACGAGACGAGGCCGGGCATGCCGTAGACGGCCGGGCGGTCGGCCTGGGAGACGAAGGCGTTCCACGTGGCGTCGTTGTACACGTAGTTGGTTTCTCGCTCGTAGGTGAAGCTGAGCAGCGCCGTGTCGTCGACGTCCAGGACGATGGCGGGCTTGCCGTGCCGGGCGGCGGGACCGTGGTGGCCGGCGGTCTCCCGCGCGATGTCACGCTCGGCGCCTGCCTCGATGCGGGCGAGGTCGTGCGCGTACGGGCTGTCCGGCGACGCCTGCCACGTGCCGTCGGCGGCCTGGGTGGCGCCGTAGTAGTCGTCTATCTGACCGGTGAGCAGGCCGATGTTCTCCGGCTCTGAACCCGGGTGCCCGTGGTGTCCGGTGTCGGCGCCCGCGACGCCGGTCCCGTAGAGGATGCCTCCGGTCAGTGCGCAGGCTGCGAGGGTGGCGGCGACCTGGTGGAACTTCCGCATGGAGGTACTACTCCCGTCTCATGGACATGTCCTGTTCATCTTCTGTCTACGCGCATCACACCACAGGTTCACCAACTGTGGGGCGTTGGCCCGAAATTGCCTGTACGGCGCCACCGCCTCGCACCGCCACGCCACCGGCCCGCCCCGCCACGCCGCCGCGACCGCCGTCCGCCCGGACACCTCGGAGCGCGGGCCGGCGAGATCGGAACGGACCGCTCCGGGGGAAGCGGGCCGGTGCCGGGGCGCCCAGGACGGAGGCCTAATGTACGAGCAGCAATCCGCACTGAAGGGACACAGATGTACGACGCAGTGCTGGCCGAGACCATCACCATCACCGGTCACGGCGGAGACCCCATCGAGGCGTACTCCGCGCGCCCGATGGCCGCGGGACCGTTCGGCGGTGTCGTGGTGATCCACCACATGCCCGGCTACGACGCCCCCAGCAAGGAGATCGTCAGGCGGTTCGCGGCCGAGGGCTTCGCGGCCGTCTGCCCCAACCTGTACAGCCGTGAGGCGCCCGGCGCGGAGCCCGACGACGCGGCCGCCGCGGCACGCGCCGCCGGTGGCGTGCCGGACGAGCGCCTCGTCGGCGACGTCGCCGGTGCCGCCGCCTACCTGCGGGGCCTGCCCTCGTCCAACGGCAAGGTCGGCTCGATCGGTTACTGCTCGGGTGGCCGCCAGTCCTTCCTGGCTCTCGCGAGCGTCGACCTGCAGGCCGGCGTCGACTGCTACGGCGCGTTCGTCACCGGCACGCCGCCGGAGGGCTTCCCGCTCCAGGTGTCCCCGGTGAAGGACCGGGTCAAGGACCTCCGCGGCCCGCTGCTCGGCCTGTTCGGCAACGACGACCAGTACCCGTCGCCCGAGCACGTCGACGAGCTGGAGGAAGAGCTGAAGGCACAGGGCAAGCCGTACGAGTTCCACCGCTACGACGACGCGGGCCACGCCTTCTTCGCCGTGGACCGGCCGACCTACCGCCCGGCGGCCGCGGTCGACGGCTGGCAGAAGATCCTGCGCTTCTACGGGGAGCACCTCTGATGTGCACCTACCTCACGGAGAAGTTCAAGCTGGACGGCAGCGGCAAGGGGGCGGGAGGCTACTTCGCGCTGACCGAGGCGATGGTCTACGTCGACCACCCGCAGCACGCTCCCTATGAGCACACCGTCAACATCGACTTCCTCAACCCGTCGCAGGGTCCGTCCTCGCGGGTGGCGGTGGAGCTGACCGAGGAGTCGGCGCTGGCCCTGATCGACGCGATCCGCTCCGCCCTGGACGCGGCGCCTCCCGGGCTCACGTCGACCGCTCCCCCGAAGACGGCGGCCTGACGGCCCGTCCGCCGGACCGCCGGGACCGGCCGGGCCGCCCGGCCGACCCGTTGACGCCTGCCCGACCGGCCGGCGAAGCGCTGACGGCCGCCACCGTCCGCGCCACCGGCGGCCGGCGGCGCGACCCGCGCGCCGGGCCGCCGGGCGCCGTTCGAAACGCGGTCGCGAGCCGGGCACCGTCCGCCGGGCGCCGCACGAAACGTGGTCGCGAGCCGGCGGCGGAGTGCTTAGGGTCGGGCGCATGAGTCCAGCGGCCGAGCGCGGTCCCGCGCACATCGCCATGTTCTCCATCGCGGCGCACGGGCACGTGAACCCGAACCTCGGCGTCATCAGGGAGTTGGTGGCGCGCGGCCACCGGGTCAGCTACGCCGTGCCGCCGTCCTTCACCGAGGTGGTCGCGGGGACGGGCGCGCGGCCCGTCCCGTACACCTCCGTGCTTCCTGCGGAGGGCGACCAGGACGGGTGGGGCACGGAGCTGATCGACCACATCGAACCGTTCCTCGCGGACGCCATCCAGGCGCTCCCGCAACTCGACGCCGCCTTCGAGGACGACCGGCCTGACCTCGTGCTGTACGACATCACGTCGTATCCGGCCCGTGTGCTCGCGCACCGCTGGGGCGTGCCGATCGTGCAGCTCTCGCCGGCCATGGTGGCGTGGCGCGGGTACGAGGAGGAGGTCGGCCGGCCGGCGTTCGAACCGCTGAAGCGGACCCCGCGCGGCAAGGCGTTCTACACGACGTTCGCTCGCTGGATCGCCGAGAACGGCATGGACCTCGATGTCGAGCACTTCATGGGCCGGCCGGACCGGTGCCTCGTGCTCATCCCCGAGGTGCTCCAGCCGAACGCCGACCGGGTCGACCGGTCGGTGTACACGTTCGTCGGGTCGTGCCAGGACGACCGGGCGGCGCAGGGCGAATGGTCCCGTCCGCCGGGCGCCGAACGGGTGCTGCTCGTCTCGCTCGGTTCGACGTTCACGAAGCAGCCGGAGTTCTACCGCGCGTGCGCCGACGCCTTCGGGGACCTGCCCGGCTGGCACGTGGTGCTCCAGATCGGGCGGCACGTCGATCCGGCGGCCCTCGGCGACGTCCCGGCGAACATCGAGGTGCGGACCTGGGTTCCGCAGCTGTCCGTGCTGCGGCAGGCGGACGCGTTCATCACCCACGCCGGCTCGGGCGGCAGCCAGGAGGGCCTGGCCACGGCGACCCCGATGGTGGCGGTGCCGCAGGCGGTGGACCAGTTCGGCAACGCCGACATGCTGACGGGGCTTGGTGTGGCGCGGCGCCTCGACACGGCGGACGCGAAACCGGAGGCGCTGCGCGAGGCGGTGCTCTCACTGGTGGACGACCCCGAAGTGGCGCGCAGGCTGGCGGAGATCAGCGCCGGCATGGCGGCGGAGGGCGGGGCGCCCAGGGCGGCCGGCCTGATCGAGGCGGAGCTGCACGCGCGCGCCACGGGCTGACCGGCGGCGCGCCGGGCCCACCAGGGGCGGCGCCTCTTGTGCTGTGCGCGCACCCGGGGGCCGGCAGGGCACCCGTCAGCGCCGCGGCAGCCGGTGGAAACGGACCTCCGCCAGCTGTCCGCCCGTCACCTCGGCCGTGGCGTAGGTGCAGTAGGGCTGGCGCCTGCGGTCGGTGGGCGAGCCGGGGTTCAGCAGCCTGAGCCCGCCGGGGGCGGTGGTGTCCCACGGAATGTGGCTGTGGCCGAAGACGAGGACGTCGATCCCGGGGAACCGTTCGGCGCAGCGCTGTTCGCGGCCCCGCGCGGCGCCCGTCTCGTGGACGACGCCGAAGCGCAGTCCTCCGAGGTCCGCGTACGCCACCTCGGGCAGCCGCGCCCGCAGCCCGGGCCCGTCGTTGTTCCCGTACACGCCGACGAAGCGCCGGGCGCGCGCCTCGAAGAGGTCGAGCGTCGGCTCGTCCACCCAGTCGCCCGCGTGGACGACCACGTCGGCCGCCCCGATCGCGTCCACGAGTTCGCCCGGCAGCACCTTGGCCCGTGTCGGGAGGTGGGTGTCGGAGGTCAGCAGGAGGCGCATGGGCCCCAGACTAGGCGGACGGGGCCCGGGGCCCGTGCGCTGCCGTCGCCCCCGGAGTCCGCCCCGGAGGGTCGTACGTGCGTACGCGGGGTGCCCGTCCCGGCGTTTCCCCGGCGAGCGGGAGACCGGACTCCCTATGGTGCCGGGATGTCCGTGAAGCAGTGGTTCGTGTCGTTGTTTCCTTCTCAGCGCTCCCGTCCGCGGCCGCCCGGCCCGGGGCGCCCTCTGCCCGTCTGCTTCGAGGCCGACTTCGCCTCGGCGAAGCAGTGGGTGGAGGGACGTTCGTGGGCCTATCCCGACGGCGGGCCCGTCAACCCGGGGGACAACAAGCTCGACCATCTGGTGACCGATCCCGCGTTCTGCCGTGAGGGCGTCTTCCGGGCGGAGCGCCGCCCGCACGGCCTGTGGAACACCGGGCTGCTCACCACCGAGGGCAGCGAGGAGGGCTTCCAGGTGCGCACCGGTGACGTGCTGGACGTCCGGGTCCGGCTGCCGGAGGGGACCGGGGCGTGGCCCTCGGTGTGGACGTGGCGCGACGGCGGCAACGAGGTCGACGTCTTCGAGTACCACCCGGACAACCCTGATCTGCTGGAGCTGTCGAACCACGTCGGCGGCGCGTCGCACGACTACCGGGACGCGTCGCTGCACCCGGGGGCCTGGGTGTCGGTGCGGACCGAGTTCGGCGCCCGGTCGGTCGTGTGGTGGGTCAACGACCGCCGGGTGTTCGCCGACGGCCGGGGCGTGGGGCGGGGCTGGGAGGCGTATCTGATCGTGAACCTGTCCGTCTCGGCCGGGCGCTACCACCCCGCACCGGACCGGTCACGCTCCGCCCTCTCCTTCGACGTCGGGCGGCTGCGGGTGCATCGTCCCTAGACTGGGAGGCGAAGCGGTGTTCGATGACCATCGGGAGCAGCCCGGATGATGGTGCCATGACGAATCCGACGATCTTGACCGTGGACGACGACCCGACGGTCTCGCGGGCCGTGGCCCGGGACATCCGGCGGCGCTACGGCGACCGCTACCGGGTGGTACGCGCCGGCTCCGGCCAGGAGGCGCTGGAGGCGCTCCGCGAGATCAAGCTGCGCGGAGAGCAGCTGGCGGTGATGCTCGCGGACTACCGGATGCCGCGGATGAACGGCATCGAGTTCCTGGAGCAGGCGATGGACCTGTTCCCGCTGGCCCGCAGGGTCCTGCTGACCGCGTACGCGGACACCGACGCGGCGATCGACGCGATCAACACCGTCGATCTCGACCACTACCTGCTCAAACCGTGGAACCCGCCGGAGGAGCACCTCTACCCGGTGATCGACACGCTTCTGGAGGCGTGGCTGGCCACGCCCGACCCGGCGGCGGCCATGACGCGCGTGGTGGGCCACCGGTGGTCGCGGCCGTCGTTCAAGGTGCGTGACTTCCTCGCGCGCAACCTCGTGCCGTACCGGTGGCTGCCGGTGGACGAGCCGGAGGGCGAGCGGCTCCTCGCGGCCGCGGGCCAGGACGCCGACACACCACTCCCGCTGGTGGTACTGGCGGACGGCAGCTCCCTCGTGGCGCCCACGAGCAGTGAGCTGGCCGGGCGCGTCGGCCTCTCCACGACCCCCGCGTCCGACTTCTACGACCTGGTCGTCATCGGCGGCGGGCCCGCGGGGCTCGGCGCGGCCGTGTACGGCGCGTCGGAGGGCCTGCGCACCGTGCTGGTCGAGCGGCGGGCGACCGGCGGCCAGGCGGGCCAGTCCTCCCGCATCGAGAACTACCTCGGCTTTCCGGACGGTGTCTCCGGTTCCCAGCTCACCGAGCGGGCACGACGGCAGGCGACGAAGTTCGGCGCGGAGATCCTCAGCGCCAGGGAGGTCGTCTCGCTGGAGGCGGCGGGCTCCGCACGGGTGCTGCACCTCGGCGGCGGCGAGACGATCGGCGCGCACACGGTGGTGCTCGCCACGGGCGTCTCCTACCGGCGGCTCCCCGCGCCCAGCCTCGAAGAGTTCACCGGGGCGGGTGTCTACTACGGCTCCGCCGTCACGGAGGCGCAGAACTGCTCGGGCGAAGACGTGTACGTGGTCGGCGGCGCCAATTCGGCCGGGCAGGCCGCCGTGTACTTCTCGCGCTACGCGCGCAGGGTGCACATGCTGGTGCGCTCCGGTGACCTGACGCGTTCGATGTCGACGTATCTGATCGACCAGATCACGGCGATCGACTCCATCGTCGTCCATCCGTTCACCGAGGTGGCCGACGGCAAGGGCGACGACCACCTGCGGCAGCTCACCCTGCGCGATGTCAGGACCGGCGCGACGGAGACGGTCGAGGCGTCGTGGCTGTTCGTGTTCATCGGCGCGGCGCCGCGCACCCAGTGGCTGGACGGCGTGCTGGCCCGCGACCCGAGGGGCTTCGTCGTCACGGGCCCCGACCTGGTGGCGGGCGGGAAGCGGGTGGCGGGCTGGTCGCTGCCGCGCGATCCCTACCATCTCGAATCGAGCGTGCCGGGCGTGTTCGCCGCGGGCGACGTGCGGGCGGAGTCCGTCAAGCGGGTCGCGTCGGCCGTCGGCGAGGGCGCGATGGCCGTATCGCTCGCGCATCGTTACTTGGAGGCACAGTGAGCGCGGCGGATCGCATGGAACCGGAAGACCTGCGGGGGCTCTTCCTCTTCGAGAAGCTGGACGAGGGGCAGCTGCGCTGGCTGTCCGAGCGGGGCCGCCTGGAGGAGCGGGCGGCGGGCGCCGACGTGTACCGCGAGGGCGAGCCCGCGACGTGTTTCTTCGTGCTGCTGAGCGGTAGCGTCGCGATGAGCCAGGTGCTGCACGGCGACGATGTCGAGGTGTCGCGGACCGACCAGCGGGGCGTGTACTCGGGTGCCACGCAGGCCTACCTCGGGGACCGGGTCGAGCAGGTGTACAAGAACTCGCTGCGCGCGGTCAGCGATGCGGTGTTCTTCGTACTGCCGGCCGACGAGTTCGCCACCGCGGTCCGTACGTGGTTCCCCATGGCGCTGCACCTGCTGGAGGGGCTGTTCTTCGGCTACCGCGCCGCTAACTCGCTGGTGAACGAGCGGGAGCGGCTGCTGGCGCTCGGGTCGCTGTCCGCGGGGCTCACGCACGAGCTGAACAACCCCGCCGCGGCGGCCGTGCGGGCGACGGAGGCCCTGCGCGACCGGGTGGCCGGCATGCGGCACAAGCTGGCGCTGATCGCCGACGGCAGGCTGGACGGCTCGCGGCTGCACCAGCTCGTCGAATTGCAGGACACCGCGGTGAAGCAGGCGGCCTCCGCGCCGTCGCTTTCGGTGATGGAGACATCGGACGCCGAGGACGAGCTGTCCGACTGGCTGGACGAGCGCGGCGTCGCGAACGCCTGGGACATCGCCCCGACCCTCGTCGCGGGCGGCGTCGGAGTGCCGTGGCTGGCGACGGTGGCGGACACCGTCGGCGACACCTACCTCGACTCCGCGGTGCGCTGGCTCGCCTACGCGATCGACACCGAGCTGCTCATGGGCGAGATCGATGACGCGGTCACCCGGGTCTCCGACCTGGTGGGGGCGGCGAAGAAGTACTCGCAGCTGGACCGGGCGCCGCAGCAGACGGTGGACGTGCACGAGCTGCTGGACGCGACGCTGACGATGCTGCGCGCGAAGATCCCGCCCGGCATCAAGATCGTCAAGGAGTACGACAGGACGCTGCCCGAGATCCCCGCGTACGGCGCCGAGCTGAACCAGGTGTGGACGAACCTCATCGACAACGCGGTCGACGCGATGGGCACCACCGGCACGCTGACGGTCCGCAGCTGGGCGGAGGACGACCGCAGGCTCCTCGTGGAGATCGGCGACACCGGCGCGGGCATCGCGCCGGAGATCAGGCCGCGCATCTTCGAGCCGTTCTTCACCACGAAGGGCGTCGGTGAGGGTACGGGCCTCGGCCTCGACATCTCGTACCGCATCGTGGTCAACAAGCACCACGGCGACATCAGGGTCGACTCCAGGCCCGGCGACACCCGGTTCACCGTGTGCCTGCCGATGACGGACGAGGAGGCGGGCGGCGGGGAAGAGCGCGCCGAAGGCGGTACGGAGGGCGCGGGCTCGGCGCCGGAGGGCGCGGGCTCGGCGTAACACCGCCGCCGGGTGGGCGGGCCCGGGCACGATTCGCCCCGGTCCCCGGGGTGGCAGGTCAGCCGCCGAGGCCGAGAAGCGCCCGCTGGCGGGCGGTGCGGACCGCGGTCGACAGGTGGCCGATGTCGTAGGCCCCGGTGTGGCGGCGGCCGTTGACGAAGAAGGTGGGCGTGCCCGAGACGCTGCTCAGGTCGGCGGACTCGACGTCCTCCGCGACGCGTGCCGCTCCCGCGTGCCGGCGCAGGTGGCGGCCGAAGCGCTCCATGTCGAGTCCGAGGCGCTCGGCGTAGCGGCGCAGGTCGGTGACGCGCAGCGCCCCCTGGTGGTCGAGCAGCAGGTCGTGCATCTCCCAAAAGAAGCCCTGATCGGCCGCCGCCTCGGAGGCCTCCGCGGCGATCTGCGCCTGCGGGTGGACGTCGGTCAGCGGCAGATGCCGCCACACGTAGCGGACGTCGTCGCCGAACTCGGCGAGCAGCGAGCGGATCGCGGACTCGGCGCGCCCGCAGTACGGGCACTCGAAGTCCCCGTACTCGACGACGGTGACCGGCGCGTCGTGCGGGCCGCGCACCTTGTCGCGGTCGGGGTCGACCGGGACCGCCAGGTCCACGATCGGCTCCGCCGTGCCGAGCAGGGCCCGGCGGCGCGCCGGCTTGGGCAGACGGCCGATGACCGCGGTCACCGCCCACGTGAGCACGAACGCGGCGGGCATGGCCGTCAGGATGCCGATCTTGGCCTCGGCGAGGCGCTCTCCGTGGAAGGCGAGGGTCGCGATCAGCAGCGACACGGTGAAGCCGACGCCCGCGACGGTGCCCCCCGCGGCCACGGCACCCCAGCCGACCGGCGGGCGCACCCGGCCGCGGGTGAGGGCGGAGGTCACGTACGAGGAGCCCAGGACAGCGAGCGGCTTTCCGAGCACGAGGCCGCAGAGAATGCCCCAGGTGACCGTCGAGGAGAAGGCGCGCGACAGTTCACCGGAACTGATCCCGATGCCCGCGTTGGCGACGGCGAACAGCGGCACGATGACGTAGCTCGTCCACGGGTGGAAGGTGCGCTGGAGCCGCTCGTTCGGGGAGATCGCGGAGGCCAGCCCGCGGCGCGCCGTGCGTTCCAGCTCGGGGGTGGGCTGCTCGCGGAACCGGCGGAACAGCCCGCTGGCCCGTTCCAGGTCGTCGCGCGCGGCGGGGTAGGCGTACGTCAGGAGCCCCATGACGAGCCCGGTGACGACGGGGTCGATGCCCGACTTCAGCAGCGCGACCCAGATGGCCAGGGCGAGGACCGCGTACACGGCGGACCGCCGGACGTTGAAGGCGCGCAGGACGAGCACGGCCGCCAGGAGGCCGACGGCCGTCAGCAGCGCGGGCAGCGCCACGCTCCCGCTGTACGCGAAGGCGATGACAGCGAGTGCGACGAAGTCGTCGACGACGGCCACTGACAGGACGAACGTCCGCAACCCGTTCGGCAGGCGCCGCCGCCCCAGCAGGGCGAGCATGCCGAGGGCGAACGCGGTGTCGGTCGACATCGCGGCACCCCAGCCGTGCTCCGTGCCGTGGCCGGCGTTGACGGCCAGATAGACCAACACGGGCACGCACAGCCCGCACGCCCCGGCCACCAGCGGAAGCGCCACGCGGCGCCGGTCGCGCAACTCCCCCATGTCGAACTCGCGGCGCGCCTCCAGGCCGACGACGAAGAAGAACAGCGCCATCAGCCCGCTGTTGACCCACCCCCGCAGATCGAGGGAGACCTCCATGGCCCCGAGCCGCACGGACAGCCCGGTGCGCCAGACCGTGTCGTACGCCCCGGGTCCCACGTTGGCCCAGACGAGCGCGGCGATCACCCCCGCGAGCAGGACGGCGGCGCTGCCCGTCTCCGTACGGAGGAAGTCGCGCCACGGCGAACGAACCGGAGAGGTGCATTCCGTCCGGCCGCTGTACGCATCACCTGTCGCGGATTCCGTCACCGGACAATTCTGCCTCGCCCGCCCCTCCCCCACGGCATCGACCTGCGATCCCGAGCCACGTCGTCCGCAGGAGCCTCGACGGGGGCCTGGACGACAGGGCACCCGGCGGATGACCGGCATACCTCGCGTACATCCCAACTCCGCGAATTTTTTTGCCCTTTCAGATCCTGGATGCCCACTTTTGACCGAATGGGGGTTCCGTCGTAGGCGGCAGAATCACACGGCATACCCCGTTCGGGGCCGCGTCATTCACCCCGCATCCACGAAGGGAACGCCGGTGAAGTCAGAACCCTGCCCGCGCTGTTTCGCCCCCGCGGGCGAGGACGGCAGCCCGGACTGCGCCTGCGCCGCCACCGTGGAGGCGCGCCGTGCCGCTGCCGCCGTGGACGAGGCCGCCGGCACCCGGCACGAGGTGGAGGACGCGCGGGACGCGGTCAGTGAGGCCGGTGCGGACAGCCAAGGACGGGCGGCCGGCGCCGTGCCGCTGGCCGCCGGTGCCACTGCCGAGACTCCGGGTGAGGTTGAGACTGAGGCTCAGGTTGGGGCTGAGGGTGAGGCTGCGGCCGACGCCGAAGCTGAGGCTGAAGCTCAGGGAGCGGCCGAGGCCGGGGCACCCGGCCCCGATCCTGCCCTCGCTGACGGTCCTGATCCCGTCCCCGGTGACGGAGGCACGGCACCGCTCGCGGGTTCGGTGATCGATGCGGGCGGCGTATCGGGGCCCGCCGCCGAGCCGGGCGCTCCCGGCCGGCGCAAGAGGAGAAATCTGCTCATCGCGGTCGCGGCGGGCGTGGTCGTCGCGGCGGTGGCGGTCGCGGCGGGGACCGGAGTGTTCGGCGGCGACGCGTCGGACGCCTCGGGCGACACCGCGCAGGCGACGAACGGGGCCGCGCTGCCCGGCGGACAGCGCGGGCCGGGGACCTCAGGCACCGCCACGAGCGCCGAGGCGTCGCAGACGGCGGCGAGCCCGTCCGCGCGTTCGTCCGCCGAGGAGCCGGCCGAGCGGGACGGCGGCGCGAGCGCTGCTTCAGCGTCCGCGCCGGGCAGCGCCGCGCGGCAGGACGCGGCCGCGAGTTCCTCGCCCTCGGCGGCCACGCAGGGCCCGACGGCGGGGACGGAGTCACCGAGCGGAACGGCGAACACGCCCTCGGGCCCGCCGGTGCTCCAGGAGGGCGACAGCGGTCCGCAGGTGGTGGAGTTGCAGAAGCGGCTGAGCCAGTTGCTGCTGGGTTATCTCGGCGCGCCGGACGGGCAGTACGACGCGGGCGTGAAGGACGCTGTCGCGCGCTACCAGGACGCCCACAGCATCACGGCCGACCCGTCCGGTGTATACGGGGCCGCGACCCGCAAGGACCTGGAGTCCCGGACGCATACGCCCTGACACGGGAGCATCCGGACGAACGGGCCCGGGCAGCCCAGTCAGTCCCCGGGCCTGTTCAGTCCCCCGGACCAAGCGTGACGTCAGTCCCCGGACTGCGCGTCGACCAGCCCGTCGCCCGCCGCCGTGCGGTGGTAGAGGACGGATCTGCCGGCCCGACTGCGCCGCACCAGGGGGGCGTCCAGCAGGACCCTGAGGTGGCGGCCCACCGAACCGAGTCCCTGACCCGTGAGCGCGACGAGCTGGGTGGTGCTCTTGGGGCCGTCGAGCAGTACGAGGACGGCCGCGCGCGACGGCCCGAGGAGTCTCCCGAGCGCGCCCGGCGCGGTCGGGCGCGGGGGCTGCGCGAGGGGGCCCGTGCAGGGGTGGATCAGGGCGAACCGGTCCGCCGCCCAGGAGACCCACCCTCTGCGCGGCGTGACGGGCACGAACAGCAGCGCGCCGGTCGCCGTGCGCGGCGGGTAGTCGCGGGTGTTGATCTGGAGCCGCCCCTCCCCCAGCCACCGGGTGCCGGGCCGCAGGTCGTCCAGCACGGCGCACCAGCCGCCGGTGCCGAGCCGTCCCACCCTCGCGACGACGTCGGCCTCGAGGGCGCGCCGCCGCACCGGCCAGTACGGCTCGACGGTGTGGGTCCACACCCACTCCAGCAGGCCGGCCAGGCGCGGGGCCGGGTCGGGTACGCGCAGGCGCGGGGGCAGCGGCCCGCCGTGGCAGCGGGCGAGGTCCGCGTGGGCGCGCGGCTCGGACGTCGCGCGTACCGGGGCGAGTTCGTCGTGGAAGGTGCGCGGCCCGTCGGGCCCCGGGTCGGGTACGGGGGTGAGGAACCCCGCGTTCCAGGAGCCGCCGAGCGCGATCCGGCCGAGGGCGGCCGTCACCGGGTCCCCCGCCAGAAGCTCGCGGTAGGCCGGCAGGTGGGTGTCGAGCCAGCGGCGCTCGCCGGGGTGGGCGGCGGTGGCCGCCTGGAGGGTCTGGAGGCAGGCGACCGTCTCGGCGAGCGGTGAGAGCACGAAGCGGCTGCCCGCCAGGGTGTCGGTGTCGACCAGCCACAGGCCCATACGTTTCGCCTCCCTGCGAAACATTAACGGGCGCCGCCGGACGCCCGTGAGACTCCCCGCCATGCGTACGTACAGCGATCTCTTCCGCGTGCCCGAGTTCACCGCCCTCTTCGCCTCGTCCGGCGCGCAGGTCGCCGGTCAGACCGTGAGCGGACTGGCCCTGGGCACCCTGGTCTTCGGCGCTACGGGGTCGCCGCTGCTGTCGTCGCTGGCGATGTTCGGCACGTCGTTCGCGCAGGTGGTGGGCGCGCTGGCGCTGCTCTCCGCGGCGGACCGGCTGCCCGCGCGTGCGGCGTTGGCCTGCACGTCGGCGGTGTTCGGCGTCGGGACGGCGGTGCTCGCGCTCCCGGGCCTGCCGCTGTGGGCACTGTTCGCGGTGCTCGCGGTGCTGGGGCTCGCGTCGTCGCTGAGCGGTGGGGTGCGGTACGGGCTGCTGGGCGAGGTGCTGCCGGACGAGGGGTATGTGCTCGGGCGATCGGTGCTGAACATGGCGGCGGGCACGACGCAGATCGCGGGCTACGCGGCGGGCGGCGTGCTGGTCGCCCTCGTATCGCCCCGCGGGACGCTCCTGGTGGCGGCCGGGCTCTATCTGGTGGCGGCGGGTACGGCCCGGTGGGGGCTCTCCGCGAGGCCCGCGAGGGCGGCGGGCCGGCCCTCGGTGGGTGCGACCTGGCGCACGGACGTGCTGCTGTGGTCGTCGGCCCACCGCCGTCACGTGTATCTGGCGCTGTGGGTGCCCAACGGCCTGATCGTCGGGTGCGAGGCGCTGTTCGTGCCGTACGCGGCGCACCGCGCGGGAGTGCTGTTCGCGACGGCGGCGCTCGGGATGCTGGCGGGCGACACACTGGCGGGCCGTTTCGTACCGGCACGGTGGCGGGCGCGGCTCGGCGCGCCTCTGCGGCTGCTGCTCGCGGTGCCCTATCTGGTGTTCGCCGCGCGTCCGCCCCTCGCGGTGGGCGCGGCGGCGGTGCTGCTCGCGTCGGTGGGGTACGCCGCGAGCCTGCTGCTCCAGGAGCAGTTGGTGGCGCTCACACCGGCCGGGTCGCGGGGGCACGCCCTCGGGCTGCACAGCTCGGGCATGCTGACGGCCCAGGGGATCGGCGCGGCGCTCGCGGGCGCGGTGGCCGAGCGTGCGTCGGCGCCCACGGCGATGGCGGTGATGGCCGCGCTGTCGGTGGGGGTGACGCTGGCCCTGGCCCCGGGGCTCGGCAGGGCCCGCCGGGCGGCGGAGTCGCCGGAGCACCGGCCAGCGACCGACGAGGTCGAGGGCGCGGCGCGGGGGCCGGACCCCGCCGCCCCCACCGGGTGACGGCGGCGGGCGCGGTAGGGGCACGGCCCCACACGTTCAGGCGCGGACATTCGGGCACGGGCGTTCGAGCATGGGCGTTCCGCCAGGGATGTTCGGGCAGGCGCGTCCGGTCAGGGGCTCCCTCGCCCGGGCATGCTCAGCAGGTGCCCGGGCGGGTCAGACGGTGTGCACCCCGGGGTGTCCCTCGTCCACGCGCAGGCGGGAGATCGCGGTGGCCGCCGACGTGGGCTTGAGGACGGTGCCGACGACGCGGACCTGGGCGTCGATTCCCTGGTTGTCGATGTCGAACAGGTGGTAGCCGCGGTGGCAGTCGATGAACTTCCAGTGCGGGTTGTCCGGGCGGAGCGGGTCCCACTGGGCGTCGAACGCCTTGACGTCCTGGTCCCCGTTGGAGCTGATCGAGGTTCCGACGAACTCGGCGCCGACGACGGCGGACTTGGGGTCCGAGAAGTCCTTCTTCAGATCGCTGATCATCGTCAGGTGGCGGTCTCCGCTGAGGACGACGGGGTTGCGGATGTTCTGGAAGCGCGCCAGCAGGTCGTTCCGCTCGACCTGGTAGCCGTCCCAGGCGTCGTAGAACCAGTTCTTGCCCGGGCCCGCGACATTGTCGGTCTCGGCCATCATGATCTGTGAGGCGACGATGTTCCAGCGCGCGTCCGACCGCTCCAGCCCGTTCAGCAGCCAGGACTTCTGGGTGGCACCGAGCATTGTCAGCTTCGGGTCCTCGGCGGCGGCGTCGGAGGTGACCTGGTTGCTGCGGAACTGCCGGGTGTCGAGGACGTTGAGGCGGATCAGGCTGCCGAAGTCGAAGCGCCGGTACATCTGGATGTGCGGGCCGCTCGGGACGGCGGTGGCGCGGACCGGCATGTGCTCGTAGTACGCCTGGTAGGCGGCGGTCAGCCGCTTGACGAAGGCGTCGTGCGACTGCTTGTCCGGGTCCTGGGGCACCTCGCCCGCGAAGTCGTTGTCGACCTCGTGGTCGTCGAAGGTGACGATCCAGGGGGTGGTCGCGTGGATCGCGTTGAGGTCGGGGTCGGTGCGGTACTGGGCGTACCGGTTGCGGTACTGGTCGAGGGTGACGGGCTCCCCGGCCCCCTCGTGGACGCGGACCGACGACGTGGTCGGCGCCGACTCGTAGATGTAGTCACCGACGAAGAGCACGAAGTCGGGCTCCTGTTCGCGCATGTCGGCGTACGAGTTGAAGTAGCCCTGCTGCCAGTTCTGGCAGGAGGCGAGGGCGACGCGCAGCTTGGACGGGAAGAGGTCCATGGTGCGCGTCCTGCCGACGGTCGACTGGTGGCCGCCGCTGCGGAAGCGGTACCAGTACTCCCGTCCCGGGAGCAGGCCCCGCACGTCGACGTGGACGCTGTGGCCGAACGCGGCCCGGGCCTGGGTGGTGCCCTGCTGGACGATCCGGCGGAACTTCTGGTCCTCGGCGACCTGCCAGGTCACCTCGACGTCCGTGTCCGGCATGCCGCCGCCGTGCAGCGGGTCCGTGGCGAGGCGGGTCCAGATGACGACGGCCGTGGTGAGGGGGTCGCCCGACGCGATGCCCAGCGTGAAGGGGTCGGCCGCCGCCCGGCGTCTGGCGGTTCTCAGGGGTGCGGCGAAGGCGCCTGGAGCAGCCGTCAACTGTCCTGCTGCGAGGGCTCCGGACGCGGCTGCACCGGCGGCGAACAGCCGGCGGCGGGAGATTTCTGGCATGGCGTGGTCCCTTCTGGTGGCGGCAAGGCCGCACGCAAGATGACAGGCGGACAGGCGTGGGAACCCGACATTCAGTGGGCAGGGCCATGACATCGAGATGTCGGGCGGCCCCGCATCGGGTCATATCCGGCGGAGGCGTCCACCACACGCGGTGAGCATGGGCGCTTCGCCCGCGTACGTCCGGATGACACGTCGTCAGAAGACATGTCCTGTGCCTACCATGCGCCGGGCCGCCGATTGCGGAACGCAGCGCGAGAGGCCGAGAACATACCTCGCGGAGCGCCCGGTCCCGGCACGTCGCACGTCAAAGCGGCGGCACGCGGCGCCCGCACCGTCGGACGGCGCGTTTTCAGCCTCCGGCCGGACCGTTCAACCGCGCCGGACCGTTCAACCGCGGCGGAAGACGGCCCGGCCCCGTGCCGGAACCGCTCGACGGCGGTCGGAACCGTTCAGCCGGCCCTACGTCCCTGCCTCGCCGAGCCGGTACGGTGGACGCTCAGCGCGCGCCCGGCCACTCGGCGCGGCCCACGGCTCAGGCCCCCTCGACGCGGTCCGCGTGGTCCGCGTGGTCGATGGGCTCCGCGTCCTCGGACTGCCGGGCCGGCTCCGGCTCCGGCGACGGCCCGGCGGGCGGCAGCGATACGGCGGCGACCGTGCTGCGCCGGTTGCGGGTACCGGTCGTGGCGAACTCGGAGTAGCGCGGCACCCAGCGCATCAGCGCGCCCGCCGCGACGATGCCCATGGCTCCCATGGCGACGATTCCGGCGGCGAGGCTGCCCAGGGACGCCGCGGCGGAGACGACGAGGGGACCGCCCGCGCTTCCCGAGTCCGCGCACAGCCGCCATACGCCGAGGAACTGCGTCCGGGTGCCGGGCGGTGCCACGTCGGCGCCGAGCGTCATCAGGATGCCGCTCCCGATGCCGTTGCCGAACCCCATCAGCATCGCGACGACGGTCAGCGACACCAGCCCGTGGGTGAGCGGCAGGGCCGCCTGGGTCAGACCGAGTACGAGCATCGAGGGGATGGCGATCCACAGCCGTCCGAGCCGGTCCATGACCTGGCCGGAGGGGTAGAAGGTGAGCATGTCGATCAGGCCGGCGATGCCGAAGACGACGCTCGTGGTGGACGCGTTCTGCCCGAGGTGCTCCGCCCACAGCGGCAGCACGGTCTGCCGGGTCGCGCGGACCGAGCCGACGAGCAGCACCGCCATGCCGAGCGTGAGGAAGACCCGCCGGTGGTCGCGGATCACGGCCCGGACCGGGACGGGGTTCCTGTCCCCAGTCGCGTGGGACGACGTGGGGTCGGAGACGTCCGGCACGAACAGCAGGACGCACGCGGTCACCGCGGTGAACCCGAGCGCCAGCCAGTAGATGTCGTGCACCGGACGGTCGCGCAGCAGGGCGGCACCGATGAACGGCCCGACGAAGGCGCCCACTCGCGACATGCCGCCGAGCGTCGACAGCGCCCTGGCCCGCAGGCCGATGGGGATGACCTCGGTCAGATAGGCCTGCCGGGCCAGTACGAACACGGCGTTGGTCGCGCCCGTCGCGGTGACGGCGGCGCCCAGCTCCCACACCGTACGGGCGAACGCGCAGCCGCACAGGGTGAGCGCCGCGACGCCTGCCGCCACCAGCATCGCCTTGCGGTCGCCCAGCCGGGCGGCGAGTGCTCCCGCCGGTACGTCGCCGAGGATCTGCCCGACGCCCAGCAGCGCCAGAACGAGCCCCGCCGCACCCACGGACGCGCCGAGCGCCCGCCCGCTCAGCGCGAGGACCGGCGCCAGCGCCCCCAAGCCCGTCTCGAAGGTGAGCGCCGGCAGGAAGACGGCGGGTACCAGGCTGAGCAGGGTCACGGGGCGGGAGGACACCGGGCGCGGCCTCATTTCGGGGTGCGGAGCGAGCGGAACCCCACCAGCTAACCAGACCTGCCGTTCCGTTTGCCGACCGTCCCGGTGGTTGGACGTTCAGACCTTTCCGGAGGGCCGCCGGCAGCGCCGAGGTCTTGGAATCGTTCACCGACCGCGCGCACGCCCGGGAACCCGACGTGCACGCGGCCTCCGTCCCCGAGCGGGCGGGGTCTTCGTCCCTCACCGGCAGGCGGCGCGCGTCCTCCGCAGCTCGTCGCGGGTCTTGCGGACCGACAGGGCGCGTGCCGAGAGGTTGTCGAGCACCTCCAGGTAGGCGGCGCTGTCGGGGCGCCGGTCGAGGTAGACGGCGCCGGTGAGGTTCTCGGTGTAGACGATGTCGGGCAGCTCGACCACGTCGAAGCGGAAGAGGTGGAAGGGCCCGAAGGCACCGAGGTGCGGTCCGATCGCGAAAGGCAGCAGCTGGATCGTCACGTTGGGCAGTGTGGTCGCCTCGATGAGGCGGTCGAGCTGGCCCGCCATCACGCCGGGGCCGCCGACCGGGCGGCTCAGCACGGCCTCCTCCAGGAGAATCCAGAGCATCGGGGCATCGGCCTTGGTCAGCAGCTGCTGGCGCTTGACGCGCAGCGCCACCCGCCGGTCCAGCGCCTCCGGGTTCCTGGGCGCGCCCGCGCCGAGGACGGCCCGTGCGTACTCCTCGGTCTGCAACAGACCGGGCACGTAGTGGGGTTCGTACGTCCTGATCAGGCTCGCCCGGTCCTCCAGGCTGACGTACGCGCCGAACCAGCCGGGTACCGCGTCCCGGTAGCGGTGCCACCAGCCGGGCTCGTTGGCCGCCTTGACGAGTTCGATGAACTGGTCCGTCTCCGCCGCGTCGACCCCGTAGAGCTGCAACAGCAGCCGTACGTAGGGGAGTTTGAAGCTGACCTCGGAGTTCTCCATCCTGCGGACGGTCAACGGCGTCACGTCAAGTACGTCCGCCGCGCTCTCCCGGCTCACCCCGGCGCGCTCGCGGAGCGCGAGCAGGCGCTTGCCGATCACCATGCGCAGGACCGTCGGCGCGCTGCCGCTGCCGGTTCCACCCGGCCGGGCCTCACTCATCGCGCGGACACCCCCTGACATCCTCTCGTCCGGCCGATTCTGGCAGTTGCTTCGGTGTTCATCCAGGGATCTGCCCGGGTTCGTCGGACGCGCCGGTGCCCGGAGCGCCGGGCAGCGGGAACCCGAGGGCGCGCGCCGCCGTCTCCGGGGTCGGCTGGGACCAGCGCTCGCGCACCGCCTCGGCGGCGGACAGCGACCGGGGCTCGGCGAGGTCGAGGTACAGGGTGCCGTCGAGGTGATCGGTCTCGTGCTGGACGATGCGCGCGGGCCATCCGGTGAACTCCTCGTCCAGTTCCCGCCCTTGCTCGTCCTGCGCGCGCAGCCGCACCGCGGCGTGGCGTACGGTCACGGCCTGCCAGCCCGGCACGCTCAGACAGCCTTCGAAGAAGGCGGCCCGCCCGGAACCGGCCGGCTCGTAGCGCGGATTGACCAGGACACGGAAGGGCTGGGGCACCCGCCCCCTGGCGGCGGCGACCTCCGCCGAGACCTCCGCGGGGTCCTCGATGACGGCGAGCCGCAGCGGGACGCCGATCTGCGGTGCCGCGAGGCCCACGCCGGGAGCCGCGTGCAGCGTCTCGCGCATCGCCTCGACAAGGCGCGCGAGCCGGTCCGCGCCGAGCTCCCCCTCGTAGCGCGCGACGGGCCGGCGCAGTACCGGATCGCCCGCGGCGACGACGGGCGGACGCCCGCCTTCGAGCAAGGAGTCCACCAGTTGGACTAGTTCGGCAGGGGTCCTGGTTCGCATGGCTCAAGCCTGCCAGACGCCGCCCCGGGTCCCGGGGCGGCACCCGTCCGCCGCGTTCTCAGTGGCCGGCGACGCTGTGCGGGCGGTACGCCTCCTCAAGCAGCGCGACCTCGCTGTCGTCCAGCGCGAGGTCCAAGGACGCGACGGCGTCCTCCAGTTGCCCTGGGCGGGTCACCCCCACGATGGGCGAGGTCACGGTGGGCCGCTGGGCGACCCAGGCCAGGGCGACCTGCGCGGCGGACACGGAGTGCTTGACGGCGATGTCGGCCACCCGCTCCACCACGGTACGGTCCTCGGGCTGGTAGAGCGTCTTGCCGAACTCGTCGGTGTCCGAGCGGGCCGTCTGCGCGTCCCAGGGCCTGGTGAGCCGGCCGCGGGCGAGCGGGCTCCACGGAATGACCCCGATGCCCTGGTCGGCGCAGAAGGGGAGCATGTCCCGCTCCTCCTCGCGGTAGATCAGGTTGTAGTGGTTCTGCATGGACACGAACCGCGTCCAGCCGTGCAGGTCCGCGGTGTAGAGCGCCTTGGCGAACTGCCAGGTGTACATGGACGAGGCGCCGATGTAGCGGGCCTTGCCCGCCTTGACGACGTCGTGCAGCGCTTCGAGGGTCTCCTCGATCGGGGTCCGGCCGTCCCAGCGGTGGATCTGGTACAGGTCCACGTAGTCGGTGCCGAGCCGGCGCAGGCTGTTGTCGATCTCCGCGAGGATGGCCTTGCGGGAGAGGCCCGCGCCGTTGGGGCCCGGCCGCATGCGGTTGTAGACCTTGGTGGCGATGACGACCTCTTCGCGGCGGGCGAAGTCCTTCAGGGCTCGTCCCGTGATCTCCTCGCTCGACCCGGCCGAGTAGACGTTGGCGGTGTCGAAGGTGGTGATGCCGGCTTCCAGAGCCTGCTTGATGAGCGCCCGGCTCGCCTCCTCGCCGAGGCTCCAGGGGTGGGTGCCCCTGTCGGGGTCCCCGAAGCTCATGCAGCCCAGGGTGATGGCCGAGATCTCAAGACCGGTGTTGCCCAACCGCGTATAGCGCACGAACCGCTTCTCTCTCGCTCGCTCTTCAGGACCGCCGGGGCGGTCTCCTGTGGCAGGTCCCCCGGACATCCGGAGTCGTCCTGGTCAGACCAACGACCCTAACGACAGGTGTCGCGCGCGGACAAGGGCCCCCTCGGCGGGCCCGGTTCCTGTCCGGTTCCGGATCTGCCCGGCACCGGCGCCGGTTCGTGCGTCGGGAGCGCGACGAGGAGTCCGAGCGTGATCCACACGAACGCGTTCGAGCCGATGAACGCCGACGGTCCCGAGGCTCGGTCGCTCCACAGCCACACGACGTCGCTGCACAGCAGGACGTACAGCACGGCGCAGACCGCCGGCATGGCCCGCCCGCGTCGGCGCAGGGCGGTGTCGAAGAGCACCGCGAGCGCGGGCAGCGCCCACACCAGATGGTGCACCCAGGTGACGGGGCTGACCAGGCAGGCGGCGAGGCCGGTCAGGGCGAAGCCGGTCCGGTCGTCTCCGGCCGCCACGGCGGCGCGGGCTCTGACGAACCAGACGACCAGCACCGCGGCGGCGCACAGCAGCCAGGCGGTGTGGGTGTCGGCGTCCGGCGCGAGCCGGGCCAGCGCGCCGCGCAGGGACTGGTTGGAGACGTACGAGAGGCGTCCCACGCGGCCGGTGTCGAAGAGGGCGCCGGTCCAGAACGTCCGCGAGGCGCCGGGGTCTACCGCCGCGGCGAGCAGGGTGGCGGCGGCCATGGTGCCCGCCGCGACGGCCGCCTGCGCCCTGCGCCCCGTCACGAGGAGGTAGCCGATGAACAGGGCGGGGGTGAGCTTCACCGCGGCGGCGAGCCCGGTGGCGATGCCCGCGTACCGCCCGCGTCCGGTGGCCAGCAGCCGGGCGTCCAGGTGGACGAGCGCGACGAGGAGGAGGTTGACCTGGCCGAAGCTGAAGGTGTCGTTGACCGGTTCCAGGAGGGCGAAGAGACACCCGATGACGGTGTACGCGAACCAGGGGCGCCACGCCTGGCGGGCCACGACATCGCCGAACAGCCAGTACAGCAGCAGGCACGACGCGAGTACCGACAGGGCCAGCCCGATCCCGACGGCGGCGGGCCAGGACACCAGCGCCATCGGCGCCATCACGACAGCGGCGAACGGCGGGTAGGTGAAGCCGTAGGTCGAGCCGGGGCGCACGTAGTCGTACAGGTGACCGCCGTGGTGTATCCAGGCGTTCACGGTGCCGTAGTACACACCGATGTCGAAGAAGTGCCGGAACAGCGGGACCGTCACGAGGAACACGGCCGTCGCGGCCACCAGAGCGCCGGCGGGCGCGGCGCGGCGTCCCCGCGACGCGGTCAACACGCCCGCGAGGCGGCGCCCCTGGCCACGCGGCGGGCCCGCGAACGGCGCGGCCGGTATCGGTGGTACGGACGCGGTGTGCGCTGTGGACGGTGGGGGCCGCAGGGACGTGGAGGGCGACGTGATCGCCGTGGACGACCGCGGGAGAGCCGGGGCCGGAGGGGACGG
>NZ_JAIUKE010000090.1 GCF_020176795.1 Streptomyces sp. 8L
GGGGACCAGGAAGGGGGCGGGCGGCATGCGCATGAAGGAGATGGTGCGGCGTACGGGAGTCCATGAGCGGCTGCTGCGCTACTACGAACAGCAAGGGCTCCTGACGCCCGACAGGCTGCCCAGCGGCTACCGCAGCTACGGGGAGTCGGACGTCGAGACAGTGCGCCGCATTCGCTGTCTGCTGGCGGCCGGGCTGCCGACCGCTCTGATCGCCCGGGTCCTGCCGTGCGTCCGGGCTGACGACGAGCGCCTCGTGCCTGCCTGCCCGGAACTGCTCGCCCAACTGCGTCGGGAGGGCGAGCGCATCACCCACGTCATCGAAGACCTCCAGGCGTCGCGTGCGATCCTCGACACCATCATCACCGCCGCGCCCTCAGAGGGCTCCAGGACACCGAGGTCGCCTCAACCGGCCGTTGTCGAGGCAGGCTGACAGGAACCCCGGATCGATCCGCCCGCCGTCGCGAGACGGAAGACCTCGTACGGGTTGATGTCCTCCAGGAGCACGTCCAGAGCTCTACCGGCGTCATCGCCATGGCTGTCCGCGGCGGTCGGCTCGCATCTCATCGGCCACGCCCCGGTCTTCGGCCTCATCCTGCTCACGCAGCGGGGTGAAGTCGGCGTCGGGCGCCGCTCAGGGCTTCAAGCCGACGGCGCATCTACCTGACGGCGACCGTCTGTGCGCCCCGCACCGGCTACGCGGGCCCCGGTACGGTCACGTGGGCCGCGAGGCTGCTGGGACGCCCCGGCACGGGACCGCGTACACCGTCGGTTCGGCGACCTGGCACTTCACCGGCCGCCGGGGGGTACACGAGGAGCACCCGACTCGAACAGGGATACACGAGGGCCACCCGGAGCGAGGGAGGTCCTCTCCGGGCCCGCCCCGCACGCCGACGCAACGCGCGGGCACCGCAACGGCGTTGCCCGGGCAGCACGATTGCGCCGCGAGGGCGCCGCCGAGACAGCAGGGCGCAGAGGCGACGGCTGAGGCGCCGCCCGTCCGATTCGTTGACGCGCCCATGCGGACTGGCTACATTCAGGCGGGCACTCTCCATGCGTATTGGTGCGTCAACGCACTTGGACAGTAAGGGAGTTGCACATGGGGTCAGATCGTCGGGCCCTACCGCGCCACCTTCGTACGACAACGTTGTCCACGCTTCTCCCGAACCCCGTGCGCGACCCCCTCTGACAACGTTGTCTCCCTCAAGGAAGGGTTCGCAATGGCACGATCGTCAAGACCGTTCGGCCTCGCCGTCCTGGGCGTGCTGACGACCGCGGCGCTGGCCGCGGCCGGACTCGGCACCCCTGCTCTGGCCTCGGCCAAACCGGAGCTGGTGACGTCCCCCGCCGCGCTGGTCAACCCGTTCATCGGAACGTCGAACCAGGCCAACGACTTCCCCGGTGCCGACGTTCCGTTCGGCATGGTGCAGTGGAGCCCCGACACCCCCTCGCGTCCCCCGGGCGGCGGCTACGAGTACAACGACTCGTCCATCACCGGCTTCAGCCTCACCCACATCGCGGGGCCCGGGTGCGGGGCCGCCGGGGACATACCGGTTCTGCCGACGGTCGGCGCCGTCAACACCGGGGCGACGGACTCGTTCTCGCACAGCAACGAGTCCGCTTCGGCCGGCTCGTACAAGGTGGCGCTCGACAATCACGTGACCACCGAGCTGACCACCACCGCCCGCAGCGGCATGGCCCGCTTCACTTTCCCCGCGACGAACCAGGCCAACCTGGTCTTCAAACTCGCGGGCAGCCAGAACGGCGCCAGCGGGACGCAGTTCAACGCCGTCTCCAGCACCGAGGTCAGCGGCCAGGTGACCAGCGGCAAGTTCTGCGGCGCCGGCAACTCGTACACCGTCTACTTCGACATGGTCTTCGACCAGCCGTTCACCGGGCAGGGCACGAACGCCGCGAAGGACGCACCGGCCGCGCCGCCGGCGAAGCGGGCGTCCAAGAACGCCCCGGAGAAGCCGAACAAGCCCCAACTGCACGGCACGATGCCGAAGTCCGGCGCCCAGAAGTCCACGGCCGCGCCCGCCGCGGCGGCGTCGAACGCCCATGTCACCTTCGACACCACCGCGCACCAGGTGGTGCAGGCCAAGGTGGGCATCTCCTACGTCTCGACGGCCAACGCGGTCGCCAACCGTACGGCGGAGAACCCGGGCTGGAACTTCGACACGACGCGCGACGCGGCCACGAGCGCCTGGAACGCGCGCCTGGGGAAGATCCAGACGGTGGGCGGCACGGCCGACCAGCAGACGGAGTTCTACACGGCGCTCTACCACTCCCTCCTGCACCCCAACGTGATCAGCGACACCAACGGCCAGTACCCCGGCTTCGACGGCAAGACCCACACCGTCGACTCGGGGCACAGCGCCGTGTACGGCAACTACTCGGGCTGGGACACCTATCGGTCCCAGGCGCAGTTGGAGGCGCTGGTCGATCCGCAGGCCGCGTCGGACACCGCGCAGTCCATGGTGGACGACTACGCGCAGACGGGCGCGTTCCCCAAGTGGTCGGAGAACAACGGCGAGAGCTATGTGATGGTCGGTGACCCCGGCGCGGCCATCCTCGCCGACTTCCACGCGTTCGGCGCGACGGGCTTCGACACGTCCACCGCGCTGAAGGACATGGTCGCCGAGGCGAGCACGGCCAACAACGACCGGCCGGGCCTGAACTACCTGAACAACCCCGGCTACATGCCGCACGACGGCAGTTACGGCTGCTGCAACTTCTACGGCCCCGTGTCCACGACGCTGGAGTACAACACGGCGGACTTCGCGCTGTCGGCGTTCGCCGGGGCGCTCGGGGACAGCACCGACCAGAAGACGTACGCGGACCGCGCCCAGAACTGGCGCAAGGTACTGAACCCGGCCTCCGGGTTCGTGCAGCCGCGCAACGCGGACGGCACGTGGGTCGGTGGCTTCGACCCCACCAGCGGCAACGACATGGTCGAGGCCGACTCGTGGATCTACACCGGGATGGTGCCGTTCGACGTCGCGGGGCTCGCCGCGGCCAAGGGCGGCAGCACCGCGATGAACCATTACCTGGACACCACCCTGCGCAGCTACACCGGGGCCAACGGCTACGCGTGGGTCGGCAACGAGCCCAGCATCGAACTCCCCTGGGAGTACGACTACACGGGTGAGCCGTACCAGACGCAGGCGACGGTCCGGAAGATCCAGGACCAGATCTGGACGAACACACCGGCCGGTCTCGCGGACGGCAACGACGACCTCGGTGCGATGAGTTCCTGGTACGTGTGGTCGGCGCTCGGGATGTACCCGATGACGCCGGGCACCTCGGACCTGGCCCTCGGCTCGCCGATGTTCACCCAGGCCGTGGTCACGCTGCCGTCGGGCAAGACCCTGACGATCAACGGGAACGGCGCCGCGGACAACGCGCCCTACGTGCAGTCGGCCTCGTGGAACGGCGCGGCGTGGAACAACGCGTACGCTCCCACCTCGGCGGTGACCGACGGCGGCACCCTCAGCTACACGCTGGGGACCAGCGCGAACACCTCGTGGGCGGCGGGGACTTCGGCGGCGCCGCCGTCGTACAACGGCAGCCTCGGGACCCCGGCCAAGCCGCGCGTCGGTCCTGTCTCCGCGGGTGTCTCCGCCTCGCTGTGCGTGGACGACCAGGGCTCCTCGACGACCGACGGCAGCCATGTGCAGCTGTGGGGCTGTGACAACACCGCGGCCCAGGACTGGACGGTCGCGGCCGACGGCACCCTGCGCACCCTCGGCAAGTGCCTGGACGTGTCGAACAGCGGCACCAGCAACGGGACGCCGGTCCAGCTGTGGAACTGCAACGGCTCGGGCGCGCAGCAGTGGACCGCGGGCGCCAACGGGTCTCTCGTCAACCCTGAGTCGAAGCTCTGCCTCGACGATCCGAACTCCTCGACGACAGAGGGGACGCAACTGCAGATCTACACCTGCAACGGCAGCGCCGCGCAGAAGTGGAACCTGCCGTCCTGACACACCGCTCCTGACGGTGCCGCCCGCGCGGGCGGCACCGTCGCGGTGGGCCCCGGACCTTCAGGGGCTATACGAAGCGGGAGGTGTCGCCCGCGCCGCTGCGGACGATTTCCGCCTCGCCGCCGGAGAAGTCGATGACCGTGGTCGGCTCGGTCCCGCAGTCACCCGAGTCGAGGACGACGTCCACGACGTGGTCGGGGATGCGTACGCCGACCGTCTTCTTCTTCGGGTGCAGCAGCCGGCGCGGGACCTCTTTCGTCGCGGGCAGGATGAAGGTGTACCTGCCCGGCGTCGCCGCCTTGATCGCCCGGAACACATCGTTGTCGATCTGCACGAACTGGCCGAGTTGTGCGAAGTTCTGGCAGACGAGGGTGAAGTGGTGGCGGTCGTCGAGCTTCCTGATCGACCGGATGCGGTCGATGCCGTCGCGGCTGCCGAGGCGGCATCCGAGGGCGTAGCAGGAGTCCGTGGGATACGCGACGAGCGCCTCCGAGCGGAGGCTGTCCGCCACACCGCTGATGACGCGGGGCTGGGGGTTGTCCGGATGTACGTCAAAATACCTGGCCATCTTCCGAGCTTACGGGCCGGCCAGCGATCTCCCGGGGACCGGCGGGCGGCGCCCCCGGGGGCCTCGGTCCTGCCGGTCGGCGTGCTCGCACGGCGTCGAGGCGCAGGGGCCACTCCTACCGGAGGGCCCGCCCCACCGGATCACCGGGTCAGTAGCCCCGCCTGCGGTTCTCGGCCGCGGCCTCCTCAAGTCTGGCGCCCCGCCTGCCCCGTTCCGCCGCGAGCTCGGCCGACGCGCCGTCGAGGGCGGCGAACACGGACGTCTCGGCCGTGCCGAAGGCGGGCGGGCTGTCGGCCCGGGGCGGTTCTGCGGAGATGCCCGCGTCCTGCGCGAGGAAGGCGAGGACGGGATCGCCCGATGTCCAGCGCGCCCGCGCCGAGGTCCGGTCCCGCGAGTCCACCAGGGTTCTGCGGCCGGGTGTGAGGAATGGCCACCGCCTGCGCTGCCGTACCAGCAGTCCCTCCCTCTCCAGGGCATCGAGGTAGTGTGCGGACAGGTCGCGGCCCCTGCGCCAGAGCCACTCGGCGACCGACTCGTACGGGCTCCGCCGCACGAGCGCGGAGGCCGCGTCGTCGAGAGGGCCGGGCAGGCCGTGTGCGGGCCCCGGGACGATCCGGTTCCCTTCGTCCAGGGTGGCGGCTCCGGCCGCCAGGAGGTCGAGCAGTTCGGCCCCGGCGAGGGCGAGCGACAGCTCACCGGACTCGACGCGCCCCGTCGGCGACGAGTCGATCGCGATGAGCAGGAGATCCCGCGGTGTGGTCATGATCGACTCCATCGGCGCGTTCGGCGGCCCCCGAGACGGTCGTGCGCGGTACGCCGGAGGCCGGTCGTTCCCGGCCGGGCGCCGCCGCCCCGCGCGCGGGACCGGAGCGTCCTCGTTCCCTCGCCTTTCATGCTATATCCGCCCGTGCCGCACGTCGTGGGGCGACGGCGTCCGGGGCGGGCCGGTGGCCTGCGGTTCCCCCGTCTCTCCCGGGCCGGAAGCCCGCGGTCACAGCCCGTGGCAGCCACCGGCCACCCTCTTCGGAGCCCGCGGCCTCCGGTTCGCGACGGCCCCCTGGCCGCGCACGGCGGCGTCTTCCGTCGCCGCACGTCTCCATCTCCCGCACACCTCCACTCCCGCACGTCGTCGTCTCCCGCACGCCTCCGCCCGCCGCGCGTCTGCGTCTCCCGCGCCCCCGTCCTACGAAGGTCTCCGTCTCCCGCACGTCCGCGTCCCCCACGCTCTTCGTCCTCCTTCCGCTTCCGCTCGGCCGCCGGCACCCGGCCGTCTGCGGCAGGGCGGAACCGGGCCCTCCTCCCGGGCCTTCTGGCAGCATGGGTCAACTGCCCAGCCGAGAGACGGGGTTCGCAGATGCGTCAGGTGGGGAACGGGAGACGGTCCGAGGCACGGCCGGTGGCGCCCGCGCTGCGGACGGCCCGTACGGCCGTGCTCGCTGCGGCGCTCTGCGCGGGTCTGGGCCTCGGGGCGTTCGGCTGCTCGCACCCGGCCGCGGATTCCGGCGCCTCCGCGCACCCGGTGCCTTCCGCCGCCCGGTCAGGGGGCGGGGGCCCCGGCCGTGCCGCTGCCACGGATTCCGCCAGGGCCTCCTTCGCCGCGACCCCGGTCACCGGCCCGTGGCGGTCCTGGACCCGCAAGCTCTCCGGGCCTGAGGCCTCCGGTACCTGCGATGCCACCACCCGGCAAGTCGTGTGCGGTGTCGGCGCCGACGGGCTCACCGGGCGCTCCCGAGCCACCGGCGCCGTGACCTGGCAGATCCCCTCCCTTGCCGCGGGGAGGAACGTGGGTCTGGTGCTCGCGGTGCCGGACGGACGCGCCGTGGCCGCGGGCGCGGACACCCTGCACGCGGCGGATCTGCGGACGGGATCGAGCGCCTGGAGTCACCGGCTGACCCCGGGGCGCGCGTATGCCGCCCTCGCGGAGGGCGGGGGCGCCGTGTACGCGCTCGACACGACGACCGGTCCTCCCGGCGACACACGCACGGTCACACTCGATGCGTACCGCACCACCGACGGCACCGCGCTGTGGCACAAGAGCGTCCACGCCGACGCGACCGCCCCGCCGCGCGTGATCGGCGGCCGGGTCTACACCACCGACGGATCGGCGGTGACCGCCAGGGACGCCCGTACCGGGAGGGTCGTGGCCACCAGTCCCGGCGGTACGGACTGCCCGCAGCTCCTCTCGGGCGCCGGTTACCTGGTGTGTACCGGAAGCCGGTTCTCCGCCTCCGACACCTTCCCGCCCGTCGTGCGCCTCGACCCCGCCACCCTCCGGCCGCTGCGCACGCTGCGGGACAGCGGGATGAAGCCGGTGGACGGTGTGTTCTCGGACGGCGTGCTGGTCCTGTACGAGGAGGGCGCGGAGGATTCCAGTGCCGGCGACTGGTCGGCCTTCGATCTGGGCAGCGGTGCGGTCCTGTGGAGCTACCACACCACGACCGGCCAAGGAGCCCTGGACGGTGGCAGGTTCACCACCTTCACGCCGAGCTACGACACGTCCGGAGGACGGCTGATCAGCGTCGACCTGCGGGCCGGGCCCAAGGGAACGGGTGCCGCCGCTCCCCGCTTCTCACCCGCGTACCCGGACACGGACTTCAGCAGGTACCCGTCGGTGGTCGTTCCGGGTGGGGGCGCCGGGCACCTGCTCGTCCAGTCCACCAGGGTGGGGGCGTTGCGCTCGGTTCCGTCCCCCTGAGCCCGGCGGCGGCGTACGGGCGGGCGGATCATATGCGCCCTCTGCCGTCGGATCATCCGGGGCCGGGCGCCGTCGGCCGCTCCGCCCGGGGCCGGGCGGGCTCCTGGCCCCGTTCTGCCTGGAGCGCGGCCAGGATCTCGGCCATGAACGTGTCGTCGAGGGGGCGGCGCGCGATGACCGCCTGGAAGAACAGCGGGCCCACGATCCTGGCGAACGCCGCGTCGCTCAGGGGCCCTGCCAGTGTCCCGAGGCCACGCTGGCGCAGGTCCGCGACGCGGCGGAGGACTCCTTCGCTGACGGCGTCGTGCTCGGCCTGCGCGATCAGAGCGGTCAGCGTGGAGCGCGCCCCAGGGGATTCGAGGCTGTCGCGCAGCGAGTACAGGAAGTGGCCGAGAGAGACGGGGGCTGCCACTTCGGATCGCCCGTCCTCGGTCGGCCCGTCCTCGATCAGCCCCTCTTCAGTCAGCCCCTCCCTGCGGTAGTGCCGCAGGATGACGTCCACGAGCAGTTGCTCCCGGGTGGGCCAGTGCCGGTAGAGCGTGTTGCGTGAGACCCGTGCGCGACGGGCGACGCCGGAGAACGTCACGTGCTCCGCGCCGCTTTCGATGAGCAGCTCTCGCGCGCAGTCCAGGACGTGTCGCCGGGTGCGGTCCATGCGCGGGTCCATGGCCCTCACCCTAGGTCCGACCCACCTACGGGACAACCTGTACTGTACGGGACGACCTGTCCTGTAACCTGAGCGGCATGACCACCGGACCCGAACAGCTGATCGACGTCCACGCGCACTTCGTCACCGAGTCCTACATCGAGGCCGCCAGAGCCGCGGGCGTCGTGCGCCCGGACGGGATGGGCGGCTATCCCGCCTGGTCCGCGCAGGACCACCTGAGGCTGATGGACGAGGGCGGCATCCGGACCTCGGTCCTCTCGATTTCGTCGCCCGGCACGCATTTCGGCGACGACCGCGCGGCCCGGGAGCTCTCGCGCGAGGTCAACGAGTTCGGCGCCCGCCTGCGGCACCGGCATCCGGGCAGGTTCGGGCACTTCGCCTCGCTGCCCCTGCCCGACGTGAGTGGCTCCCTGACAGAACTCGCCTACGCGTTCGACGAGTTGGGCAGTGACGGCGTGACCGTCGAGACCAACGCACACGGCGCGTACCTCGGGGACGGGCAGTTCGACCCCGTGTGGGCCGAACTCGACCGGCGCGGGGCTCCGGTGTTCGTACACCCGACGTCCCCGCCGAACTGGGAGGCGGTCTCGCCGGACCGTCCGCGCCCCATGATGGAGTTCATCTTCGATTCCGCCCGGGCGGCCGGCGACCTCCTCCTCAACGGTGTGCTGACCCGCTATCCGCGCATCCAGTGGGTCTTCACGCACGGCGGTGGCGCCCTGCCGCTCCTCGCGGACCGTATCGCGCTGTTCCAGGCGTTCTTCCAGGGCGCGGAAGAGAGCGGGCCGAGCGTCCAG
This sequence comes from Streptomyces sp. 8L, assembly GCF_020176795.1. Lineage (GTDB taxonomy): Bacteria > Actinomycetota > Actinomycetes > Streptomycetales > Streptomycetaceae > Streptomyces. Next base: position 8,708 of record NZ_JAIUKE010000090.1, read on the forward strand.
GACCAGTTGCGCGGCCTGTGGTTCGACATGGCAGGCACCCCCTTTCCCAACCAAGTCCCGGCCCTGGTCAAGGCGTTCGGCGACCAGCGGCTCGTGTACGGCAGCGACTACTGCTGGACGCCGGCCGCGGGCGCCGCGGCCCAGATCGCGTCGGTGGACGCGGCGGCGCAGCCCGAGGGCGACACCTGGCGCGCCCTGACCACCCGCAACGCACTGCGGCTCCTGCCGTCGCTCGAAGGCTGAGGCCGCAGCGGCCGCGGTGATCAGAACCCGGCGCGGCGCACCCTCCCGCGGTGTTACGGAGCAGGGCGGGTGTGAGACGCGTACGCCCGCGGTGCTACGGGGCGGAGTGTGCGGTGCTGCGGCCGAGGACGCGTGCGGCCAGGTCGATCGCCCTCCCCGGTGCGTTGGTTCTAGTGGTCGTCGCAACACCCCAGTTCAGGGGATGCGATGGAGTTCGAAGCTCGGAAGGACCGGAGACCGCAGGGGCGCAAGAGGCTGCACGCTGAGCGAGGGGAATACTTCCGGCTCGTGCAGCAGGGATACAGCAATGCAGAGGCAGCCAAGCGTGTAGGCGTCCACCCGCGAACCGCTCGCGGGTGGCGCAACGGTCGCCTGCTCAACAGCGGCAGAGTCGCGCCGCCCGTTCGTTCGCAGCGGGCGGCCGTCACTGTTTCGTCCGGCCGCTACCTCAGCGAGCGAGAGCGCATACACATCGCGGATCGGCTGCGGGAGAAGGCGTCTATCCGCACGATCGCCGCGGAGCTGGGCCGCAGCCCCTCCACGGTCAGCCGGGAGATACGCCGCAACGGCGCGCTCTGGCGAGGCACCGAGTGGACCTACCGGCCCTACGTCGCCGAGTCCCGCGCGGCCGCCCGTCGCCCCCGTCCCAAGCCCGGCAAGATCGACCGGTGCCCACGGCTGCGGGACTACGTTCAGGAGCATCTGGAACGACGCTGGAGCCCCGAGCAGATAGCCCACCAGCTCCGCCGGGACTTCCCCGACGACCTGGAGATGCGCGTGACCCACGAGACGATCTACCAGGCCCTTTACGTCCAGGGCCGCGGTGAACTCCGCCGCGAACTGGCTCGGTCCCTACGGACTGGCAGAACCATGCGTCGGCCCCACCGGCAGTCCTTCAAGCGCCAGCCCCGCATGTCGAAGGACATGGTGATGATCAGCGACCGGCCGGCCGAAGCGGCAGACCGCGCGATCCCGGGCCACTGGGAGGGCGACCTCATCATCGGCATGGCCAACAAGTCCGCCATCGGAACTCTCGTCGAACGCTCTAGCCGCTTCGTCACCCTGGTCCACCTGCCCAACGGCCGACGGCCATCCGAGATGCGCGACGCTCTCATCGAAACGGTCGGTACCCTTCCGGCGCAGCTCAGGCGAACCCTCACCTGGGACCAGGGCTCCGAGATGGCCATGCACAAGCAGTTCAGCGTCGCCACCGACATGCCCGTCTACTTTTGCGACCCCGGAAGCCCCTGGCAGCGCGGCTCGAACGAGAACACCAATGGCCTGCTGCGACAGTACTTCCCCAAGGGCACCGACCTGGCTCGCTACACCCGCCAAGAGCTGGACGAGGTCGCAGCCGAACTCAACAGCCGCCCACGCAAAACGCTCGGCTGGGAGACCCCAGCCGAGCGCCTCGCTAAGCTCCTCACACCAACCAGTTGATCAACTGTGTTGCGACGACCTCTCGAATTCGCCGTGCCGGGGCGTGGGCTCTTCGGTGTTCACCCGGACGGCGGTCCTCGGTGACACCGCGGCGATGGGCGCGGCTTGCCCGGGCGCGCGAAACACCGGCGGCATACCCGCGACGGGGCGGCCTTGGAAGGCAGAGTGAGCGGGGTGAGAACGAGAGCGCGTCGATGGGCAGGGGCCGCGGTGCCGGGTGTCGTCATCGTGGTGGCGGTCCTGGCGGATCTCTACACGCCGGTGGCATCGGCTTCGCTGCTGGCCGTGGCACCGGTCGCCGCGGTGACGACGCTGGGCCCGTGGGCCGTCACCGCGGTGGGGTTGGTGGCGATGGCGGTGCACGCGGTGCTGGCGGACGTCGAGGGGACCTTCGGGTGGCAGCGCGGACTCGCCAACCAGATCGCGCTGGCCGCGGTGACGGCCCTCGCGGTCACGCTGAACCGGGCGCTGCGCGCACAGCACACCACCACACGCCACGCCCGGCACACCGCGGCCGTGGCCCAGAAGGCGGTGCTGCCCACCCCGCCCGAGCATCTCGGGGCCCTGCACATCGCCGCCCGCTACACCCCCGCCGACCAGGAGGCGCTCATCGGCGGGGACCTCTATGTCGTCCAGCGGACCCCGTACGGTGTCCGCGCGATGATCGGGGACGTACGGGGGAAGGGCCTGGACGCGGTGTCGGCCGTGAGCGTCGACATCGGCGCGTTCCGCTTCGCCGCCGACCAGACCGCCGAGCTGTCCGCCCTCGCACAGGCCCTGGACGAGGCGCTGCTGCGGGAGGGGCTGCGCCGCCACGGCGAGGAGGAGTCCGAGGGGTTCACCACCGCGCTGCTCGCCGAGTTCAGCCCGGATCTGGGTGAGGTCCGGATCGTCAACCGCGGCCACCCGGCCCCGGTGCTGCTGAACGAGGACGGCCGGGCCAGGGCCCTCGTGCCGTCCCGGGAGGCGCCTCCGCTCGGCATGATGAGTCTGGGCCGGTGGGACGCCCCGGTCGACGTCTTCGCCTTCCCGCCCGGTTCGACGCTGGTGCTCCTGACCGACGGCTGCACGGAGGCGCGCAACCGCGAGGGCGTCTTCTACGATCCCGGGAGCCGGCTGGAATACCTGTGGAGCCGTCAGCGCGGCTCCACCGGCGGGGTCCCCACGCCCGGGACGCTCCTCGACCTGCTGCTGCACGACGTCACCCGCTACACCCGGGGGCGGGTCCACGACGACCAGGCGCTCCTGGCCCTGCACCACCGCCCCGGCCGCTGAGGTCTCGGCGCGCAGAGGTGCTGCGACGCCCTCGCCCCGGAAATGACGGCATCGGTCACGGCGCATGAGGACGGCGTGCACGCGGGCCTTGCCGAGGGGGTTGCCACGGCAACGGAATGCGCGGCGGCCGACCTGGCTCCGGGGCGGGGTGCCCGGCGAGCACCGGGCCGGGGTGATCTCCTCTGTACGCACGAGGCGTTGACGGGACATAAGGACGCCTCCCGTCGCCGCAACGGGCCTTTCTCCGGTGATTTGCTTGTTTTGCCTGGGATTTGACGGCGCCTCATGGTGAACCCTTCGCCTTCATTGGCCGGAGCTTTACTCTCCATTTGACCCGTCCACGACATCCGAGCGATTGACTGCGCAGCGTCAATCATGTCAACGCGCATAGAGCGGGCGCCCGGCCTCCCGGGGGCTCGCCGCGCGTTGCCCTCAACCCCACGAAGAAGGGGCAGCAGCATGTCGACAACCAGGCGCACCGTCGCCACCCTCTCGGCGGTCGCGGCGGCCGTTCTCGCCTCCACCGCCGTCTCCCTGCCGCAGGCGTTCGCCGCGCCCGCGCCCACGGCGCGGATGGTCCCGGTCCAGGGTCACCGCATCGTGGGCCCCGCGACCGGCATACGGCACAGCGACAGCACCAACTGGGCCGGGTACAGCGCCACCGGTTCGAGATTCACCAGCGTCTCCGCGAGCTGGGTCCAGCCCACCGTGACCTGTACCAGTGCGACGACGTACTCGTCCTTCTGGGTGGGCATCGACGGCGACGGCAGCCAGTCGGTGGAGCAGACCGGCACCGAGGCGGACTGCTCGGGCGGCTCCCCCGTCTACTCATCGTGGTACGAGATGTACCCGGCGTACCCCGTCAACTACTCCGACACCGTGAAGCCCGGCGACCACTTCACGTCCACCGTCAGCACGGACGGAAGCGGCACCTTCACGCTGAAGCTGGCGGACACCACCCGCGGCTGGACGCACACCACGACGAAGAAGTCGACCACGGCGTCGCTGGCGTCCGCCGAGATCATCGCCGAGGCACCCTCCAGCTCCACCGGGGTGCTGCCGCTGTCCAACTTCGGCACCGCCTCCTTCACCGGGGCGACCGCCAACGGCCAGCCCATCGGCTCGTTCAGCCCCGACCAGATGAACATGGCGTCGGGAAGCACCCGCAAGGCGACCACCTCGTCCCTCTCGGGCAACGAGAACTTCAGCGTGGCCTGGAACCACAGCTGAGCCACGCTCGCCCGGTTCCTCCGCGCCACGCGCGGGGCGCGGAGGAACCACCGGCGGCACCAGCCCGCTCAAGCCAGTCCCCCGCAGCCATGGCGCGCCAAAAAGAAATACCCCGAACGTGTGAACTTTTCTTCGAAGCCCCGCATCGGACTCCGTGTAAGGCTTCAACGAAAGGTGAACGACATGGCGAAGAACCAGCGGTGGGGCAAGGGCAGGACAGTGACCGTGGCACTGGCCGGCGTTGCGCTGGCGGGCACGGCGGCGGTGGGAGTCGCACAGGCAGCACCCGCCACGGCGCACACGGCGAAGGTCGCGACATGCTCCGCGTCCGGCCTCCAGGTGTCTCTGCACAGCCCCCTGGCCGGGGGCATGAACCACCAGGGTGCCGTGGTCCAGTTCAAGAACACCGGCAGCGCGACCTGCGCGCTGCTGGGCTACCCGGGCCTCGGCCTGGAGAACGCGCAGCACAAGGTGCTCTCCTCCAAGGTGACCTGGGGCAGCACCTGGTACGCGAAGAACCCCGGCAAGAAGGTGGTGGACCTGAAGCCCGGCCAGACGGCCGAGGCGGTCATAGCGTGGACACACGCGAACACCGGTACCTCCGGCGCTCAGCACGCCGCGTACCTGGAGGTCACGCCGCCCGCGTCCACGGCGCACAAGACCCTGAAGTTCGACGAGTGGGTCGACAACGGTGACCTGGACGCCACGGCGGTCGCCAGCACGGTCCCGCTGAACGGCTGAACGGCTCCCAGGCCTCCACGCCTCCGATTGACGGCTGACGGCTGACGGCTGGGCAAGCGGACAACCGGCAGTTGGACGGCTGACAGGCCGGCGGCCGAGCCGCTGACCTGCCTGCCTCGAACGGCCCCCGCGCGCCCCCCCCCGGGGCGGGGGGGCGGGGGCGGGGGGGGGGGGGGGGCGGGGCGCGGGGGGGGGGCGGGGCCGGGGCCCCGGGGGGGCCGGCGGGGGGGG
>NZ_JAIUKE010000091.1 GCF_020176795.1 Streptomyces sp. 8L
GGCCGCCAGCACGTGCGGCAGCGCGGCCGGCGCGTACGCCCCGCGCCCCCCCCCCGGCGCGCCCGGGGGGGGGGGCGCGCCCGGCGGCCGGGGCGCCCCCCCCCCGCCCCCCCCCCCCCCCCCCCCCCCCCCCCCCCCCCCCCCCCCGGGGGCCGTTCGCGCGTGCCGGGCCGTGCGGGCGTAACGGGACTCGGGGCTGGACCGGGCCGGGCCACCTGGCGCTCCGGCGGGTCGGGCCACGCGACGCCGTCTCGTACGCCCCTTCCGCCGCCCCTCCCGGTCAGGGCGCGTCGCCGGTCCAGTCCCACTTCGCGGGCTCGCCCGGACGGGCCCGGTAGAGGGAGCGGCCCCCCGCACCGCACGACCCGATCTCGGTGGGCAGTGCCGCCTCGCCGGCCAGGGCGCCCGCGGTCCAGCCCGTGACGTCCAGCAGCAGGCCGTCCAGCGGGCCGCCGACCAGTTCACGGTAGGAGCGGCCGGGGCGGGGGCCCGGGTCGGGATCGTCGTGATCCGCCCCGTACACCCGGCGTGGGATGGGTATCGGTCTCGGCTCGTACATGTACCGCAGCATGGCAGCCGCCACTGACAATCCGGGCCGACGGCCGTACGGCCCGGCCTCCGACGGCCTCCTTGTCCGTCGCGGGCCGTGTCCGTCGGCGGCTGTATCCGCCACCCGCCGTGTCCGGCACAGCCCCGTCGGACATGATCGCGGGGCCTGCCGCAGTCCTTGGCGCCTCTTCGCCCTCGTGCGCCCGGCCTCGCGCCCTCGCGCCTCGCGCCCTCGCTTCAGAGTGCCATTGACACGGAAGTGAACGGAAGTGATCCTTGATTCTCAAGTTGCCTACGCAGAAACGGAATCGACGGCCCAGTCCGTACGAGCCAGTCACCCGACCGACCGTCCGATGCCGCTCCGGCGGCCCCTGGCGCGAATGAGCACGTGAAGACGGGCTCGTGGATATGCCGTTGCGGCAGCGCTCCAGCAGGGCCCGCGGCCGTCCACCGCGTACCGGAGCGTGCGCTGGATTCCGATCTCGCTTCCCGGATCGCGCACCGCAGGGGAAAGGGCTGATCTTGTCCGTACCGCACACCCCCCACCACGACACCGACACCACCACTCCCGGGCCGCACGGGACTTCGCCCGCGCCCTCCTGTCCCCAAGCCGGTGACGACCGCACGCGCGCACCGCTGTCAGCCGGGCAGGAGCGGCTCTGGGCGCTGGCGCAGGCCGACGGCGCCGGGGTCGCGTACAACGAGCAGATGGGCTTCCGGCTGACCGGCCCGCTCGACCCGGCTGTGCTGGCCGCGGCGTTCGACGCGCTGGTGGACCGGCACGAGATCATGCGCACCCGGCTGGTGCCGACCGAGGACGGTACGGCCGAGCAGGTGGTGGACCCGCCCGGGACCGGCTTCCGGCTGACGGCGGAGGACCTCTCGGCGCTCCGGGACCCCGCGGCCCGGCTCGACGCCGTGCAGCGCGAGGAGTGTGCCACACCGTTCGACTTCGCGGCGGAGGCGCTCATCAGGGGACGCCTGCTGGCGCTGGGGCCGGCGGAGCACGTCCTCGTCCTGACCGCGCATCACAGCGTCTTCGACGGCTGGTCCCAGAACGTCATGCTGTCCGATCTCAGCGCACTCTACGAGGCCCTTCGGCTCGGGGAGGACCGCCCGCCGGCACCGCAGGGGCTCCGCTACACCGACTACGCGCGCGCCCAGCGCGCGTGGCTGGCCCGGTCGGGTGACGCGGGTCCGGCCGCGCACGAGGCCTACTGGAGGCGGCAGTTGTCCGGGGCTCCGCCGTTGATCGAGCTGCCGTCCGATCGGCCGAGGCCGCCCGTGCAGGACTTCCGGGGCGGCCGGGTACGGGTCGAGATCGGCGAGGAACTGACATGTGAGCTGAAGACGGTGGCCGAGAAGTACCAGGTGTCCCTCTACTCGGTCCTCATGGCCGGCTGGTACGTCCTGCTCGCGCGGCTGAGCGGGGAGACCGACATCGTTGTCGGGGTACCGACGGCGAACCGCAGAGGACGCGGGGCTGAGAACGTCATGGGGTTCTTCGTGAACACCCTCGCCCTGCGCGTCGACGTAGCCGCCTCGCGTACGGGGGCCGAGCTGCTGCGGGCGGTGCGCGGAGCGCTGCGGGACGGGCTGAACCATGTCGACCTGCCCTTCTCGCGTGTCGTCGAGGCGGTGAACCCACCGCGCGGGGCCGGGCACACTCCCCTGTTCCAGACGCTGTTCGCCTGGGTGCCGCCACTGGGCGGGCATCTCCGGCTGCCGGACGTGGAGACGACGCCCGTCCCGGCGCCGTACGCGCCCGCCAAGTTCGACCTGGCACTCGCGCTGGCCGAGGTGGACGGCCGGATCACCGGCGAACTGGACTACGCCACGGCGCTGTTCGACCGCGCGACGGCGGAGCGCCTCACCGCCTTTTTCACCCGGCTGCTGACGCAGCTGGCGGAGGACCCGGAGCGGGACCCGGCCGTGCCGTCCCTGCTGGAGCCGGAGGAGGAGCGCCGCCTGCTGGCGGAGTGGAGCGACGGCGGCCCGGCGCCGGACGTCCCCGCCGCGTGGTCGGGCGGAGCGGTCACCGCCTTCGAGGAGCAGGTACGGCAACGGCCTGCCGCCCCCGCCCTGGTGTGCGGCGGTACGTCGCTGGACTACGCGGCGCTGGAGCGGCGCGCGAACCGGCTGGCGGGCGCCCTCGTGGCGCGCGGTGTGCGGCGCGGCGAGGTGGTCGGCCTGCACACGGGCAGGTCCGCCGAGCTGGTGGTGGGCGTGCTGGGCATCCTGAAGGCGGGCGCCGCGTATCTGCCGCTGGACCCGGGGCAGCCCCTGGAGCGGTTGCGGATGATGGCCGAGGACGCCGTACCCGCGCTCGTCCTCAGTGATGCGCCGGCGCCGCCCGAGGGGTGGACACGGCTTCGCGAGGTCGAGGCGGAGGGGCCTGCGGACGACGCTCCCGGTGTCGCGGTGGGGCCCGCCGATCTGGCGTACGTGATCTACACCTCGGGCTCGACGGGCCGCCCGAAGGGGGTCGCGGTCACCCATGGAAGTGTCAGGAACCTGATTCTCACGTGGTGCGAGCGCTTCGGCACGTTCCCGGGGCAGCCCGCGTCCGCCTGGTCCAGCATCGGGTTCGACGCGTCCGTCCACGAGATCCTGATGCCGCTGACCACGGGCGCCGCGCTGCACCTGGTGCCCGACACCGTGCGCACCGACCCCGAGGAGCTGATGGCCTGGCTGCGGGAGCACCGCGTCGTCCAGGCGTTCCTGCCTCCCGCGTACGTCCGGTGGATCGACGAGGCGCCGGCCGAGCGGCTCGCGGGCCTGTCCCTGCGCCGCCTGCTGACCGGGGTGGAGTCCCTGCCGGAGCGGGCGCTGGCGCGGATGTGCCACCAGCTGCCGGGGCTGCGGATCTGCTTCGGCTACGGCCCGACCGAGGCGACGCTGTACAGCACCGCGCACACCGAACCGCGGCCGCTGGACCGGCCCTGCCCGATCGGCAAGCCGCTGCCCGGCACGCGCCTCTACCTCCTCGACGCCCATCTCAGGCCCGTGCCGCCCGGCGTGGTGGGCGAGGTGTTCCTCGGCGGTGCGTCGCTCGCCCTCGGCTATCTGCGCCGGCCCGGCCTGACCGATGAGCGCTTCGTCGCGGACCCCTTCCGCCCGGGCGAACGGATCTACCGTACGGGCGACTTGGCCAGGTGGCTGCCGGACGGCAGCGCGGTGTACGCGGGCCGCGCGGACGACCAGGTCAAACTGCGCGGCTTCCGGATCGAGCCGGCCGAGGTCGAGGCAGCGCTGCTGCGGCTGCCCGGCGTGCGGGAGGCGGCGGTGCTGCCCGACCGGGACGCGGCGGGTGAGCCGCGGCTGGTCGCCGGGCTCGCGCTCCGGGACGGCGCCGCGCCGCCCGGCGGCTGGCGGGCGGCGCTGGCACCCGCGCTGCCCGACCACATGATCCCGGCCGTCTTCGTGGAGTTGGAGCGCCTGCCGGTCAACCGGAGCGGCAAGCTCGACCGGGCCGCGCTGCTCGCCCTCGCGCCGTCGGCACCGCCCGGGCAGGTCAACACCGCGAGCCCCCGCGATCACACCGAGATGGCGCTGCACCGCATATGGAGCCGGGTCCTGGTGCATCCGTCGATAGGCGTCTGCGACAACTTCTTCGACATCGGCGGCACTTCGATCTCCGCGATCAAGATGACGCACGCCGTGCGGGAGGAGTTCGGAGTACGGGTGCCCGTCCAGGACGTGCTGCGCCATCCCACTCTGGAGGCGTTCGCCGCGCGGCTGCGCCGGGGTTCTTCGCCGGTCGCGCGGGCCGGGAGCCTGGTCGAGTTCCGCCCGGGTGACGGCCGGCGGCGGGTGGTGTGCGTGCATCCCGCGGGCGGCACCGCCTTCTGCTACCTGTCGTTGGCGAGCGCCCTGCCGGAGCACATCGGTGTCAGCGGCATCCAGTCGCCGGGCATCGAGCCGGGTGAGGAGGCGCTGCCCAGTGTGGAGGCCATGGCCGAGGCGTATCTGAAGCTCGTCGCCCCGGGTCCCGACGAGTCCCTGGTGCTGTGCGGGCTGTCGTACGGCGGCCTCGTCGCCCACGAGATGGGGCGGCTCCTCGCGGCGTCGGGGCACACCCGGCTGTCCGTCGTCCTGCTCGACACGTTCGCGACGGACGACACCGGGGTGCTGGAGTCCATCGCACCGGTCGACGCGGCCGAGTTCCGCGAGAAACTGGTGCGCTTCAACGGGATGTACCCGGGCATCGAGGACGACCAGGTGGACCGGTACTTCCGGATCTACAACCACAACCGGATGACGGCGCGGGACTACCAGGTGCCGCCGTCGCGGGCGCGCCTGGTGTTCGTACAGGCCGCTTCGGACGACACGGGCGGTGCGGACGGCGCGGAGCACGGGGACGACGGCGCGGCGGCGCGGGCCTTCTGGCGCCGCCGCCCCCGGGGCGGGCTCCTGGTGGAGCCCGTGTCCTGCGGCCACTGGGACCTGCTGGAGAGCGACGAAGTGCCGCACGTGGCACGGCTGATCGAGGACGAACTGGGGCGCATGTCCGTCCCGCCCCGCGACACGCCCGCCGTGACCGGGCCACGCACCACGGAGGCATGATGCGACCCGACATACCCGCGGCCCGCGCGTCGGACGACGGCGGCGCCCAGCACCACAGCCACGGGGGCCGCCCCCGTGCAGAGGCTCCGGTGCCGGCCGGGCCGATGGGCACACCGGGGCGGCTCGCCCGGGCCGTCCACGCCCAGGCCCTGCGTACGCCGGACGCCGACGCGGTGATCGACGGCGCCCACCGGCTCGACCACGCCGCACTCGACGCCGCCGCGGCCACCGTCGCCGCCGCCCTGCGCGCGCACGGGGTGCGCGGCGGGCAGGCGGTCGCGGTGGCACTGCCCCGCTCGTGGCGCCTGGTGTGCGCCATGCTGGGCATCCTGCGGGCCGGGGCGTGTGTCGTCCCCCTCGACACCATGAGCCCGCCGCACCGCCGCGGCCACATCCTCGGGGACTCCGGCGCGATCGCCGTCGTCCATGGCGACACACCGCCCGAGGGCCTTCCCGAGGGGGTCCTGCCGCTGGCGGTGGAGGATCTCCTGACGGCCGACGGAGGTCACGGTGACGCTGTGGCCGACCCGCAGGACGGCGGAGCATGCGAGGGCCAGGGCGGTGCGGGCCGCCGCGGTGCGCCCATCGGCGATCCACTCGGTGAAGAGCCGGCCGGCGACGAGCGCGTGTCCTTTCTCTTCTACACGTCGGGAACGACGGGCCTGCCCAAGGGAGTCGAGGTGCGGGATACGGGCATCCTGCGCCTGGCCCGCCCCGGCTATCTGGACCCGCGGCCCGGCGACCGCTTCGCCTGCCTGTCCAACCCCGCCTTCGACGCGCTCAGTTTCGAGGTGTGGACCCCCCTGCTGACCGGCGGCACCTGCGTCGTGCTCCGTGATGAGGACGTCCAGGACCCGCACCGGCTCGCCGCCACACTCCAGCGCGAGCGGGTGGACATACTCTTCGTCACGTCCGCGCTCTTCCACGCCGTGGCCGACACCGTCCCGGAGTGCTTCGCCGGGGCCCGGGACGTGCTGATCGGCGGCGAGGCGCTCAACCCCCGTGCCGTACGCCGCTGGTACCGCCACAACACGGCGTCCACGACGCGCCTGCACAACGCGTACGGGCCGACCGAGTCGACCACCTTCGCACTCTCCCACCCGATCCCCCGCGACTTCGAGGGGGAGAACGTGCCCATCGGCCGGCCGCTGCCGGGCACCGGGGTGGCGTGCGTGGCACCCGGGGGCACCAGGCCCGCAGCGCCGGGCGAGGTGGCGGAGCTGCTCCTGTCGGGCGAGGGGCTCGCGGCCGGGTACCGCGACCTGCCGGAGGAGACGCGGCGCCGCTTCGTCACCCTGCCGGGCCCCGGCGGCGCTCCCGTCCGCCACTACCGCACCGGCGATCTGGTGCGCACCGACAACAACGGTGTCATCAGCTATGTCGGACGGGCCGACCGGCAGGTGAAGGTACGCGGGTTTCGCATCGAGCCCGGCGAGGTGGAGCGGCAGATCCTCACCCACCCCCTGGTGCGCAGGGCCCATGTGTTGACCCGCGCGCCCCGGCGGGGCGGGCCGCTGGAGCTGCTCGGGTACGTGGTGTGCGAGGAGGGCCTGACGTTCGAGGACTTCGACCGGCATCTGGCCCTACGGCTACCCGCCTATATGCGCCCCCACCACCTCCACCGGGTGGGCGATCTGCCGCGCACTGCGAACGGCAAGGTCGACGAGGCGGCCCTGCTGTCCCTCGGCGGATCGCCCTGGCGGGCGGCCGTCGCGGCGGACGCCACGGTGACGGACCGCTGCCGCGAGGTGCTTGAGCTGGCCGGCTCGCTGCTGGGCGTCCGGGATCTGCGGCCGGGTGATCGCTGGACGGCCGTCGGCGGGGACTCGCTGGGCGCGCTGCGCCTCCGCTTCGAGACGCGTCGCCGCTTCGGCAGGGATCTGCCGGCGTCGTTCGTCCTGCGGGCGGACTTCGCCGCGATCGCCGAGGCGCTCGATGCCGAGGAGACACAGCGCGCGGACGACCGGCCCTACCCGGTGCCCGGCCGCCCGGCGGGGGCGGCTTCCGGCCCCGCCACCAGTGAGCAGCAGCGGCTGTGGCTGCTGCACCAGCGCGACCCGGACTCCCCCGCCTACCACGTGGGGCAGGCGTTCCGGATCGACGGCCCGGTCGACGCGGGCGCGCTGCGCCGGGCGCTCAGCCGCCTCGTGGCACGCCATGTCGCCCTGCGCACGGGGTTCGAGGCCGGGAGCGAGGGGCTGCGCCAGGTCGTCGGAGTACTGTACGACCCGTGGTGCGAACCGGACTTCGGACCGTCGCCGGACAGGGAGGACCCCGGCGCCTACGCCGACCGGTTCTTCGCGGAGCGCTTCGATCTGGCGGCCCCCCGGAAGCTGCGTGCCTGCTGGCTGCCGGACAGCGGCGACGCGGGACAGGACGGACAGGGCGCGGGTGGCGGTGTGCTGCTGCTGCACCTGCATCACATCGCCGTGGACGGCTGGTCTCTCGGTGTGCTGTTCGAGCATCTGTCGGCGGACTACGCGGCGGACCTGGACGGTGGCCCGGGCGCGCCCGACGCCGGTCCTGAGTACACCCCGCTCGACCACGCGGGCTGGCAGGCCGAGTGGCGCTCCCGCCCCGCCTACCGGCGCCAACTGGCCGAACTGCTGCGGCACTACGACGAGGCGGACGGTGCGGCCGAGCCCCTGCGGGCCGCCCACTCCCCCGCCGCTTCCGGGGTCCGGCTGCTGACCGCCTCCCTCGATACCGTCCGCCGTGCGACGGTGGACCGGCTCTGTGCCGAACTGGGCCTCACACGCTTCCAGTTGCTGCTCGGCGTGTTCGCGTGGAGTGCGTACGGTGTGACCGGCAGGACCCGGCTGCGGGTGGCCTCTCCGACGGCGGGCCGCGCTGTGCCGGAGTGCGAGCACAGCGTCGGCATGTTCGCGAACACGGTACTGCTGCCCGTGACCGTGTCCCCCCGCGAGGGCCTGCGCGCCGAGCTCGTCAGGACCGCCGAGGCGGCCCGGGCGGTGCTGGACCGCGAGGACGTCGCGCTCGCCGACGTCCTCGCCGCGGACGGGGCGCCCGGCAGGCCCGCGGGCGGCGCGCCGTTCGACTTCCTCTTCGTCCTGGAGAACACCGACTTCGGTGCTCTCGACCTGCGCGGCTGCTCCGCACGTCCCCTGTGGCGGCCCCCTGCCGCGGCCAAGTGCCCGCTGACGCTGTCGCTCGTCGAGCACGGGGACAGCTTCGACTGCCTGTGGGAGTACGCGGAGGACCACTTCAGCGAGGCGCAGGCGCGGGCTCTGGCCGACCTCTTCGTACGCGGTCTCGATCTGCTGGCCCAAGAAGGGCCGGACACCCCGGCGGGGCTCGTCGCCCCGTACCGCAGGTCGCTGCCCGACCACGGCGCCGGGGAGCCGGCGCGCACCGGCCCGTACCGCACGGTCGCGGAGGGGTTCGCACGCCAGGTGGCGCTGCGGCCCCAGGCCCCTGCTCTCGCGCACGGCGGCGGGACCGTGACCTACGCCGAACTCGACGGTCACGCGCGGGCGCTGGCCACGCGGCTGCTCGCGGCCTTCCCGTTGCCGGAGCCCGACGACCCGCGCCCGTGCCGTGTCGCGCTGTACTGTGAACCGTCGGTCGAGCACGTGGTGGCGCTGTTGGCACTGGCCCGCCTCGGTGTCACCGCCGTACCCCTCGACCCGGCCTATCCGACGGCGCTGCTGCGGCAGGTGCTGGAGCTGGCGGAGCCGCAGTGTGTGCTGCTCGGGCCCGAGAGCGGTGCGGCGTTCGACGCCGTCGCGGGAGCCGGCGGGTTCGCGCGCCACCCGATCGTCCTCTCGGCGGCGGACGCACACGCGAAGCCGCCCGCCCTCCGCGCACCGGCGCCGCGCGACGGCGGCCCCAGGCCGCTGTACACCCTGTTCACCTCCGGCTCGACCGGGGCGCCGAAGGGCGTACAGGTCGCCGACGCGACCCTGTGCGACCTGCTGCACTGGCAGGAAGGGCTGGGGGGCCTCGCGGGACCGGCCGTCACCCAGCAGTTCTCGATGCTGTCCTTCGACGTGTCCTTCCAGGAGATCTTCGGCACGCTCTGCGGCGGCGGGACGCTGCACCTCGTCGACCGGGTTCTGCGGCACGACCCGCCCGCTCTGCTGCGTCAGTTGGAGTCATCAGGGGCGCAGCGTCTCCATCTTCCCTATGTGGCACTCCAGTTGCTCGCGGAGCACGCCGTACATCTGGGGCTCTATCCGTCCCGGCTGCGGGACGTGGTCACCGCGGGCGAACAACTCGTGTGCACCGACGCTGTCCGGCGGTGGTTCGCCGGCATGCCGGCGGCGCGGCTGTTCAACCACTACGGGCCGACCGAGACGCACGTCGTCAGCGCGCTCCGGCTGGACGGCGACCCCGCCCGCTGGCCGGAGCGCCCCGCCGTGGGACGCCCGGTGACGGGCGCCGTGCTGCGGGTGGTGGACGAGGGGGGCGAGCCGGTTCCCGTCGGCTGCACCGGCGACCTCCTGATCGGCGGGTCCATGGTCTCCCGCTGCTACCTGGGCGATCCCGCGCTCAACGAGGAGCGGTTCGTGGACCTTCCGGGGCTCGGGCTGTTCTACCGCAGCGGCGACCGGGCCCGGTTCGACGCCGCGGGGCTGCTGCACTTCGCCGGCCGCGACGACACGCAGATCAAGTTCAGCGGCCACCGGCTTGAGCTGGGGCAGGTCGAGGCGGCCCTGCTGCGCCACCCCGGTGTCGTCTCGGCGGTCGTGGTGCGCGACGGGGAGAGCCTGGTGGGCTGCGTGCAGTGTGACGAGCACCGGTCCCGCGAGGTGACGCACTCCGGCCTCACCGCCCATCTGGCGTCCCTGCTGCCGCCGTTCGTACGGGTGGACCGGTTCCGGAGCCTCGTGGCGCTGCCCCGCACACCGAGCGGGAAGCTCGACCGGACCGCCGCGCTCACGGCACCGGGCGAGGAGCTGCCACGGGCCACGGCCGTCCAGGACGTACCGGACGTACCGGCCGGGCCCGGCGCACCCGGCGCGGTCGAGGCACCCGGCGCGGGGGCGCATCCGGCCGCGGGCGAAACGGTCGAGGAGCGGCTTACGGCGGCGTTCCTGGAGGTGACCGGGCACGCCGTCGAGCCCGGCCTGACGTTCTTCGCGGCGGGCGCGTCGAGCCTCGACCTGATGCGGTTCCACCTGCACTGCACGACCCGGCTGGGGCTCCGCTTCAGTGTCGTCGACCTGTTCGAGCATGTCACGGTGGGTGCGCTCGCCGACTTCCTGGACAGCCGGGCGGCGGGCGAGAACGCCGGGGCGACGGAAGAGCAAGGGAAAGAGGGAGCAGCTGGGGCAGTTCAGGACGCGACGGCTCAGGAGCCGACGGGTCAGGAGGTGCCGGCTCTTGAGGGGGCGGTGCCGACCGGGGCGGCCTCCCGAGCGGTGCCGGGCGGGCCGATCGCCGTCGTCGGCATGGCGGTCCGTCTGCCCGGCGCACCCGACCTCGCCTCTTTCTGGCGGATGACGGAGCGGGGCGGGCGCGGGATCACGTACTTCACGGCGCGCGACGGACTCGTCGGTGCGCGGAGCCAGTTGGACGGGCTGTTCGCCTTCGATCCGGGCCACTTCGGCATCAGCCCGCAGGAGGCCCGCCTGATGGACCCCCAGCAGCGGCATCTCCTGATGGGCTGTGTCGAGGCCCTCGCCCACGCGGGGATCGGGGACACGTCCCGGCTGCGGGTCGGCCTGGTCGCCGGGGCCGGGGAAAACACGTACTTCCAGGCGATGCTGCGTGAGGCGGACCCCGCCCAGCTGCCGGACGGTTTTCAGCTGGCGCTGCACCACGAGAAGGACTTCCTGGCGACGAAGGCCGCCTTCCATCTCGGGCTGACAGGACCCGCGCTCACCACCCAGTCGGCGTGCTCCAGTTCGCTCGTGGCGGTGCACGTGGCCGCGGGCATGCTGCGCCAGGGCGACGCGGAGGTGATGCTCGCCGGCGGTGTGCTGGTGGACGCCGAACTCACCGACGGCTACCGCTACCGGCCGCAGCACATCTTCTCGCCCGACGGGCACTGCCGTCCTTTCAGCGACGACGCCGCGGGGACCGTGGGCGGCAGCGGGACCGGTGTGGTCGTGCTGAAGCCGCTGGACGCGGCGCGCCGCGACGGCGACACCGTCTATGCCGTGCTGACCGGCTCGGCGGTCAACAACGACGGCGCGGACAAGATGAGTTACAGCGCGCCGTCGATCTCCGGCCAGCGTGCGGTGATCAGGGACGCGTTGCGCAGGAGCGGCAGGAGCGGCGCCGACATCGGGTACGTGGAGGCGCACGGCACCGGCACCAGGCTGGGCGATCCGATCGAGGTGGCCGCGCTGCGGCAGGCGCTCGGGACCGATGAGCCGGCCCGTTGCGCACTCTCGTCGGTCAAGAGCCAGATCGGCCACCTGGGCGCGGCGGCCGGCGTGGTCGGGCTGGTGCGTGCCGCACTCGCACTGCACCACGGTGTCATCCCGCCGACCGTCGACTTCAACGCCCCCAACCCGGCGTTCGGCGACGATCTCACGCCGTTCCACATCCCGGCCCGCGCGACGCCGTGGCCCGCGGGACGGGACCGCGTGGCGTCGGTCAGCAGCTTCGGCATCGGCGGCACCAACGCCCACGTGGTACTGGAGGACGGGCACCCGGTGCGGGCACAGGACATCACCGGCGAACCGTCCGGCACGGCCGGCGGACAACCCGGTTGCCTGGTGCTGTCGAGCGCCAGCATGGCGGCTCTGCGCGGCGACGCGCGGCGGATCGCGGACCATCTGGCGGCCGAGCCGGACACCTACGCACAGGTTGTACGGCACCTGCGGACGGGCAGGCCGGCACGGCGGTGGCGCGCTGCCGCGCCCTGCGGCGACGCCGCGGCCGCCGTCGCGTGGCTGCGTACCGTGGGCGAGGACACGGACGGCGGAACGGGCGCCGAAACGGCCGGAGTGGCCGACGCGGGAGCGGAGCGGGGAACCACCCGGACGGCCGTGGAGCCGGGACTGCCGCCCGTCGCGGCGGCGGGCCTGGACGCACGGGAACTGGCGGACGCCTGGCTGGGGGGCCGCACGGTCGAGTGGGGCGACGAACCCGCGCAGGCACCCTGGGACTTCCCTCCGCCCGCGTTCGATCTGCACGACCACGTCTTCGCCCGGCTGCCCGCCGCTCCCGGCTCACATCCCGCACCCGACGCACACCCCGCGACCACCGCCGATCCGTTCGCGGCAGCAGCGGTACCGGCAGTACTTGCGACACCGGCGGCATCGGGGACACTCGCGGCATCGGGGGCGTCGGCTGCATCGGAAACACACCCGGCACCGCCGGGAGCGCCCGGCGGCCCGCTTCGGCTGCCGGAGACCGACTGGCTGCGCCAGCCGCAGTGGGTGCGGTCGCGCCGCGCGTTGGCAGGTACGGCGCCCCGGTCCCCGCGGCTGCTTGTCGTTGTGACGGAGGACGAGCTGCCGCCCGGCGCGCTGCGGCCGTTCGCCGAGCGTCACACGCGGGTGGTGCACGCCGCGGCCGGGCCGGCTTTCGCGCGGCACGGCGACGGCACGTACCAGGTCGACCCGGTGGACCCCGTGTCGCTGCGGCAGCTCATCGACGCGGTGGCGGACGGCGGCAGCGCCGGAATCGACTGGCTGCACGCCCTGCCCCTGGCCGTGGCCGGACGTCCCGGTCCCGCCACGCTGGAGCGCGCGCGGCGCGCGTGCCTCGACGCGCCCGCAGCCCTCCTCCAGGCACTCGCGGGCCGTCCGGGGACCCCTCCGGTACGCCCGTGGTGGCTGTCGTACGGTGCCCGTCCCGTCGACGGTGCCGTCACCCGGCCGGAGCTGGGCCTCCTGGCGGGCGCGGCGGCGGTCGCGGCACAGGAGGGGCACCCGCGCGGCCATTGGGTGGACCTGCCGTCGTCCGGCCTCGGGGACAGTGCCGAGCGGCTCGCGGCGCTCGTCGCGGAACCGGAAGCCGCTGCCACCGAGGACGGAAGCGCGGAGCCGCCCGTCCATCTGGCCCTGCGCCAGGGTTTCTGGTGGCGGCCGACGACCGTGCCGGTCGCCGGGGGCGCGGCCGGCGGGCCCGGCCTGGCGGCCGGTACCGGAGACCATCTCGTCCTGGGCGGCACCGGCGGGATCGGGACGGCGGCGGCGCGATGGCTGCTTGAGCGTACGGCCGGCAGGGTCCTGCTGCTCGCGCGCCGCCCCTTCCTGCCCGACGCCCTGCGGCCCTGGGCCGACCGCGTCGTGCTGGTCGAGGCCGACCTCACCGGCACGGACACCGGCAACGGCGACGACGGAGCCGACGGCGCCGTGGGCGCCGTGGGCGCCGTGGGCGGCGACACCGGCAACGGCGACGGCATCGGCGGTGATGCCGGCACCGACCGCATCCTGGCGGCCCTCGCGCGGGTGACGGGGCGGCTCGACGGGGTCGTGCATGCAGCCGGAGTACCGGACGGAGCGCTGATCACACGGCGCGACGCCGCCGCGGCCCGCGCCGGGACGGCCGCCCGGCTGGCGGGCGCGCTCCTCGCGGAGCGGATCGTCAACCGGTTCGCGCCCGCCACCGTGCTCTACTGCTCATCGATGTCGGCGCTGCTCGGCGGGGTCGGGCAGTTCGACTACGCGGCCTCGGCGGGTCTCCTCGACGCCTTCGCCCATCACCGGGGCGGCGACGGCGACACGACGGTGCGGCTCACGGTCGACTGGGACGTGTGGCGCGAGACGGGCATGGCGCTGCGCGTGCCGAACCCGGACGCGCGGCACCGGGCGCATCTCGCGTACGGGCTCGACGTGGCGGAGGCGTCGCGTGTCCTGGACCGGGTGTTCGCGCTGCAACTGCCCCAGGTGATGGTGTCCACGACGGAGCTGGACGCGTCGCGTGTGTTCTACGACGGGGCCGCGCCCCGCGAGGAACACGTATGCCCGGCCGTCGGGACCGGCGCCCTCTCCGCGCCCTCGCGGGGAGGCGGTCCGGCCGGCCCACCGCAGGCGGACGCGGCGCCCGAGCTCCTGGAGGAATGGCTGCGCGATCTGCTGGGCCTCGACGCGATCGACCCGGACGCCGCCCTCTACGACCTCGGGGCCGACTCGCTGACGATGCTGGACCTCATCAGCGAGGTGAAGCGCCACTTCGACGTCGAACTCGAACTGTCCTCGCTCAGCCACCGGGTCTCCCTCGCCGAGATCCTGGCGAAGCTGCGCCAGGAGGCCCCGGCGGACGGCGCACGGGACGCGGGTGCCACGCAGGCCACCGCCCTCGCGTCCGGCCCGGGTGCGCGCACGGGCACGGGCGCCGGTTCCTCGGGGGCCGCGCCACGGCCTGGCCCGGTTTCGGTGGAGACGTGGCAACGGGGCACCGCGCCCGAGGTGTTGTGCCTCATCCATCCCGTCGGGGGCGACATCCAGGCCTACCGTTCGCTCGTGGCGACTCTCGGTCCGGCCCCCACGGTGTGTCTGATAGCCGATCCGGCGCTGCGCGACCCGGCGGCGCCCGCCTGGACACTCGCCGAGCGTGCGTCGCGCTATCACGAGGCGCTGCGTTCACGGCTGCCCCGGGGCGGGGCGCGCCCGCACCTGGCGGGGTGGTCCTTCGGTGCCTGGGTGGCTCTCGAAATGGCGTGCCTCGCGGAGTCGGAGGGCGTCCCCTTCGCGGGCCTTGACCTGATCGATCCGCCACCGCCGGACTCCGGTCCGCTCCATCTGCGCTACGACGAGGAGGAGTTGGGCGCGGTCTTCGCGGCCGAACTCGCCCAGGGCACAGAGAGCCGGGACGGGAGCGGTGGAGACGGACCGGCGCGCGGTGGCGCGGGTGCCCGTGCCTACGCGGAACGGCTCGCCCAGTGCTGCCGCGCCAACCTGCGCGGCATGGCGGAGCACCGGGTGCGCCCGCTGGCCACCACCGCCACCCGGCTGTGGCTGGCCCGGCAGCCCGTGGCAGGACTCCCGTCGACGCCGCCGGTCTCCGAGCAGGAGGAGCTGTGGCGGCCGTACCTGCCGGAGTCCGCCACCTGCCGGGCGCTGGACACCACGCACTACGGCATCGTGCGCGGCGCGCCCGCACAGGCGGTGGCCGCCGCGGTCGACGCGTCCCTGGCCCGTGCGACGCCCCGCCTACCGGGCACGTCCGCACCGGGTGTACCCCTCACCTGACAGGCAGGGCCCGCAGGTGCGACCCGCACACCGGGCCTGGGCCGCACGGCGGGCCTGGTCCACGCAACGCGCAACAGCCCGCGCGACAGACAGCATCCGCGCAACAGAGCTTTACCCCAAAGCAGTTACCGTCCGGCCCGGCAGGAACCTCCCTGCCGGACCGCAGACCCGCGACGACACACCGGAGGATCGCATGGAGAGCTACGAGCTCGACGCTGTCGAACACATCACCACCAGGCCCCCGCGCGAGTACCGCACGCTGAGCGCCGCCCCGCTGACCCCGGTCATCGGGGCGGAGATCACCGGGCTCGACCTGTCCCGCGAGCTGACCGAGGAGCAACTGCGGGAGTTCAAAACCGCGTTCCTCGACCACCATGTGCTGGTGCTGCGTGACCAGGTCATCACCCAGCAGGACCACCGGCGCCTCGCCGCGCACTTCGGCGAGCTGCGCCCCGTCAACCCCCCGCCGCCCGAGGGGGACCCGTACGTCCTGGAGATCAGCACGAGCCCCGAGGCCGCCAATGTGGCGGGCAACGGCTGGCACACCGACGGCTCAGCCGACGCCGAACCGTCCCTCGGTTCGATGCTCTACCTCACCCGGGTTCCTGAGCCAGGCAGCGGCGGTGACACACTGTTCGCCAACATGCATCTGGCCTACGAGATGCTGTCGCCTGCACTGCGCTCGCTGCTGGACGGGCTCACCGCGATCCACGACGGACTCGCCGCGTTCCAGGGCCAGACACCGCCCGAGGGGTACGTGGCTCCGCGGAGCGAGCACCCGCTGGTGGTGCGCCACCCGGAGACCGACCGCAAGCTGCTGTACGTCAACCCCGCCTACACGACGCGCATTCCGCAGCTGTCCCAGGAGGAGAGCCGGGCGCTGCTCGACCTGTTGTTCGCGGTGACCGCGCGCCGGCCCGTGCTGAGCTGCCGCGTGCGCTGGACCCCGAACACACTCGTGTTCTGGGACAACCGCTGTGTCCAGCACCACGCGACGTACGACTACTACCCCTTCACGCGCTATGGGCAGCGCATCGCGATCAACGGTGGGCCGCTGAAGGGCTGACCGCGCGCCGGGCCCGTGCGGTGCGTGCCGGAGCGGGCTTCCGCCCGCGCCAATACCCCGACCCGGCGCGCGCGGGGCGAGGCGATCCGCCGTCCCCGGGCTCCTGGGGCGATGCCACCCGCCGCCGTCCCTCCGCCCTCACGGCTGCCGGTCGGCCACGGGGCCGGGGCCGTCGGGGCCCGGGTCGAGGCGTACGCGCAGCGAGTCCTGGGGCGGGGCGGATTCGCTCCCGCGGGAGTCGAGTGCGCCCTGCTGTGCGGCGCGCGCCAGGAGGATGCCGGGGATGTTGCCGGTGGCCGCCACCAGGACAGCCGGCGAGATGGCGTCCGCCAGGGCGAGTGACTCGGGGCGGCTGAGAGGGGAGACCGCGAGCCCTGCGGCGTCCAGCGGGATGAGCGAGTCGACGGTGTGCCAGACGCCGGTGTCGATCTCGCCGAGGAGGACGGCGCGCGGTACGTGGGTGAAGTCGGTCTCCACGTACCGGGCGCTGCCGGGTGGGAACTGGGCGTGGGTGAGTCTGCGGTGGTCGTCGGAGCGGGGGTCGATCCCCACGCGCGGGCGGCTCGCGCGCGCGGAGGTGGGCGGATCGCCCTTACGGCCGACGACGACCAGGCTCCCGGGGGCGTAGTAGGTGCCGGTCTCCAGGGTGAGGGCGCGGTACCGGGGAGGTTCCCCCGTGGCGCCGGGGGCCGGGGGGCCCGGCAGCAGGTCCTCGGCCGCGCCCGCGGACATGAGCGTGAGGTCGGCGTGCCCTTCGCCCAGCGCGCCGAGCCGGGGTTCGGCGCCGCGCAGGGTGCCGACGGTGGTGAGCGCGCCGAGGCGGGCGAAGGCGCGTGCCACCGCGTGCGCCACGCCGAGCGATTCGGGCGGTGCGCTGGGCGGCAGCAGGAGGTGGACCGGGGCGAGCCGGGCGGCGGCCCACAGCAGCGGAGTGTCCACTGCGGTGACGAACGTGCCCTGGTGCCCCCGCGCCACGAGGGAGAGGGCACCCTCGGAGCGCAGGTGGCGCAGCGCTTTCTGGACGGTGCCCGAGCCGACGCCGAGCACCTCCTGGTAGTGCGTCGTCGTCGGGAGCCTGCCCCCGGCGCCGACCCGCAGCGCGTCCTTGGCGATGACCTCCACCGGGTCGGCGCCCGTCCGGTCGGTCATGGAGGTCGTGGCTGTCATCGGTTACGCGGCGCTTTCGGGTTCCGTTGCGAACAGGGGGCCGGTGCCCGGCCGTGGGCGTCCGTCAGGCGAGCGCCTTCTCGGCGTCGTCGGCGGACACCCCATCATGGACGATCGAGTTGAGGCCCGACAACACGTCCTGCGGCCGGTCGGCCCGGAAGACCCGGCGGCCGAACATCACGCCGCCGCCGCCCGCGGCGACGGCCTGCCCGGCGAGCGTGAAGGTGCCGTGGCGGTCGTCTCCGCCCTTGCCGCCCGCGAGCAGGATCGGCACGTACGTGCTCTGCACGACCTCGGCGAACGCCTCCGCGGAGCCGGGCCACAGGGCCTTGACGAGGTCCGCGCCGATGTCCGCGGAGATCCGGCAGTAGGTGCTCATGACGCGGGCGGAGAGCGCCTGGGGGTCGTCGCCCTCCAGGGCGGAGCGCGGTTCGATGATCAGGCCGAGGCCGAGACGCTCGCAGTCGCGTGCGATGCGCGCGTTGCGCTCGACCTCGGCACGTTCGAGGCGGCTGTCGCGCTGCCCGATGTAGAGGTAGGTCATGACGGCGTCCACGCCTGCCGCCGCGACGGACTCCAGGTCCGCGAGCTGGGCGAGCACCCCTTCCGAGCGTCCCTCGGAGCCCGGGGTGTAGACGCCTCTGGCGTGGTTCTTCCAGTCCAGATGGAGGATGAGTCCCGGCCTGTCGCGGCCGGTGAACGTGTCCTCCACGAGGGGGACCATGCCGGGCGTGACCATGATGCCGTCGGCCGCGCGCAGCGTGCTGAAGACGGACCGGATCTCGTCCGTCGTGCGCAGGCCGGCGGGCGGCCCGCCCGTCACGCCGTGGGAGGTGGCGACGACCACCGCGCGCCCGCTGGCGGGGCGCACCAGGCGTCCGAGCCGAATCTTCTTGCCGGTCCGTGCATCCACGATCGGATCTCCAATATGCAGCTTGCAGAGAATTGCATTTTGAGCCTAGGATCTCGCCAGGCGGCTGTCAATCGAGCCGCTCCCGGCCCGGCCGAACGGCGCTGGACCCGAGCTCCCCGCCGCGGGGCCGTCCCGGCTCCTTGCGTCCCAGCGCCCCACGACACCACGCGACACCACCACTCGACATCAGGAGTCCCCCATGGCAGACCTGTCCTCCGCTCTGTCCGCGCTGTCGCGGGCCCTTTCGCCGGACGCCGTACGCACCGACGACGAGAGCCTCGACCGGTCGAGCCACGACTCCTGGCCGCTGTCGTCCAAACTCGACCGGCTCGGCCGCCACGGACACCGCGCGGACGCGGTGGTGGCGGTGGCGGACGAGGCGGAGATCCGTACGGTGCTGGCCGTCGCCGCCGCGCACGACGTGCCGGTCACCGTCCGGGGCCTCGCGTCGTCCGTGACAGGACAGCCGCTGCCCGTCAGGGGCGGCATCGTCCTCGACCTGTCGGGGCTGCCCGACGCCTTCGAGGTGGACACGGAGGACCTCACGGTGCGGGCGAGCGCCGGATACAACGGCGGGGCGCTGGAGGACGAACTCAACGCGCGGGGCCTCACGCTCGGCCACTCGCCGCAGTCCCTGTACCGCTCCAGCGTCGGCGGCTGGCTCGCCACCCTGGCGACCGGTCAGTTCTCGTCGTACTACGGCGGCATAGAGGACCTGGTCACCGGCTTCACGGTGATCCTCGCCACCGGCGAAACCCTGCGCCTGAAGGCGTCGCCGCGCGCGGCGATGGGCCCCGACCTGCGGCAGCTCTTCCTCGGCTCGGAGGGCACCCTCGGCGTGATCACTTCCGTGACGCTCAAGGTCTTCCCGCTCCCCGCGGCCCGGCTGCTCCAGACGTACGCCCTGCCGTCCGTGGAGGCGGGCGTGGCGATCCTGCGGGCGCAGGCCGCGGCGGGACTGCGCCCGTTCCTCCTCAGGCTCTACGACCCCGCCGAGGCGCGGCACGCGCTCCAGGACGGGTCGCTCACGGCCCCGGTGCTGTTCACCGGGACCCAGGGGACCGAGAACATGGCACACGCGGAGGCCGCGGAACTCGACGCCCTGGTCACCGCCCACGGTGGCCGCGCCCTGGGCCCGGAGGGTGCGGAGAAGTGGATGGCGCGGCGCTTCGACTTCTCGTCCGTGGAGAACCTGCTCGCCCAGGAGGGCGGCTACGCCGAGACCATCGAGGTCGCCCACACCTGGCGCGGCATCATGCCCCTCTACGAGGCCCTCACCCGGGAACTCGCGCCGCTCGCGGACGAGGTCCTCGCGCACTTCTCCCACGTCTACACCCAGGGCACCTCGCTCTACCTCATCCTGCGCGGCACCGCGGCCGACGACGCCGAGGCCGTCGAACGCCTTGAGCGGATCTGGGCGACCGCGATGCGGGTGGCACTCGACCTCGGTGCCGAGCTCTCCCACCACCACGGCGGCGGCCTCGCCCGCTCGCCGTACACGCGGCGCTCCCTCGGCGCCTCCCACCTCCTGCTGCGGCGGCTGAAGAACGCCCTCGACCCCAACGGTGTGCTCAACCCCGGCAAGCTGGGCCTGTGACCGTCCGGGCGACGGCCGGCGGCGTCCCGCGCCCGCCCGGCCCCAGCGGGCCGTCGGCCCTTCTTCCGGCCCCGAATC
>NZ_JAIUKE010000092.1 GCF_020176795.1 Streptomyces sp. 8L
CTCGTCACGGCCGCGGGCGGCGAGGGCATCGCCCTGCCCGCGGACCACCTGGACCCCGGCCAGGTCGGCGCGGTCGTGGGCCGCGGCGCCCCCCCCCCCCGGGGGCCGGGCCGGGGGGGGGCCCGCCCGCACAACGTCGTCGCCTTCCTCGACGAGGTCGCCCACTGCGTCGCCAGCAGCGGCCGCCCGGCTGACGTGCTGGAGCAGGTCCTCGACGCCATCACCAGCATCTCGCTGAGGGACCTGCTCATCGAACACGGGATCCGCCTGGCGCCCGCCACGGGTTCGAACGGTCACGTCGTGACCGAGGCCCTGCTCATGGCTCCGCCGAAAGACGGGCTGAGGCTGCTGGTTACGCCGCCCGGCCAGAAGCCGGCGGACACCCTGCGCCAGCTCCGGGCCGCCCTCCGCGCCGGACGGGAGTGCTGAGCCATGACGCTCCTGGACAGCACCCTCGCCGAGCACATCATGGCCGCGCCCATCGGCCAGCTGCTCGCCGAGCACAACGCCTTCATCCACCCCTCGGACGTCACCGACGAGGGATACCTGGGCATCGGCGTGCAGCGCGCCGACGGCTGGACGGTCCTCGCCATCCCGACGCGAGTCACCGGCGAGATGCGCGACTCGATCGCCCGAATCCTGCTCGCGCAGGTGCTTGGTGTCGACATTTCGCTGCCCGACTGCATCGAGATCCACCGCTCTGCTTCGGGAGGCCACCGGTGAGCGAGATCCCCCCGTTCCTGATGGACCAGGCCCTCGCCGAGGTCCGCGAGCACGCCCGCCGGACCGACACGTTCACGCTCTTGATCGCCAAGTCGGGTTCCGCTCAGTGCTCCTGGTGCCAGTGCGACGTAACCCGCGACGACATCGACCACCAGTGCGGCGGGTGCCCGGCGCGCGCCGACGTGGTCATGCATCAGTTCACCCCGCAGGGCGCCCGGAACGACGTGCCGCTCTGCGAGTCCCACCTGCCCGACGCCATCCACTTCGTGGCCGCTCTGTACGCAGTGCGGGCCACCGAGTGACCCCGCGCACCGACGCCCCCCCGGCCCGCGCGCAGGTCGCCCAGCAGCTCACCGGGATTCTGCGAATCGACTGCGGAGTCGACGGCTCCGGCAGGCGCGTCCGGGCCCCGCGCGCCAAGTACGAGTGCCTGCTCTGCCGAACCGTCGACGGGCCCCACTACGGGGCCGAGAACGTCACGGCGTTCGTCCGCTCCGCCAGCGCTGACCACCGTGCGCGCTGCACCGCCCGCCAGGAGAACCACACGTGACCGACGCATCAACCACGCTGCGGGACGCCGCCCGAGAGCTGCACGACGCCGGCCTGTGCGTCCTGCCGATCAAGGCGGACGGCACCAAGAAGCCCGTCGTCTCCTGGATGCAGTACAAGATCGCCCGCAGCACCCCGGAAGAACACGACGCCTGGTTCACCGGCGACAAGCCTCGGGGCCTGGCCGTTGTGTACGGCGCCGTGTCCGGCGGCATCGAACTGATCGAGTTCGAAGGCGTCGCCATCCGCGAAGGCCTGCTCGACGACGTCACCGAGATCATGGAGGCGTCGGGCGCCCGCGTCAGCGAAGCCTGGGCCGCGATCCTCAACGGCTGGGTGACTGAATCCCCGTCCGGCGGACGGCACTACCGCGTGCGCGTCGAGGGCGGCCCCGTCGCGGGCAACACCAAGCTGGCCTCACGCCTCGCCCGTAAGGACGAGTACACCGACGAGCAGAAGCAGCGGCTCCGCGAGAAGCCCAACTCCCGCATCGTCCAGGTCCTCATCGAGACCCGTGGCGAAGGCGGATACGGGCTGGTCGAGCCGTCGAGCGGCGCGGTCCATGCTTCCGGGCGCCCGTATGTCCGGCTCGCCGGCGGCCCGGACAACATCCCGGTCCTGGACGCCGAGACCGCGGCCGCCATCCGGGACGTATGCCGGATGGCGGACCAGCTTCCCCAGCCCGAGGCCGCGAAGACGGCGCCGCGCCCGTCACCGCCGCGACCCGACGGAACGCTGCGCCCCGGCGACGACTTCGAGGCCCGCGCCACGTGGGGGGAGATCCTCCGCGGCGTCTTCCGGCAGATGCACTCTCGGGGCAGCGAGACGTACTGGGGCTGGGCCGACGGCGTGGGCGGAGTGAAAGCCACCACTGGGAAGGACGAGCACGACCGCCTGTTCGTCTTCGCCACCGGCTCGGAGTTCGAGAGCGAGGTGCCGTACTCGAAGTTCGGCGCCTACGCCGTCTTGCAGCACGGCGGAGACCACAAGGCCGCCGCCCGGGAACTGGCCCGCCAGGGCTACGGCAGCCGCCCTCTGGCCTCCGTCGCGCCGCGCCCCGCTGTCGCAGCCGCAGGCCGCGCGCCCGCAGCCCCGCCGGCGGCCCCGGACACCGTCGGGCACGACCAGGCCGACGCCGAGCCTGCGCAGCAGGACGCCACACCGGGCAGCCCGGAAGGCTTCGACTACGCCGACACCTTCGGCCTGCCCTCGACGGTCCGCACGCCGTACGACTACCGAGTCACCGGCCGCGGCGTGGAGGTACTCAGCCAGAGCGGCGAGAGCTGGACCCGGGTGACGTTCGCGCCCCTCGTCGTGACCGCCACGTTCGAGGACCCCGAGGGCGACCAGTACGTCGAACTGTCGTGGGTCGACCGCAGCCTAGGCCGGCCCCGCCGCATCTCCCGCATCGTCAGCCGCGAGACCACGAAGCGCGGCCGCAAGCTGATCGAGACCCTCGGAAGCGCCGGTCTGCCCGCAGTCGAGGGCGATGCGCGGGCCGTCGAACGCTGGCTCGCAGAGTTCGAGGCGACCAACGTCAACCTCATCCCCTCCGAGCAGCTGGCCCGGTGGCTGGGCTGGCAGGACGACGGAACATTCGTCTCCTCGCCCGAGGACGGCATCAAGGTCGACACGGCCTTCGAGGAGCAGCGCGGCCCGGCCCGGGCGCACGCCCGGAAGGGGTCCCTCGAGGACTGGAAGGCGACCGTCGCGCACCTGGCGGGCTACCCGGTGCCGCGCGTCGCCGTCGCGGCCGCGCTGGCGGCCCCGCTGCTCAAGCCCCTCGGCCTCAACAGCTTCACTCTCGACATCTCCAGCCGCTCCACCAAGGGGAAGACGACAGCCCTACAGGTCGCGCTCAGCGTGTGGGCAGACCCCTCCGAGCACGCTTCCGCGATGTCCAACTGGCGCACCACGCTCTACGCGATCGAGAAGCGGCTGAACCTGGTGCGCGGGATCCTCACGGTCTTCGACGAGACAATGGCGGTCACCGACGACAGTCTCATCGACGAGGTCCTCTACCAACTCCCGATGAACCACGGGAAGGCCCGCTCGGGCGGCGCCTTCGGCAACATGCTGCCCTGGGAGACCATCCTCCTGTCGTCCGGTGAGCGGCCGGCCCTCTCCTTCACGACCAGCCAGGGCGCGGCGGCACGCATCCTCGGAACGACGATCGCCCCGTTCGGAGAAGGCGGCGGCCCGGTCGCCGCAGCGGCCCGGGAGGGCGTCCTCGCCAACCACGGGCACGCCGGGCCCGAGTTCATCCGGTACATCCTCAGCGGCCTAGCCCAGCCGAACGGCAGGGAGCTACTGAAGGAGAAGCACCGCGCCCTGGTGGACGAGTTCCGTGGCGGCGGCGACATGACGAACCGCCGGGCGCCCATGGTCGCCGTCCTCGCGTACGCCGAGGCGCTCGCCTGCCACATCGGACTCCTGCCGTACGAGCCGCTGTCCCACGACGTGTGGCGCAGCCTCTTCACCGCCCACAACCCCACCGACAACCGTCCTGAGATGGCGCTGGACGTCCTTCGTGAGTACGTCGCCGGTCACGCGCACGAGCTGTACAGCCCGAGCCGCTACGCCATGAGCGAGCGCCCGCCGTACTCGGGATGGCTCGGAGTCCTGTCCGTCAAAGATCAAGTCACCGAGGTGGCCCTGCTGCCCGAGCGGGTCCGCAAGGTACTCGCCGAGGCGGGCTACTCGATGGACGCCGTGGTCGGCAGTTGGGTGGACGCCGGCTACCTGAAGACCTTGAAGAGTCAGCGGCCGGCGCATCTGGTGCCCCGCCGGTTCGATGGCGCCCGGGCGAAGTGTCTCGCGTTCACGCCCGAGGGCGTCGGCTTCGGCGAGCAGGACGAGGCGGCGTGAACGCTACCGCGCGGGTGGTACGCACGAGGCGCGTACCACCCGGGAACCGGCATCGCCGCAGGTCAGGCGAACCGCGGGGGCCGTTTGCGGGGTGGTACGCACTCGCCCGGAAATGGCACCCCTCAGGCGCCTGCGTGCGTGCGGGTGCGCACGTGCGAGTGCGCGCACATAGACCCCTGTGTGTTTCTGCGTACCTGCGTACCACTAGCTGTCTCCAGAGAGATAACAGCAGGTCAAACCCGCTTTTGCCCCGGTACGCAGCAGGTACGCAGCCGGTACGCGCTGCGTACCTCCCCCTTCCTCCCTCTGGATCGAGGTGCCCCATGCCCTTCGCCCCCCGCCCCTACCAGCTCGACGCCATCGAGGCGCTCCGCCAAGGCTGGGCCGACGGCCACAACCGCCTCGCGGTCGTGCTGCCCACCGGCGCTGGCAAGACCGTGGTGTTCTCCCACCTGGCCCACCAGATGCTCGACAGTCTCGGCGGCCGACGCGCGCTCGTCATCGCCCACCGCGAGGAGCTGATCGAGCAGGCCGCTTCCAAGCTGCTCGCCGTCGACCCGATGCTGCGGGTCGGCATCGTCAAGGCCCAGCGCGACGACCACCAGGACGCCGACGTCATCGTCGCCAGCGTCCAGACCCTGGCCGTCGCCCGCCGGCGCGAGGCCATCAAGGACATCGGCCTGGTCATCGTCGACGAGTGCCACCACGCCGCCGCCCGCACCTACATGGACGTGCTCAGGCACTTCGGCGCCTGGGACGGCGTGCCGGTGGCCGGCTTCACAGCGACCATGACCCGCACCGACGGAGGCCTCGCCGAGGTGTGGCAGGACGTCGTCTTCCGCCTGGACATCCTCGACATGATCTCCGACGGCTACCTGTGCGACGTCCGGGGAAAGGCGATCACCGTCGACACCCTCGACCTCAACAAGGTGAAGACCCGCGGCGGCGACCTGGTCGACGGACAGCTCGGCAAGGCGCTCGAGGACTCCGGCGCCCTGGACGCCATCGCCAAGGCCTACGTGGACCACGCGAGCGACCGGCCCGGCGTCGTCTTCACGCCGACCGTCGCGACCGCCCAGGCCGCCGCAGAGTCCCTGCGGGCGGTCGGCATCACGGCGGCCCCGGTGTGGGGCGACATGGGCCGCGACGAGCGGCGTGCGACCCTCGCCCGGTACTCGGCGGGCGAAGTGCAGGTGCTCACGAACTGCATGGTGCTCACGGAGGGGTTCGACGCCCCGCACACCAGCTGCATCGTCGTCGCCCGCCCCACGAAGTCCCCGGGCCTCTACGTGCAGATGGTCGGCCGCGGGCTGCGCCCGGCGCCCGGGAAGTCCGACGCGCTGCTGCTCGACGTCATGGGGTCGGCGTCCCGCCACAAGCTCGCCAGCCTCGTCGACCTGACCGACCGGGAAGTGGGCGAGGCCAGCGAGGGTAAGTCGCTGCGCGAGGTCGCCGAGGAGCACGTCGCTAGCGAGAAGCGCCGGCAGCTGGCCGCGCAGGTGACGGCCGAGGAGATCAACCTGTTCGGCGAGTCGACGATCCGGTGGCTGCGTACCGGGGACGGCACGTGGTTTATCCGCCTGACCTCCGCGATGGTCCTTTTCCTCGCCCGGGACCCGGGCACCCGGCTGTACCGCATGCGCCGTTGGACGGCGGCGGACGGCGTGCAGCCACCGCGCGAGGACGTGGCGCGCCCGCTTGCCGAGGCGCTGGCGTGGCTGGAGCAGCAGGCCAGAGCGCTGGCCCCGGGCGCGTTCGTCGCCCGGCAGGCGCGTTGGCGCAGTTCCCCGCCCAGCCCCAAGGCGCTCGGGCTGTGCCGGCGCCTCGGTATCGCCGTGCCGAAGGGCAGCAACGCGGGCGAGGTCGCGGACCTGATCGACGTGAACCGCGTGGGCGACGTGCTGCGCTCGCTCATCCTGCCGGCCGCCTGACAGCCCGGGCCTGTCGCTATCAGGCCCGGGCTCGTTCCATCCCACCACGAAGGAGATTCACATGTCCGACCAGACCCCACCCGAGCCGTACAGCTACGCCGACTCGGACGGGTACTACCTGTCCGCCCGGCTCCTCTTCGGCGACCCGGACACGCTGTCGGTCACCGTCGAGGGCGACGACCCGCAGTCGGCGCACATCCCCTTGGCCCAGGTCGCCGAGGTCGCCGCTGGAATCCTGCGCGCGGCTGGCCTGCCCACTGCCACTGAAGAGCGGGCCGCCGCAGCCCCCCAGTCCGGCCGCG
Organism: Streptomyces sp. 8L; assembly: GCF_020176795.1. GTDB lineage: Bacteria > Actinomycetota > Actinomycetes > Streptomycetales > Streptomycetaceae > Streptomyces. Next base: position 6,374 of record NZ_JAIUKE010000092.1, read on the forward strand.
AGCAGGAGATCCGGGCGGCAGCCCGGTCCGAGCAGGAGGAGAACGCCCGGCTTCGCGTGCAGCTCCAAGAGGCCCGCCGCGCACTCGACCTCGCGTGCCAGGGCAGTGGTGCCGCTGTCCGCCGCGCGCTGGAGGACTTCGCCAGCCGTCTCACCGCCCGTGCCGCGCCGATGGGCGCCGAGTACTTCCGCGTCGATCAAGTCGCGGACGCCGCCCGCCGGATCGCGGCCGAGGAGCACGGCCCTGCCGCCGCGGCCCGCGAGCAGGGCGAGGTGCAGCCAGACGAGGGCCTCCCCGCACAGCTGGCCCGCGTCACCGCCGAGCGCGACGAACTGCTCACTGAACTCGACGGCCGCGACGCCGAAGCCCGCGAACGGTGGATTCAGAAGAGCCTCGACGAGACCCGCATCCGCTCAATGGAGTTCCGCAACGGGGCCGAGATGCAGATCGAACCGGCCCGTGAACTCCTGGCCCACTGGGTCGCTGCGGCCCGCGCCGTGCTCGGGGACGCGCCGAATTACTCCGAGACCGTCGCCATGGACGTCAAGGTCGCCGAGTCGCCCGCGCGGTACTCCCTCGTCGTCCAGCGCCTGGCCCCGAGAGCCCTGACCCCGCACGAAGCGCGGCAGCGGGCGGAGGCGGACCTGTCCAGCGTGCTCCGCATCGTCTCAGCCTGGGCCGCGAGCAGCGAAGGCCGAGACGTGCTCATCGAGGACTTGGCCGCCGCCGGCCACCCGCTGCCCGACGAGAAAACGGAGCCCACCGCGTGACCGCCACCGACTGCCAGCTGTGCCAGCAGCCTCTGGAAGCGGGCTACCTCTGCCCCGCCGAGACGGCCGCGCTCTCCGACCGGCTGGAGCGCATGCCCGCCCTGCACCGCCAAGCCGAACAGGCCCTCGTCCCGACCGCTGCCGCGCCACTGGAGCGCGTCTCCAGCGGGCACCCCGGCCCGTCCGCGCCCGTCTCTGAGGCCGCGCTGAACCTCTGGTACGGCGGCATCGCCTCCGTCCTGGAAAGGTGGCGTGCGGACATCCAACAGTGGCGCGGCTGGGGCCCGCCCTCAGTCGAAGGCGATGCGAATCGCCGAGTCTTCGCCGCAGCGCGCTGGCTGTGGGCGGACGTCGAGTGGATCGCGGAGAACTACCCGCAGGCCGGCGACATGGCGCGCGAGGTGCGCCGCCTTGAGGCCGAGGTTCTGTCGGTGACTGGCGAGGCGCCAGAGCGCGGCCGGCGGATCGGCCCGTGTCCGGCGATGTGTGAGGACGGCTCGGTGTGCGGGGCGGTCCTGCGCCTCTACCCCGGGGAGAAGGCCGCGCGCTGCCGCTGGTGCGGGTGCTCCTACCCTCCCGCGACATGGCCCCAGGTGAAGGCATGGCAGGACGAGGACGAGAAGGCCGCGGCCGAGAAGAAGGCGAACGAGCCCGCCGAGATGGCCGGGTGAGTGCCCGGCAGGCTGGACTATCACTGCCGGGCAGTGATAGTCTGCACGGGATGGAAGCGAGACCCTGGCGGGAGCGGGTCAGCCTGGAAGAGGAGTTGCTCGAACAGCTCCAGCGCCAGGTTTCCGAAGCCGCCACACGCAGGGCTGATGCCCTCGCTGAGGGCGTCGCCGAACTCGGCAGCGTCTACAAGGTCGCGAAGGCCCTCAACAAGGGCTGGACCACCGTGGACCAAGCGATCAAGAAGCACGGGTCTGCTCGAACAGACCCAGAGAAAACCGCATAACGCAAGACGGGAGCCAGGCGGCAGCTCCCTTCGGTGCTCGAACACCGGAGGAGCCCATGGGCGCCGCCTGACTCCCTGACCGAGCACTTCCTGACGAACCCAGGAGGCATCGGCTATGGCCGATCATTTCACGCGCCCCGACACGCGCGTACCCACACGGCGCCTCGTCGCCGTCGGCACCATCACCCGCCGCGGCGGGCGCACGGTCACCGTGCGCGCCACCCCGGCCGGCGCCACCGGCACCATCGCCCCGGCGGTGAAGCGGTGACCGAGACCACCGTCGCGGACGCCCGCGCGGTCCTCGTCGCGCTCGCCGACCAGCTGGCCGACGGCCCGCACTACCGGATCATCACCGAGGGCGAGCGCCTCGGTCTCATCCTCAACGAGGTCTCCCGCCAGCACGGCTACGGCCCGCTCGCACTCAACCTCGACCGCGAGGTCCAGCTGCTCGCCCCCACCATCGGCTGGGAGATGACACGCGGCGAGTACGCGCTCATCCTCCGCCGCACCGCCGGGGGTGCCGAGTGAGCGCCGAGCCCGAGACCCAGCACGACCGCGCACCCGAGATCACCGGCCCCGTCCGCGAGTACCTGGCCGTCATCCTCGATGCCCTCAACCCTCCCGCACCGGCTCGGCTCGACGACCCCACCTTCCGGTGGCTCACGAGAGACCGCATCAGCACGGTCTGCACCTCCATCCGCGGACTCCTCGCCGACGACGACCGGAACATGGGCGACGTCACGTTCGATGTGGGCTGGCTCCGGAAGCAGATCGAGCACACCCCGATCAGCTACGAGATCGGCAGCACGCCCGACACGACGGGCGGAGGCCAGTGAGCACCCCGCCGAAGCCCGGCGCACGCCCGTCCGTTCGTGTCGACCAGCAGTTGTCCGACGACCTCGCCGCGCTCATGGTCGACGGCCGTACCGTGTCCGACGCCGTCCGACAGGCTGTCGCCGTCGTCGCCCAGTCCTACCGCTACGCCTGGCGCACCGGACGCGTCCCCGAAGGCGTCGCGCCCATCGTCGGCGGCTGCTACCTCCGCTGTCCGACACCCGAAGAACAGCGCCGGACGGCGTCCGGTCAGCGCGGTCAGACGCCCTCGCCCGGCTCGTCCGACGCTGCTCTCCCCGCCGGACCGCCCCGTCCGGCCGACCTGGCGGCCGCGTCCGACGAGTCCTCCGCCGAGCGTCCGACGTCCCCCGGCGGGCGGTCATGATCACCTACCGCGCCATCGGCTACTGGGTCGTCCTCACGCTCATCCCCGCGGCGATCCTGCTGCGCCTGCTACCCGCCGGGTCCCGTGCGCGTGCCTTCCTCGCCCGCGTGATCCTCGCCGCCCTCATCCTCATCGCCGCCCTCGTCGGCTTCTCGTACTGAAGGACCCGCGCACATGAAGACCAGCCTCATCACCGCCATCGACACCGCCGCCCAGCACAAGGTGACCACCGCGGCACCCGAGAACGTGGGCGCCTCCGGGTCCGTCCCCATCTCCGTCCTGCTGATCATCGTGCTCGGCATGTGGGCCTGGCAGATGCACAAGCACGGCAAGGACACCAAGAAGCTGCACCTGCTGCCCGGCTTCGTCTGCCTCGGCCTCGGCCTGTCCATGTCGGGCACCCAGGTCGGCACCATGCTCGGCACCCTCTTCGGAAACGTGGGGACCATGCTGTCGAGCTTCATCGGCAATGCCTGACCGTGATCGACGCCGAGGCCGACACCATGGAGCTGCCGCCCGTGCCTGAATTCGGGCGCGGGCGGCCCCGCCTCGCCGCGCAGCGCATCCACCCCCGGCGCCTCGCCCGCGGCCACCTCACGCTGTGGGCCCGTGCCCGGGCCTGGGCCATCGCCGCCGACCACCCCTCGCGCGGCAAGGCGGTCGCCGCACGGGGCGCCGGGATCGCCGCCGGGACACTGGTCGCCTGGCGGGCCGCGCACACCGAGCCGCAGCTCCTCGCCGCGGCGGCCGGCGCCTACGCGATCGCCGCATGGCGCACCGGCCGCCCCGTACCGCCCAGCGTCGATGACCTGAAGCGGCGCCTACTCCTCGGCGTCCGCGACCTCATGGGCGACCAGGACGCCGTCTTCCTCCGCGACATCTACGACGCCCTCCAGGCCCGCCCCGCGGCCGCACACCTCGACGACACCCGCCTACGCGCCGTCCTCACCCTGTGCGGCCTGAACCCCAGGCAGGTCCGCATCGGCGCGACCGGCGGCCGCCTCGGCATCCGCCGGACCGACGTGGACGCCCTCCTCTCCCCCGAACCCGTAGAAGCCCCTTCTGAGCCTGTAGACGCAGGTCAAGGCCCCGAAGCGGAGGCCGTAGACCAGGCGTAGAGCGGGCTGTAGACCCCTTCCGGAGACCTGATGCGACACCACATCCATGCCCTCGCCCGGGCCCTGCTCGGCTACGACCAGCCCGTCCCGCACTACTGCGCCTAGTGCCCCGGGCATCACCCAACCGCCCCCCTGCGGCTGAACCACTGCGCGATACGCGCCCGCAGCCGTCTCGGGCGTGGGGGCGCGTGGTACTGTCCGACGGCATGAACTTCATGGTTCAACCAATGTGTGCCGTCTTCAGGTCACTCTCTTGCCCATACGCGCTGAAATCTTCTCAGTGCCCTTCGTATGCCACCACTCGAAAAGATGAGTGCGGATAAGGAAGCAGAGATAGTCAAGAGACTCCTCCTCAAGATCTCCGCTTACCAAACTCGCCTCATATCCCTCATAGTCGAGTGTGACTTCCCAGACTTGCGCCGGGGCACGGAGTAGAACTTTAAGAATGAGTTCCGGGGTGGTGGATTTCACTCCAACCTCCAGGACTTCAAGCGAGAGACTGCCCCCTTCGCTCTGTGGTCCTGAAAGCTTTCGAGTGAGGGCTTCACTCACTCGATCCGGGGTTGCCATTTGAATCTCCTCAGCATTTCGCCACCGCTATACCTGAAGCCACAGCCGGAGTCGTATACTCCACTGTGGCCGTAATGACTCCCTGGGGTGTCAGACCGCCCGGCTTCCCTCCAAGCGGACCCTTGTTGACAACGACCTTGAAGTTCTTCCTCGGCTTCGGCGCACATCCAGTACCCACCTTGTAGCGGTAGTACACCCCAGGCGACGCCTGATAGCCGTTGAAGAGCGTGTCACTTATCTTGTTTTTGAAGCTGGTACTCCAGCGCCCGTGCGCAACTATGTGATCGTAGCCCCAGGTTTTCGTTCCGCAGCGCAGGGGCATCTTGCTCGGGCCGATATAGAAGGTGTAAGCCACCACCGAATAATGCTTCCCTTTGCAGGGGTTTGAAGCGCTCGCCACAGCCACCGCGCCAGATCCCGGACCCGCAGTGGCGAATCTAGGGGGCTCGGCAACCGCATTCACGGATGCGGAAAAGGCAAGCAGGATTGCAGCTCCCCCAGTAACGGTCATCGCGCTAGTCTTACGGAAATTCAACGGGCGCACATTCCCTCTTTTCGGTTATCGAACATATCTGTGTGCCCCTGTGGGCTCGCTTATGCTTTCCCGCCGAGCCGTAAGCCGCAAGGAGTCTCCCCGGTGACGATCGTCACGATCTGGAGCGGAACCAGGACACCGTGTCATCACTCTCGTACCCAGCAATCCGGCTGCACTCACGCCAAGCGGCACTCAACAGCCATGATCGGCAGGGTAGTGAGCACGGCTAGAAAATGGCTATGCCTGTTACACCACCCCTGACCTGCGGCATCATGGACGCATGCAGCCCGCGTACGTCCCGCCCGGTCGTATGACTGCCCAGCAGGCCGCCGCTGTCCTCGGTATCAGCCCGGCCGGCGTCCGCAAGCTCGTGCAGCGCGGCCAGCTGCCGCGCGCCGGCGGAACCGCCCGGTACCCGCAGTACGACAGCGCCGATGTCCTCCGCCTCGCCCGCCAACGCCGCCCCGCCAGCCGCCCCTTGACTCGCAGGTCAGCGCCGTGTCACGATCGCGGTGCGGAAGTATGCCCGCAAGCGGGCTGATCGCTTCACCGCCGAAGGCCTCGACCAGCGTCCCCTGGTCGGGGCCTTCAGCGTGGGAGCGGCCTTAGTCCCCCAACGAAGCGGAGAACGATCCCATCTTCGCCTCCGTGGCCGTGACGTTCACCTTCCCCCGGTGCGAGACCTCCACCTGGTAGAACTTCGAACCCGATGACACGCCCGTCACCGCGAATCGGAATACGCACGAGGAATCCTCACCCGGTGTCGCGTACTTACCTGCACCAAGCGAGCCCGAGCCCACCACCGCGCCGCCGGCGTCGTAAACGGTCACGGCAGCGCCCTGCACGATGTCGTCGTACCCGCTAGTTCCAGAGCACCGGGTGTAGTTCGAGTCCAACGCCACGGGATTCTTGAGCGTCAACGAGCCCCGCAGCGTGAACAGCACCTCCGACGAGCCGCCGCTCGATGCGGCCCACGCGCCACCTACACCACCGGCTCCCACCACCACACCGACCAGCCCCCATACCAGCGGCATCCGCCACTTCGCCAACCGCCGATCGGCGAGCGCCACGGGCAACTGATCGCTGGGTCTGGAAGGCATCGGCTCCTGCTGTATGTCAGTCATCCGAGCAGGATCCCAAGTCCCCGCGCAGAGCGGGCGCAAACGGCCAGATCGTGACCCGCTACCGGGGGGTGTCCGCCATGCCACGCTCCAGGTACACCGTGTGCAGCGTCCCCGGCTGCCCCGAGTACACGACCCGGGGCCGATGCGACGACCACCGCAGCGAGGCCGAGCAGCGGCGCGGCACCGCACGCCAACGCGGATACGGCCGCCAGCACGAGCAGCGCTTCCGCCCCGCCGTCCTCAAGTGCGATCCGATCTGCACCTGCCCTGGCTGCACCAGCTGCCAGCCGACAAAGGGGCGGGCATGCAGCCGGGCCTCGGTGCACGCCGACCACTGGCCCGTCGACCGGCGCACTCTCGTGGCCCGCGGCCTCGACCCCAACGACCCGTCACGCGGCCGTGGCCTGTGCCCGCCGTGCCACAGCAGCCACACCGCAGCCGAGCAACCAGGAGGTTGGAACACGTGAGCGCACAGTTCACCGGAGACGACCTACGCAACCTGTCCTATGCCATCGACCAGATGAGCAAGACCACGAAGGACACGAGCGTGGAGCTCGGCGGCTACCAGGAACTCCAGATCACGTACCAAGGCCACGTCATGCGTCTCGCCTGGCAGCCGGCAGATAAGGACGACAGCAGCCATGGCCGCTACGCCCTCGTCATGCCTGACGATCCGGGTTACTGATGCGCGCGGGCCTAGAGCAGCTGCTCAAGCGCACCGTGGACTTCGCGTGGTGACCGTTGAGCGGCTAGGACCGCTCTACCGCGTCACCCCAGGAACCTGCTGGCGCCCAGGACTCCGCCTCCGTCGAAGGCCTCCAGGCAGCCATCAATCGCCTCGCCTTCGACATGACCCTCGTCGGCTGGCCCTCTGGGGGGCGACTCGGGGGTGGTCACGGACCGCGCTCGGCCCCCGCAGCTCGTCACACACCGTGACGGGACCCTGGGGGGCTACCCCTTCCTCATGATCCACGTCGGACCGACGGGGAGGGACATAGCTATCTGTACGGGTCTGGGGTTCCCCGGACCTGAACCAACAGTCACGTTCTGTGACACTGCCGGGTCGCACCGATCCGGCCTCCGACGCGCCGCAACGGCGCGCCCAAGGAGTGATCCACATGGCTGGAACCGGTCCGGCACCGAAGCCGGGCGCCCGGCGGCGCAACGCCGCCGGATCTGCGATGAGACTGCCCGCTGCGGGGCGTGAGGGCGCACCGCCCGCATGGCCGCTGCCCGCGGACATTCAGATCGTCGTGCGCCGCGACACCGCGCAGCGCTCGGTGGACGACATCGAGCTGGAACTGCTTGAGCCGACGCTCATTTCGCGCAAGCGGGGGGCCCTGAAGAAGAAGCTGGACGCCGCGTCCAAGGAACTGCACCTGGCCCAGGCGCAGCTGGATGGCCAGGAGCGCCTGGAGGGTGAGCTGTGGGCCGAGTTGTGGGCCACGCCTCAGGCGGTGGCGTGGGAGCGTCTGCGCTGGACGCGCGAGGTCGCGCAGTACGTGCGCTGGAAGGTGGCGGCCGAGCTCGGCTCGCTGGACGCGTCGAAGGAGGCGCGGCAGCTCGCCGACCGGCTCGGGCTGACCCCGCTGGCGCTGCTGCGGCTGCGGTGGGAGATCGCCGACGAGGAGGAGGGGCGCCCGCGGCGCCGGCCGACGCCGCCGCGCGGCGGCCCGGGCGGGGATGACCCGCGCTCGCTGCTGCACGTGGTGTGAGCCGCTGTGGCCGTGCTGATGGTGCCGGGCCCCGACAAGGAGCCATGGCCGACGCTCGGCCCGCAGGTGTGCGACCTGCTGGAGGAGCGCGCGGTCCACGGCCCCGGGGCCCTGCGCGGACGTGACTACACCCTGGACCCAGAGAAGCGGGCCCTGATCTACCGCTGGTACGAGGTCTACCCGCCCGGTCATCCCCGCGCGGGCAAGCGCCGGTTCAAGCGGATCGGCCTGTCGGTGCGCAAGGGCACTGCCAAGACCGAGCTGGCGGCTGCGGTCGCGTTCGCCGAGCTCCACCCCGAGGGCCCGGTGCGCTGCGACGGGTTCGACGCGGCCGGCCAGCCGGTCGGCGTGCCGGTGTCGGACCCCTACATCCCGATGGTGGCCTACACCGAGGAGCAGACCGAGGAGCTCGCATACGCCGCCCTGTACGTGATGATCACCGAGGGGCACGACGTCGACCTGTTCGACCCGGGCCTGGATCGGATCATGCGGTGGGACGGCGTCGGCAGGGCCGTGGCCCTGGCGACCGCCCCGGATTCCAGGGACGGCGCACGGACGACGTTCCAGCACTTCGACGAGACGCACCGCTTCACGCTGCCGCGGCACCGGGCGGCCCATCAAACGATGCTCGCGAACATCCCGAAGATCATGGGGTTCGACCCGTGGACGCTGGAGACGACCACGACGTACACCCCGGGCGAGGACTCGGTGGCGCAGGGCACGCACGAGTTCGCCGAGCTCGTGCACCAGAAGAAGCTCACCGACCCGTCGCTGTCGTTCTTCCACCGCGAGGCCGCGCCGCGCCCCGGCGAGGACCTCACCGACGCGCAGCAGATCCGCGCGGCGGTGCGCGAGGCGTCGGGCCCGTCGATCGCGGCGTGGCCGGACTTCGAGGGCCAGGTCGACGCGATCGTCAGCCTCTACAACGCCCCTGACACCGACCGGGCGTACTGGGAGCGCGTCTGGCTGAACCGGCGTGTGCAGGCGGGCCGGCAGGCGTTCGACGTCGCCCGCTGGCGCGACCTGGCCCGCCCCGACCGCTCGCTGCCGGCGAAGGGCGAAGCGATCACCGTCGGGTTCGACGGTGCGCAGTTCCGCGACGCCACGGCCCTGATCGCCACAGAGGTGATCACCGGGTTCCAGTGGTCCCTGGGCATCTGGGAGCGCCCTGCGGAGGCCGAGGACTGGGAGTGCCCCGAGGACGAGGTCGACGCGGCGCTCGTGGAGGCGTTCGACCACTGGAAGGTGGTCCGCGCCTACATGGACCCGCCGTACTGGGAGGGCCTGATCAGCACGTGGAAAGGCCGATGGGGCGACCGGCGGATCACCGAGTGGTGGACCAACCGGCCCAAGGCCATGGCCTACTCGCTGCGCAGCTACGCGGGCGCGATGCGCTCAGGAGACCTGACGCACAACGGGGACGCCGTGTACGCGCGGCACGTCGCCAACGCCCGGCGGCGGCAACTCAAGATGCTCGATGAGCAGGGCCAACCCCTGTGGGTCATCGAGAAGGAACGGCACGAGAGCCCACTGAGCATGGACGGGGCGATGGCCGGCTGCATCTCGTGGGAAGCCCGCCTCGACGCGATCAAGAGCGGTCAGGGACGACGCAGGAGGGGAATGGTGATCCGCCGGTGAAGATCTCCGACATGACGCCGGACGACTGGGCCATGTCCCTCAGCCGGGAACTCGACAACGTCACCCCGCACCTGGAGACACTCAATCTCCGGTATGAGGGCAAGCCGCCCATCGCGTTCCTGCACCCGGCCATCGCCGCCGAACTCGGCGAGCGTCTCCAGCAGGTCGTCATCAACTGGCCGCGTCTGGTCGTCGGCGCCCTGGAGGAACGTCTCGACGTCACGGGGTTCCGTGTGCCGGGTGACGACAGCACAGGTACGCGCGGCAAGGAGCTGTGGCGGATCTGGAAGGCCAACCGCATGGCCACGGGCAGCCAGCAGGCCCACGTGGACGCCATGGTGATGGGCCGTTCGTACATCGTCGTCGGCTCCAACCCGGACGATGCGGACACGCCGTTGATGACGGTGGAGTCGCCCCGGCAGATGATCGCCTCGCACGACCCGGCGACGCGGAAGGTCCGCGCGGCGTTCAAGCGCTACGTGGACCGGGACCCGATCACCGGCTCGATCATGGCCCAGTACGGCGCCCTGTACCTGCCGGACGCGACCTACCAGTACAGCCGCCTGGGCAACGGCGCCTGGCAGATCAGCGACCAGGACGAGCACAAGCTGGGCCGGCCGCCGGTCGCGGAGCTGCTGAACCAGCCGCGCATCATGAACCCGATGGGCGCCAGCGAGCTGGCCGACGTCATCCCCCTGGCCGACGCCGCGTCGAAAGCTGCCACGGACATGATGATCTCCGCCGAGTTCCATGCGATGCCGCGCCGGTACGCCCTGGGCTTTTCCGAGGACGACTTCACCGACGAGGACGGCAATCCGCTGAATCGGTGGCAGCAGATCGCCGGGGCCGTCTGGTCGACGGAGCGCACCAACCGGGACGACGGCGTCCAGGTCGGCCAGTTCCCCGAGGCCCAGCTGTCGAACTTCCACTCCACGATCAACCTGCTCGCCCAGCTGGTCGGCTCCCTCTCAGGGCTGCCCGCCCACTACATGGGCCAGGCCACGGACAACCCGCCCTCCGCCGACTCGATCCGCTCCAACGAAGCACGCCTCGTCAAGAGGAGTGAGCGCCGTTGCGGCTCGTATGGAGAAGGGCACGAGGACGCTCAGCGCATCGGTCAGCGCATCGTCACGGGCCGCTGGGAACCGGAGCTGATGGGTCTGGAGACGATCTGGCGCAACCCGGCGACGCCGACCTATGCGCAGATGGCTGACGCGGTCGTCAAGCTCGTCTCGCAGGGCATCCTGCCGATCGAGATGGCGTGGGAGCAGCTGGAGTACTCGCCCGAGCAGATCGCCCGCATGCGGGCCATGCAGGACGACGCCGTCACTCGTGTGACCGAGGCGGACCTGCGGGCCCTGACCACCGCGGCCCCGCAGCCGCCCACGGGCGCCCTTGAGCCCGCGCGCACGGTCCAGTGAGCGCGGGGATCGCCGAGCAGGAGCATCAGGCCCTCGTCACGGCCTACGGACGTCTTCAGCGCATCGCGGAGTCCCGTTCGAGCGCGGCGGCGATGAAGGCGTGGCGGCTGTTGTCCGGCGTCGACCTGGATGGTTCCTGGCAGGAACGCGTCGGGCCCATGCTGGTGCGCATTCTGACGGCCGGGCAGCTGCTGGCCGCGTCGTCCGGGCAGACCTACGTCGACCAGATGGTCGCGGCGGACGGCCTCGCCCCGGACTACGCGGGCGGCGCCGGCCGCGTGCAGGTACGCACCCTGGCCGGGACCGCATCGGACGGGCGAGCGCTCGACACTCTCCTTGAGGAGCCCTTGATCGGCGTCAAGACGCTGATGGCGGGCGGCATGACACTCACGCAGGCCATGTTGCACGGGCAGAACTCGCTGCTGCGCATCATGGCCTCTGAGGTCGCCGACGCCGGGCGGGGCGCCGCCGGGATCGCCATGGCCGCCAACCGCACGGTCACCGGCTACGTCCGCTGCATCCGCCCCGGGGCGTGCGCGCGGTGCGCGATCCTCGCGGGCCGCTGGTACCACTACAACGCCGACTTCGACCGGCACCCCCGGTGCCAGTGCTATGGCGTCCCCTCCACGAAGGGGCGCCGGGGCGCCATCACGAGCCCCACGGCGTACTTCAACGGCCTGTCCCGAACCGAGCAGGGCCGCATCTTCACCCTGGCGGGCGCGCAGGCCATCCGGGACGGCGCGGACATCTACGCGGTCGTCAACGCCCGCCGAAAGGGCTCGCTGTACACCTTCACCGACACGACCGGCCTGCGCCGTCAGGCGACGCGGGAGGGCGCGACGCGGCGCAGCCTGTACCAGCAGCGGGCCCGCCGAGAACAGGGCCTGGTCGACCCGCGCAACCCGCGCAGCGGCCCTCCGGCTGGGCCCCGGCTCACCCCGGAGGCCATCTACCGCATGGCCCGCTCCCGCAGCCAGGTCATCGAACTGCTGCACCGCTACGCCTACCTGTACTGAGCGCCCCGCACCGAGGCGACGCCACTCCGGGCCCGACGCGCACCGCGCGGGCCTCCACCCCGCAATGGGAGATCCCCATGTCCACACCCCCGGCCACCGACCCGAACGCCCCTGCGGCCCCTCCTGAGGGCGAGCCGAACCCCGCAGAGCCGGCGGGCACCACCGACGAGCCCGGCACCGACCAGCTCGGAGACGCCGGTAAGCGCGCGATCGACGCGATGAAGCAGCAGCGCAACGCCGCCCGCGACAGCGCCCGCCCGTGGACGGACCTTGCCGACGAGCTCGGGCTGACGCCGGAGGAGATCCGCGCCAAGCTCAAGCCGGCCGAGCCCGACCCGGCGCAGATGGCCCGCGACGCCCAGCGCGAAGCGGTCCAGAAGGCCAACCGGCGCATCCTGCGCGCGGAGGTCAAGGCAGCTGCGGCCGGCCGACTGCGGGACGCCGGGGACGCGCTGGTCCACCTCGACCTCGACAAGTTCGCTGTCGGAGAGGACGGCGACGTCGACCAGGACGAGCTGAGCGAGGCCCTGGACGACCTCCTGGCGCGCAAGCCGTACCTCGCCAAGGACGACGGGCCCCGAACCCCGGCCCCGGACCCGGCGCAGGGCGCCCGGCCGGACGGCGGCCAGTCCATCGGCCAGCAGATCGCCGAGGCCGAGGCCAAGGGCGACTGGAACACGTCACGACGCCTCAAGCAGGCCCAGATGCTCGCCAACCAGAAAACGAACTGACCCGGGCAGGGGTGACCTGCCCGCGATTCCAAGGAGGACCCGATGCCCGGAATCACCGGCATGGGCACCACGTTCAACCTGCCCAACTACGTCGGCGAGCTGTTCAACGCCTCGCCCGAGGACACGCCCTTCCTGTCCGCCATCGGCGGCCTGACCGGCGGCCGGCCCGCGAACTCGACCATCTTCACCTGGTCCGGGTACGACCTGCGGGACGCGTCCGCGTCGCGGCAGCGCACCGAGGGCGCCGACGCGCCCACCCCCGAGGCGCGGGCCCGCTTCAACGTGTCGAACGTGGTGGAGATCCACCAGGAAGCCGTCACGGTCTCCTACACGAAGCAGGCCGCCGTCGGCCAGTTCGCCTCCAGCGGCTCCAACAACGCCAACGCCGTCGGCCTGACGGGCACGAACGCCGTCACCGACGAGGCCGACTGGCAGCTCGCGCAGTCCCTCAAGCAGATCGCCCGCGACATCGAGCTGTCGTTCCTGACCGGGACGTTCGCGGAGGGCGCCGACAACTCCACGGCCCGCAAGACCCGCGGCCTCCTGTCCGCCATCACGACGAACGTCATCACCAACGCGACGGCCGCCGATCTGACCGACGAGATGGTCCTCACGCTCCTTCAGGACGTATGGCAGTCCGGCGGCATCCAGGAGACCGAGACCGCGACGCTGGTCTGCAACGCGATCGTCAAGCGCAACCTGTCCACGCTGTTCGTCACGAACCGGCGCTACCAGGAGCAGACCCGCAACGTGGGCGGCGTGAACCTCCAGACCCTGGAGACCGACTTCGGCACGCTCAACATCATGCTCGACCGCTACATGCCGACCGACCAGCTCGCGGTGGTCTCCCTGGAGGAGTGCGCGCCGCGGTTCCTGCCGATCCCCGGCAAGGGCTTCCTCTTCCAGGAGCCCCTCGCGAAGACCGGCGCCGCCGACAAGTACCAGATCTACGGCGAGGTCGGCCTGGAGTACGGCAACGAGAAGAAGCACGGCAAGATCACCGGCCTGACCACCAACCTGGTCGCCGCGAACGACGGATCGGACGCGTGATGCCGACGTTCCGCAGCTCCACACACCTCTGCCTGCGCATCGCCGACCTCGGCGTGCGCTTCGAGGACGGCCAGGTCACCACCGCCGCCAAGGACAAGGTCGCAGGTCTGCGGGCCCTGGCCGAGCGCGGCGAGTACGGCATCACCGAGGACGCGCCGAAGAAGCCGGCGGGCAAGGGCGGTGACAGCGATGACGGGGCTGGAACCGCTGGCAACGCCGGCTGACCTCGCAGCCTTCACCCAGCGAGACGACATCCCCGAGGCGAGTGCAACCCTCGCGTTGCAGGTCGCCTCAGGCGTTGTACGGCGCTACACCCGCCAGACCATCACCCGGGTCACGGGCGACAGCGTCGACCTCGCCCCGCGCATGGGCCCGCTGGTCCTGCCGCAGCGTCCCGTCGTAGCCGTCACCTCGGTGACCGTGGACGGGACGCTGCTGACGGACTGGACCCTGCGCGGCAACCAGCTCCACCGGGCCGCTGGGTGGAGCGAATGGGCCACCGTCGTCTACGACCACGGATACGAGGACGTCCCCGGCGACATCCTCGGCATCGTCCTGGGCCTGGCCGGGCAGAGCGTCGCCAACCCGGAGATGCTCCGCAGCGAAGGCATCGACGACTTCAACCGGACCTTCGCGTCCGAATCGCTCGGCGCCGGGACCCTCTCAGCGGACGACAAGGCCGCCCTGCGGGAGTACCGGATACGGGCCGGGACGATCGTTCCCGCCGCCCCGCGCGTCCCCTACGCGCCGCCCCCCTACTCGCCGGCCGTGCCGGGTGTCGGGGAGTGGCGCTGGTGAGCGCGGCCAGCACCGCGGCGGCCGGGCAGCGGGCCGCCCTGGAACTGATGACGGACACCTGCCGGGTGGAGGAAATCGGCGAGGTCGTCACGTCCGACGACGGCACCGACACCCCGTCCGTGTCCCTCGTCTACGAGGGCAAGTGCCGCATCAAGCCCATGGCCCCCGAGGACTCCCCACGCGGCCAGCAGGACGCGGCACCGGCCGGGACATGGCAGTACACGGCCTCACTACCCCTCAGCGCCACACACGTCGCCTACGGGCAGCGGCTGACCGTTCTCACCTCGCTCGATCCGTCGCTGCCGGGCGTGGCCATGAACATCACCACCGCCATCAAAGGCGGCCAGATCACGGCGCGCCGCCTGCGCTGTACGGAGGTGTCCCGGTGAGCGTCATCATCACGGGCCTGCGCGAGGTCGAGACGGCCCTGTCCGGGGCCCCGGCGGTCCTCGACGTGAAGGTCAAGCAGGCCGTCACGGTAACGGCCCGCAAGGTGCGCGACTCGGCCCGGCAGCGGGTCTCCGGATACGCGCACCTGCCCGCCTACCCCTACTCGATCACCTACGACGTCACGGAGTCCGCCGCCGGGGCCGAGGCGGAGATCGGGCCGGACAAGGACCGTACGCAGGGCCCGCTCGGCAACCTGATCGAGTACGGCAGCCGCAAGAACGCGCCGATCCCGCACATGGGCCCGGCCCTGGAGGAGAACGCCGACGACCTCGAAAAGGGCGTCGAGACGGCCGTGACGCAGGCCTTGGGGCTCGCGTGAACGCCACGGGCCTGCTCGTGGACGCCCTGCGTGCCGCGGGGATCGCCACGGGCGACGCTCAGGCCCGCGTGGGAACAACGGACCTGACGGGCCGGTACGCGGTCGTGTGGCCGTACAACGAGCTCGCCGCGAACGGGCCGATCGGCTCCCCGAACCAGGACCGCACGGTAGACCTCCAGGTGACCGCCTGCGGCCCGTCGCGACTCGCCGCCGACCAAGTCGCCGAGGCCTGCCGCACGGTCGCTCTCGCCCTCACCAGGACGCCAGGTCCGGACGGCTACGCGTGGGTCCAGGCCGCGCAGCACATCGGCGGCCAGCCCACCCGCCGCGACACCTCCGTCGACCCCACCACCCCCGAATCGTCGGGCTACTTCAGGGCCGACATCTACCGCTACCAGCTCACCCCGATCGGAGTGGTCACGCCATGAGCGACGACAGCGTCACCCTGACCCATCCCACGCTGCCCGGCAGCCGCTACACCACCACTCGCCAGCAGGCCGAGCAGGTCTGGAAGGCGCGCGGCTGGCAGCCCGCGCCCGATGCCCCGGAAACCGTGGCGGTGTCCGCTGCGGCCACCGACCCGGCGCCGGCGAGGGCCAAAACCGACACCACCGGCCCGGCCGCGTCTTCGGCCGCCAATACCAGCAAGGAGAACTGATGTCCAGGTACGGAACATCGGGCAAGCTCGGGATCTACTTCCTGCCCGTGTGCGCCGACATGTCGGCGCCGACGGTGGAGGAGATCACCGCGGGCGTGTCCCTGCACAACTACGTCACCCGGGACGGCCTCAAGACGCCCAACAGCGGCAACACGGTCGACAGCTCGGTGGTCGGCTCGGACTTCACGACCACGGTCGGCGGTACCCGCGGCGGTGACGCCGCGACCTTGACCTGCCAGCGCGACAGCCTCGGCAGCGCGGACCTCGCGTGGGCCACCCTGACCGACGGGTCGGTGGGGTTCATCGCCGTGGCCCGGCCCGGCTGGAACCAGTCCGTCACTACGGGCATCGGCTCCCCGGAAGCCACGCCGAAGGCCGGCGATCGATGCGAGGTCTACTCGGTGGAGGTCCTCACCCGAGCGATGGCCGACATCGCCGAGAACCAGACCTCGCGGTTCGACGCGCAGCTGCCCATCACCGCCCCGCCGGCCCTCGACGCCGTCGTCGCGGCTGCACCGTCCGGGAGCTGACCTTGACGATTCCTGCAACGTTCACGGGCATCCCGAGCGCCCCGACGACGACCGCCGAACCTGCCGTGAGCGCGGCGACCACGGTGGCCGCGCTGCGCGGCAAGTTCGCGCGGCCGCGCACGAGCGTGCCGCTCTATCTCGACGGCGGTGCGGTCGCCGAGGCGGCCGGCCTCGAACAGATCCTCACCCGGGCGCGCGAGGCGGACGAGATGTCCAACGAGGACCCGACAGCGCCTGCCATCGAGCAGCAGCTGCTGGACGCACACGAGCGGGCCGAGGCTTCGCGTGTGGACTTCGAACTGCAGGCGCTCACCCACCGCGCGTGGGCCCGTATGGTCGCCGAGCACCCGCCCACGCCCGACCAACTCGCCGACGCGCCCGTCTCCGCGAAGCCCGACTTCAACGTCGACACCCTTCCGGGCGCCCTCGTCCGCGCTCAGCTCCTGCGCCCCGACCCCGGCACCGAGCAGGAGTGGAGCGAGTTCTGGGACGACCTGTCTGACGGGCAGATGGCGCAGCTGTGGGGCAACGCGTACGCCTTGCAGACGCGGGATGACGGCAGCCTGGGAAAATCGGAGATCGTGTCCGAGATTCTGCGGAGCTACGCAGGCAGCTGAGCTACTGCGTCCCCCGCGGCATCCCCTACTCGGTGTTCATGGGCCGGGTCGCCATGCCGGGTGACCCGGTCTGGACCGAGGAGGACACGCTCCTCGCCCTGGAGTACACGGACTGGGCCGGCCAGATCTGCCCCGGCTGTGGCCATCACCTCTCCGAGTCCACGCACCCGGACAACGAAGACGCCTATGCGACGCGTGACCAGGTCTGTTTCGCGTGCGAGGCGAAAGAGAAGCACGTCCAGGCGCTGCAAGACCCGGACCGGAACGCTGTCACCGCGGGTCGAAAGATCGGGGTCGTCCGCCGGGGCGACGACAACTGAACAGAAGGGGCGCCATGTCGACCCGTACCGTCCTCGTGCGCGTCACCGCGGACACCGCCGGGTTCACCGGTCCGATGCGGGCCGCCACGGCGACCGCCGACACGTTCGGTACCGCGGCCACCCGCAGTGGGCGCGGCGTGCGGACCCTGGCCGGGGAGAGCGCCGCCGCGCGCAGCGCGCTGGCCGGAGTCCGGGAAGGCGCCACCGGTGCCCGCGGTGGCCTCACGGCGGTCGGGGAGGGCGCTACCCGTGCCGGTACGGGGCTGCGGGGCACCACCACGGCCGCCGCCGGGGCCCGTCGCGGAATGAGCGACCTCACGGGCTCCGCACGGGGCGCGACCACCGCACTGGGCCGGATCGGCTCCGAGGGCGAACGGTCCGTCGGCCGACTGCGTACCGCCTTCTCGCATGCCGTCTCCATGGCGGGCGAGCTCGGGCTGATCCTCGCCGGGGGCGCGATCTTCCGGGGCACGGAGAACCTCGTCGAAGAGGGCAACGCCTACAACGACGCGATGAACAAGTTCTCCGAGGTCACACGGGCGTCCGGCGGGGACATGAACGCGGCGGCCAAGGAGGCACAGTCTCTCGGTTCGGACCTCAAGCTGCCGAAGGCGAACGCGGAGGAAGCCGCGGACGCCATGGTGGAGCTCGCGAAGGCCGGCCTGTCGGCGCGGGACTCCATCACTGCGGCCCGAGGCACGATCCAGCTGTCGTCGGCGGCCCGTACCGACGTCGGGACGGCGGCCCGGATCGAGGGTGACGCCCTGGACCAGTTCGGCCTGAAGGCGTCCGACGCGACGATGGTCGCGGACACCCTCGCGAACGTCGCGAACAACACGTCGGGCGAGCTCACCGACCTCGCGTACGCCCTGAAGTATGTGGGGCCGACCGCGCACAGCATGGGCGTCTCGATCCAGCAGGCGACGACCGCGATCGGTCTGCTCGGCAAGTCCGGCATCATCGGCGAGACCGCCGGTACCGCCCTGCGCTCGGCGCTGGTCAACATGTCCAAGCCGACCGCGCAGATGAAGAAGGGGCTCAAGGAACTCGGTGTCCAGGCCTACGACTCCCAGGGCAACTTCAAGGGCCTGGAGTACGTCGTCGGCAAGCTCCACGACGCGCAGGAGAAGCTGACCACCCAGCAGTTCACCGCTGCGGCGGCGATGGCGTTCGGGAAGCCCGCTCTGTCCGCCGTCACGGCGCTGGCGCACCAGGGCACGCAGAACTTCGACGCCATGGCCACGGCTGTCGGCCGGCAGGGCGGTGCGGCTGCTCTCGCGGCTGCGGAGTCCAAGGGCTTGGGCGGCGCGATGCGCGGCCTCGGCAAGGAACTGTCCTCGACGTTCCTCCAGCTGTACCTGGCGGGCGCCCCGGCGCTGGAAGGCATCACCCGGGGCCTGTCGGGCGGGGTCGCGAAGGCGCTGCCGGTCCTCAAGCGCGGTATCAAGACCGCCGAGGACCTGTGGGACATCTACGGGCCCGGCGTGGAGGACAAGCTCTCCCACGCGGCCGGAGGCGTGGAGTCGGCGGCTCGCAGCATGGTCAAGCCGGCCGAGGAAGCCGTCACCAACCTCGTCACCGACGTGGCGCCGCTGGCCGCGACCATCGGCGTCGACCTGGCCAAGTCGTTCCATAACGTGGAGGATGCCTCCGCGCCGGTCGTCTCCGGCGTGAAGGACATTTTCCACTCGATCACCAGCGGCGGTGGCGCGCTTCAGACGTTCGACGGCCGCCTCCAGGTCGCCGTCACCGCTCTGCAGAAGGTCACCGACGAGGCGACCGACATGACGGGCGGCCTGCGACCGGTAGGCGGTCTCCTCGGGAACGTCGCGCGCGGATTCGCGTCCCTTCCGGGCCCCATCCAGCTGTCCGTCCTGGGCATGCTCGCGATGCGGCCCTTCCGCCCGCAGATCCAGGCTCTACAGTCGACCGTCAACGGCTACGGCCGCACGGCCGTGACCGCGTTCCGCGGCATCGGCGACGCAGCGACCTACCAGCGTGTCCTCGCCGCAGGTGCGGGACAGGAACTCAGCCGCTACGGCGGATACGTCGCCGAACTTGAGCGGCGCAGCCCAGCAATGGCAGCGTTCGGCAACGCTCTGCGCGGCGCGTCAGAGGAACTTCCTCGTGACGCTTCCCGCATGCAGGTCACGGCTTCCCGGATGGGCACGGCGTTCCGTAACGCCACGGTGTCCCTTCCGGAGGATGCCACCCGTGTGCAGCGCTTCAGTTCCACTCTTCGGGGCGTCTCGGCCGCTGGCGCGGTCGGCGCGCTGAACGGGGTGAAGGCCGCCGGGCGGGGCCTGCTCGGGGTGATGGGCGGCCCGTGGGGCATCGCCATCACCGGTGCCTTCGCGATCATGGACGTGTTCGCGCAGCACCAGCAGGCTGCGAAGCAGTCCGTGGAGGACTTCACCAGCTCCATCCAGAAGGACTCCGGTGCCCTCGGCGAGAACTCGCGGGCGCTCGCGGCGCAGAAGTTGCAGTCCGCCGGCGCCTTCGACACGGCTCGCCAGTACGGCATCGCACAGGGCACCGTCGAATCCGCCGCCCTCGGCAGCAAGAGCGCCCTCGAACAGGTCAACGCGGCGTTGCAGAAGAACGCCACGTACACCGCGTACAGCAACCGCGGCGACGAAGAACTCGGCCGCGGGCACCAAGCCCTGTACGGCGACGCGAAGAAGCTCCTGGGCACCATCAACGACACGTCCGGCGCGGTCGGCAAGGCCACGCAGGCGTACAAGAACGAGGCGGCGGCCACCAGGGACGCCGGTAAGACCGCAGCGGATGCCACGGACCCGACGCAGAACCTGAAGGACGCGATCGACGTCCTCGGGAACTCGGCATCCAGCGCCGAGGACAAGGCCAACGCCCTGCACACGGCCCTTCAGCTGCTGTCCGGCGGCGAGCTGGACCAGCAGGCCGCGATCTCGCAGCTCAACGGCTCGATCCAGGACATGAACGACGCCTGGACCGGGACCATCGACAAGTCCAAGGGCTTCGGTGCCTCCCTGATCTCGTCGGACGGCTACCTCGACACGACGAAGGAGAACGCGAAGAAGCTCTCCGACCAGCTCACCGCGATCGGCAGCAGCGCAGCCACGGCCGCATCGTCCACCTACGACTTCGCCCGCAAGAACGACGAGTCGGTCCCCGCGGCCCTGGCCAAGGCCGAGGGCGCGATGCAGTCGGCCTACGACGCGGCCGTCAAGGGCGGCGAGAAGCTCGGCATCCCGACCGAGAAGGCGCAGAAGCTCGCGGCGCAGATGGGACTCATCCCCTCCAACCTGGCCCTGACGCTGGATCTCAAGGGCGTGGACCAGTCCACCCGGGACCTGCTGTACGTAAAGGGTCTGGCGGAACACCTGCCGCAAGGGCAGTCCATCAAGGTCCAGGCCCTGACCGACGACGCGGTCAAGCAGCTGACCGCCCTCGGCGTCAAGGTCGACCGAATCCCCGGCGGCAGGGTTATGCAGATCACCGCACCGACGGCGAAAGCCCAGGCCGCACTGGACCAGCTCATCGCGAAGAAGCTGGGCAGCAAGACCGTCCAGGTCGACGCGGACACCGCGAAAGCGATCTCCCAGCTCAACGGCGTGCAGTCGAAGGTCGCCACGACGAAGGGCAAGACCATCACGGTCAGCGCCCTGACCGGCACGGCCGTCAAGGCGCTGGAGAACGTCGGCTTCAGCGTCAAGCATCTGTCCGGCAAGCGGCTGTCGATCACCGCTCCGACCAGCACGCCAATCAGCAACGTGGGCGCCCTGCAACGCGCCATCAACGGCCTCCACGGCAAGAGCGTCACCAACACCATCACGACCAGCTTCCGGACCAACGGGAAGCCGGCCGCCGGGCCGTGGTCCTCCGGCTACGTGGCCAACGCCCGCGGGTCGATCACGAACTACTACGCGAACGGCGGCATCACCCGATACGCGGCTGGCGGCATGAACGAGCAGCATGTCGCGCAGATCGCCCCGGCCGGCGCGTGGCGCCTGTGGGCCGAGCCGGAGACGGGGGGCGAGGCGTACATTCCGCTCGCGCAGTCCAAGCGCACCCGCTCCCGCGCGATCACCGACGAGACCGTGCGCCGCCTCGGGGGAAAGGGGGTGGCGTGGGCGGACGGGGGATTCTCCTACACCCCGACCACGCCCGGCAGCATCGGCGTGGACGACGCCCGCAACCGCTTCGACACCCTCGCGGGGAAGCTGCGGGATGCCTGGTCGGCGTACAACGACGCGGTCAAGAACCTCAACGAGGTCAAGAAGGACAAGAAGTCCACCGCCTCGCAGCGCAAGGCGGCCCAGACCAAGGTGAACTCGGCCTACTCGAACGTGAAGTCCGCCGACGTCGCCCTCGGCCTCAAGGCGGGCGCCAAGACGCCGACCATGCTGAACCTCACCGCATACCAGAAGCAGCTCACCGCCACCGCCACGGCCACCGACAAGTGGCGCGGCAACCTGACGAAGATCGCGAAGAAGGGAGGCACCGAGGTCGAACAGCTGCTGGAGAGCATGGGCACCAGCGGCTACAGCCTCGTCAACGAGCTGGCAGGCGCCTCCACGAAGCAGTTCAACGACATCGTCGCCAAGCTGCTCAAGGTCCAGGGCGTCGCCAAGGCGACCCTGGGCGACTTCACCACCCAGATCAGCGCCGCGACCAGCAGCAGCAAGACGTTCCAGACCAACCTCCTCAAGCTCTCCGCCCTGGGCTACGGCGACCTCGCCAACCAGCTCGCCGGGCAGGGCGACCAGGCCGCCATGGACCTCGCGGCGTCCGCGGTGAAGGACAAGGCGTCCGCGGCCAAGGCGAACGCTGCGGCGAAGGCCAACGCGGCGCTGTTGTCCAGCGACGACCTGACGAACGCGACCAGCCTCCTGTCCTTCCTGCGCGGTCACCCGGGCGCGGGGATCGCGGACGTGCTCGCGTCGGGCCTGGACTGGGACACCGTGCAGGCCCTCGCGCCGAAGATCGCCTCGCAGATCAAGGGCGTCAACGGGTCCGGGACGTTCGTGTCGCAGCTGCGGGGTCAGGGCGTCGCGATGGCGCAGGGCGGTATCGCCCCGGACGGTGCGAACGTCCTGTTCGCCGAACACGGCACGGGCGGCGAGGCGTTCATCCCGCTCGGGGTCGCGCATCGGTCCCGGTCGACGGGAATCCTGTCGTCGGTCGCGGGGATGCTCGGCTACCAGCTCACCCCGGTCGGCTCCGTGTCCCACCGGAGCGCCGGAGGCGGCCAGGGCGGCGACTACCGCACCTACAACGTCACGTTGAACGGCGCGGGCCAGACCACGGCCGAGCAAGCGCAGGACGTGGCCCGGCACATGGCGTTCGTCGGCTGACAGGAAGGGGGGGGGACCATGGCGGGACTCGCGCCGGGCACATCGCTCGGGGGACTGGTACACCAGCTCGGTGACATTCGGTTCAACGAGGTAGCCCCGGACGGCGTGTACTGGTACCTGGCGACCAACGACGGCTGGGACAGCCCTGACGTACGCACCACGCTCACCGCCAGGGAGGCGGACCACGGTTCGTGGATGGGTCCCGTCTACCTGGCGGAGCGCGTCATCACCCTGGCCGGCAAATTCCGAGCCCCTGACCCGGCAACCGTCGACACAGCAATCGCACAGCTGAAAGCGGCGGCCGGCCTGCACGACACGACGTTGACCGTGTTCGAGTCGACGCCGCGCCAGGCCACCGTCCGCCGCTCGGGTAAACCGCTGATGCAGCGCCTCACCTCCCGAGTGGTCGACTGGTCGGTGCAGGTCACCGCGCCGGACCCGCGGCTGTACGCGACGACGGAGACGACGGCGGCCCTGCGCCTGCCGTCCGTCTCCGGCGGCCTCACGCTCCCGATCGTGTTCCCGTTCGAGATCGACGCGACGGTGGTGCCCGGGGACGCGGCCGTGATCAACGAGGGCAGCATCGACGCCCGGCCGACGATCCGCATCGATGGGCCCGTCTCGCAGCCCCTCGTCGTCGTGACCGGCCCGGACGGGAGCACGGCGTCCCTGCTGTACGGCGGGGACATCGCGGCCGGCGACTGGCTGGAGCTCGACACCGACGCCCACACCGCCTACTACAACAACACCGCCTCGCGGCGGGCCCTGGTCTCCGGGGACTGGCCGGTCCTGCCGCCGGGCCAGTCCACTGTCAGCTTCCGCGCGGGCGCCTACTCGGACACGGCCGTCTGCACCCTCACCTACCGATCCGCATGGGAGTGACTCCGCTGTGACGATCACCGCGTTCCCCATCAACGCCGACAGCGGCGCCCCCTCCTACAGCAGCCAGGCGTTCAGGCAGGCCCTCGCCGCGCTCATCAGCCCCGGCGCCACCGGCCTGGCCGTCCAGCCCGGCTCCCGCCCCGGCGCAGGCCTCGACACCAGCGTGTCGGGCACCACCGTGTCCGTCTCCCCAGGTGTTGCCGTCGTTCAGGGCGGCTCCAGCAACACCCAGGGCCCGTATGTCCTGTCCTGCGACGCGGTCGTCACGAAGACCCTGGCGGCGGCCAACGCCACCAATGCGCGTGTCGACCTCGTGTATGCGCGCATCAGGGACACGGACGCCGACGCGACCGGCGCGCGGGACGGCGACGTCATCCTGCTGACCGGCACCCCCGCCGCCTCACCGATCGCGCCGACGCCCACCGACGCCACGTTCGTCATCCTCGCCACCATCTCGGTGCCCAAGAGCGGCGGCGGCAACCCGGTCGTCTCCACCGCGACCCGCCCCTACACGGCGGCGGCCGGCGGCCTCACCGTCGGACAGGTCGCGCCGCCGGCCCCGTATCTCGGGCAGCTGTGGGACTCGGGGGACGGCACACGACGCTGGGACGGGACACGCTGGCGTTACCTCGTACTTGAGCCGAAGGTGACTCAGCAGATCAGTGAGCCGCCGTACGCGGCGGCTGCCGACTTCGTGCTCTTCACGAGCGCGGCCTGGCCGCCGCTCACGTTCACCGTGCCGCCGTCGGGCTCTGTGTGGGTCTCTGTGTCCGGTTCGCTTCAGAACACGGCCTCGCTCACCTCTACAGCCTGGATGTCGTGGGCAGCTACCGGCGGCTACACCGAGGCAGCGGGCAACCAGAACGCCCTGGCCTGCGCGGGGTCGCGCGTGTACGCGACGCGGCGCGTCCTGCGCACCGGGCTGACGCCGGGTGTGCGCGTGACGCTGACGCCCGCCTGGGCTGCCTCGGCGATCGGTACGCCGCTGACGGACACGCGGATCGACTCCGGGCAGCTGATGGTGGAGCCGATCGCATGACGATGCCGCAGCGGCCTGTCGTCCTGGCGTGGTACGGCTGCGATCTGGCCTCCGGGCAGATCATCGAGGAACTGCGCTCCATCACCGTCTCCCAGCCCCTGACGGGCAAGCTGTGCGCGTCCTCGACGTCTTTGGTGTCGCTGGCGCTCGACGGCGCGCCGCGCGGCTGGGAGGCCGCTACGCAGCAGGGCCGCACCATGCTCGTCGCGGTGGACACCCTGACCGGGAAGCCGATCGGCGCGTGGCTCACGCTGACCCGCGCGGGCGGCTCCGACCCGGCCGTCGACCTCGGACTCGTCTCGCCTGAGGGCTACTTCGACCGCCGCTACACCGGCACCTACACCGGCGCCGACGACCAGGCCGCGATCCTCACCGGCACCGGCGCCGCCCTGATGGTGTCGGCGCCGCCGTTCGTGTTCGACGCGCAGGCGACCGGCACGAGCCAGACCTACAGCGTCTCGGACGGCGACGACCGCACTGTCCTGTCCGTATGGCAGGAGATCACCGACGCGGGCGGCCCCGAGTGGACCGTCGGCTGCCGCTGGAACAGCACGAACACCGGGTTCGTGCTGCCGGTCCTCATCCGCCCGCGAGTCGGCACCATCACGAGCACCCCTGACCCGGTCTTCGACCTGCCCGGCTGCATCAGCCAGTACACGCTCACCGAGTCCTACGAGACCGGCAAAGGCGCCACGAGGGTTACGGAGTACGGCACGGGCGAGGGCGTCTCGCGCCTGCGCTCCGACATCCTGACCGCCGATGACCTGATCGCCGCCGGGTACTGCCTGTTCGAGTACCGGGGCACCCCCGCCGACGCGGCCACCGACCCTGTCCAGCTCACCGCCACCGCCCGCACCGACCTCGCAGCCATGCGCACTGGCTCCGCCGTGTGGGCCGTCACCGCAACAGCGAGCCAGGCCCCGCGCCTCGGGCGTGACTTCGGTCTCGGCGACAGCATCGGCGTCCAGGTCCGCACCTCGCCCCGTCACCCGGACGGCGCCTCCACGGTGGCCCGCTGCTGGTCGTGGACCCTCGACCCCGGCGCCGACCAGATCAGCCCCATCCTCGTGGAGGACGACGACACCTGATGCCCAGACAACTCCGCCAGTTGCCGCCCGACGTAACCACCCTCGCCCGCGAGGTTGCCGACCTGCGGCGTCAGGTGCGCGAACTGCGGGCCTCGCGCCGCCTGGAACACTCCTCGATCAGCCAGGGCGCTCTCACCATCACCGACCCCGACGGCACCGTCCGCGCCATCCTCGGTCACCAGGACGACGGCAGCGTGGCCCTCGTCTCCGTCGGCGGACCGCCGCCGGGCGCCCCGTCCCCACCGGTGGTCACGCCGTCGCTGGGGGGCCTGTCCGTCGTCTGGGACGGCACCCTCGCCGACGGCAGCACACTGCCCGCCGACTTCGACCACGTCGCCGTCCACGTGTCGACATCGTCCGGCTTCACGCCGTCGGCCGCTACGTTCGCCGGCACCATCACCCGGGCGGGCGAGGGCGGCCGGCTGCCCGTTGTCCCCCTGCCGTATCAGACAACCTACGTGCGGCTCGTCGGCGTCAACACGGGCGGCATCGACGGCCCAGCCTCAGCACAGACCGCGGGCGTTCCCGCGCAGGTCGACGGCCCGGACCTGACGGCCGGATCGGTCACCGCCGTAGCGATCGCCGCGGGCGCGGTCACGGCGGACAAGCTGGAGGCGATCCTCGCCCTGGTGACACGGCTCGTGGCCGGAGACCCGACCGGGGCCCGCGTCGAGCTCAACGGCGATGGCCTGCGCGTCTACAACAACACCGGCGCCTTGACCGTGAGCTTCGACGGGGCGAGCGGCAACGCCGCGTTCACCGGCACCATCACCGGGTCGGACATCAGCGGCGGCACCATCACGGGCACGCTCGTACAGACCGGGACCGGCGCACAGCGTGTCGTCCTCAACCCCGGGACAAGCGGCGGCCAGCCGCCCTCCCTCGACATCTACACCGGCGCCACGGGAGAAGCCACCCCCGGCCGTGTCATCGCCGCTTTCGGCGGCGACGGTGCCGAGGTCATCCTCGCCTCGCCCCAGATCGAAGACGGCCCTCAGGCGTATGCAGGAGTCGCCGGCACCGACCACCCGATGGGATACATGCTCGCCGACGGCGTCCACCTCCAAGTCGGCGGCTACAACCACCTGATCGACCCGCAAGCCGTCCTCGCCGGGCTCCAGGTGACGATCAACAACACGGAAGCCCTCCGTCTGGACGCTGCCGGCCTCAGCGTGGCAGGTCGGCCCGTCCCCGTCCCACAGCCACCCATCACACCCACATACGCGGCGTGGACGACACCCCAGAACACGACCTACCAGACCCTGCGCCTCATCCCCGACGGCGTCCGGGTCTGCCTCGACGGAAGCGCATCCACCACAACCGCGTTCACCGGCTCTCAGACCGCGTTCACCGTGCCGCCCGAACTGTGCCCGAAGAAAGACCACTACCTCGGCCTGGTACGGGCCACCAGCGCAGACCCGCGTGTCATCGGCTGCCGCATCCAAGCCTCCGGCACCGTCACCGTCTACGCCAGCACCACCGTCGCCACCACCGACACCTGGGATTTCACTGACATCTCCTGGACCCTCATCTGACCGGCCGCACGCCCCCGCCCCGCGCCAACCGGCCGGGACCCGCCCATCTCCTGGAGCCACCGATGATCCT
>NZ_JAIUKE010000093.1 GCF_020176795.1 Streptomyces sp. 8L
GACGTCCGCGACTTCCCCCGGTTCGCGGCGAACCGGCTGGTGGACGAGGCGGGCATCCGCTCCTACCTGGGAGCCCCCGGCCCCCCCCCGGGGGGCCCGGGGGGGGGGCCCCGCGGCCCCCCCCCCCCCGCGGGGGCCCGCGGGATTTAGTGGGCGGTCGCCGCAAGCACGGCCGGGACACCGGCGGGTCCGGTACGAGAAGACGTCATCCCTGGGGGGGGCAGATGAATGACACGCATTTCCTGGACCGGTACCCCTTCGACTGGACCGATCCTGCGGCGAGGGAGCTGACCGGCCTCCTCAGCGACACGTACTACCAGAAGGCGCCGGTCCTGCGGCTGGCCGCTCAGGCCGGGGTGCGGCTCGGGGAGATCAACTGGGACCAGCCCATGGGCCTGGCCTGGTTCGACCTGCTCACGCAGGCACGGCGCGAGGGCAGGCTGCGGGCCCTGCTGGAGCGGATCGTCACGGGCCCCGACGCCGCCGTGGCGGCCCGCGTCGCGGAACTGACCGCGGACGCCCCCGTGACGGAGGCGCCGGCGCCGCCCGAAGTGCCGGGGGAGTGGGCCGCGTACAGCGACCCGAGTACCGAGGAACGCCAGATCTTCGACCGGTACACCTTCCTCGACGTCGCGTTCCTCGCGCGAGGGGTGGAGGTCGCCGCCGCGGTGGTCCGGCTCCTGGTGACCTTCCCCCACGCGCAGTGCTATGGAACGGCCTTCCGGATCGGCGAGGACCTCCTGCTCACCAACCACCACGTCCTGTACGACATGAGGAGGGGCGGGGTCCGCGCGCTCCACGCCGAGGCGTGGTTCGGGTACGAACGCGACCTGTCAGGGCGTGATCTGGCGCACCAGGTGGTGCCGTGCGATCCGGAGAGCGTGGAGGGCGACGCGCGGCGCGACTGGGCGGTCATCCGCTGTGCCGCCCCCGTCCCGGCGGGCGTGCCGTCGCTGGATCTGGACGACACCGCCACCGTGGAGCCGGGGGACCGCGTCTACATCATCCAGCACCCCCACGGCGGGGTGAAGAAACTGGCCGCGCACCACAACGTCGTCCGGCACGCCGACGACGACGTGGTCCAGTACTGGACCGACACCGAGCGCGGATCGTCCGGGGCGCCGGTCTTCGATGAGGCGTGGCGCCTCGTGGCCCTGCACCGAAGATCCGTCCCCGGCACCCAGGGCCCCCAGAGCCCGCTGGGCCCGCGGGAGTTCCGCAACGAGGGCGTCCGTATCCAGCACGTCGCCGCGGGCGTGCGGTCCGCCGGACTGAGGTGAATCATGAGTTTTCTCGACCGGAGGACGTTCCCCCTGGGCGACCCGGACGCCGAACAGCTCCTCACGGGGCTGCTCACCACGTACTACGAGTATCGCGAGATCAAGCGGTTCGCGGCCCTGGCGGGGGTACGCCCCGCGCTGTTCTCCTCCTCCGGCCGCGCCGCCGACGTGTGGCCGCAGGTGCTGGACGCGGCGGCGCAGGACGGCCTGTTGCGGCAGCTGGTGGAGATCGTGGCGCACGATCCCGCCAGCCGCGGCACGATGGTCTTCAGACAGCTCCTCGACAACGCCGGTGCCCGCGGCGAAGACCCCATCCGCTCCTACCTGTTCGACGAGGGCGGGTCACGGGTGCTGCTGGACCGGCACGAACTGCGGGAGTGCCTGCGTGAATTCGTCGCCGGGCAGCGGGTCCTGATCATCACCGGGGACAGAAGATCCGGGAAGAGCCATTCCTGGCACCTGATCCGGCACGTGGCCCGGCACCACGGCGCCGAGGCGTACCGGATCGACTTCGGTCTCTGGGAGGGCAGCCAGATGGAGCCGGGCGAGCTCATGGCGCTGCTCGCCGGGGAGATGGGCCTGGGCGAGATTTGTGACGTGGAGCCGGACGCGGCGGACAACTTCCGTGTGCTGAAGTACCTGAGCTGGTTCAAGGGGCAGGTCCGCGGCGGGCCGCAGCGCTGGCTGGTCTTCGACGGACTGGACACGGCGACGATCACGGAGGCCGCGCTGCGCCTGGTCGAGTCGATAGCGGTGATGGCCGACTCGGGGGAGGCGAACGAGAAGGCACGCGTGGTACTGATCGACTATCCGCGCAGCCGGCTGCCGGGCGAGGTCGACGACCGGGCTTTGCGTGAGCGAATCGGGCCCCTGAAGCCCGCGCATTTGCGAGACTTCTTCCAGTGGGTCTCGCGCTCCAACGGCCTGGAACTGAAGACGAGCGAGGTCGACGGGCACGTCGACGCGGTCCTCTGCGAAGCCGTCGTCGGCGGCCTCCCGGGGGACGTCCTGAGCCCGTCGCTGGTCGCGCCGTTCGCCGCGCGCCGCGCACGGGAGCTGATGGGTGCTATGGGGGCTGGGGATGACTGAGTTACCGGCGGGCGACGAGTGGGACGGCCCACACGACCCGGCGCGATGGGGCCACCGTGAGGCGACGGCACTGCTCGGTGCCTTCGACGCGGCCGCGCTGGACGCCCTCGGCACGGACGACCCGCGGCTGCTGTCCGTCTTCTTCGCAAGGGACTGTGAACGGGTGGCCACCAGCGCCGGCAGGCGATGGCGGCTGCGGACGGAGGTGCGGGCCGCCACCCTCGAACGGCTCGCATCAGCCGGGGCGATGCTCGCGGCGCTCTCGTTGCTGCCCGGCGACCCGTCCGACACCGCACGCCTCATGGCCTGCGCGTACTTCAGCGGCTCCGCCGTGCCCCTGAGGGACCAGAGCCCGGAGCAGTTGCAGGGGACGCTCCGGGTGGCCGAGTGGCTCAGTGCGGCACCCGGGGCCGCGGCCGTGCTCGCACACGAGGACCGGATGCCGCCGTCGCCCGGAGTTGTGCGGCGACGGATCGCGCTGGCGGAGACACTGCGGCCCCTGCGCCGCCTCGTCGACGAGCACTTCGTCGGCCGCGAGCCGGAACTGCGGTCGCTGGCCCAGTACGTGGGCATCGAACGGAGCGGGGCAGCCCAGGCGGTCCTGGACCGGCTGCGCAGGCTCTCGGCACCGGCGGCCGGCACCGAGGCCCACCGCGTCCGGGCGCTGCTGGGCAAGGCCGACGAGGAACCCCAGCCGATCGTGTTCCACGGTCCGGGAGGAGTGGGCAAGACCACGCTCCTCGCCCGGTTCCTCCTCGATCAGGCCGGGACGGAGGGGGCCAGGCCGCTGTCGTTCGCCTATCTCTCCTTCGACCTCCCGAACCTCAGCCCGCAGGAGCCGCTCACCGTTCTCGCCGAGGCCGCACGCCAGTTGGGGCTCCTGTTCGAGTCCTCGGCGACCGAAGCACGCGCGGTCGAGGAAGCGGTGCGCGTCACCCTCCGCGGCCGCCGCGCCGTACGGGCCGAGGAGGGCAGCCGCACCGACGCCCGGGTGTGGACCACGGACGACGACCGCCTCGTCCAGCTCTTCGCCGAACTCGCCGTCCACGTCGCAGGAGAAGGCCCCGAGCCGGCTCCGCTCCTGCTGGTGTTCGACACGATGGAGGAGGCCCAGCGCAAAGGACCGCTCGCGATGGAGCGGCTGTGGAAACTCCTGTCCAGGCTGCGGGAGGCCCTCTCGGGTCCTCGGCTTCGCATCGTCCTCGCGGGCCGGAGCCCGCTGGAGACGCCCGCTGGCTTTCCGCTGCGCCAGCGGTCCCTGAGCGGCCTCGACGACAAGGGGGTGGCCGAACTCCTCGAACGGCACCTGCCGGCGGAACTCGCGCACGAGGATGCCTTCCACCGCACGATCGTGCGCCGGGTCGGACGCAATCCGCTGAGCCTCAAGCTCGCGGCCGGGATCGTGCGCAACGCGGGAACGGCGTCAGGACTGCCGCGCGGCGTCGCCCTGCAACGGCTGTTTCTGCTGCGGCTGAACGACGAGGGCGTACAGGCGTACCTGTATCAGCGGCTCCTGGAGAACGTGCACGACGAGAGCCTGCGCAAGATCGCGCGGCCCGCCCTCGTGGTGCGACGGGTGACACCCGCCGTGATCCGGGAGGTCCTGGCCGGTCCCTGCCGGCTGGGGGAGACCGGGGAGGAGGAGGCGCTGCGCCTGTTCCACCTCCTCTCCCGGGAGGCCACACTGGTCGAACCCGTCCCCGGCGAGCTCACCGCCCTGCACCGGGCGGACGTGCGCAGGACCATGCTTCCCCTGCTCGGCAAAGAGGAGCCCGGCCTCGTGCGCGAGATCCACGAGCGGGCTGTCGGCCATTACACCGCACGCGGGACCGACCAGGCGGGCACCGACCCGCAGGACCGGGCGGAGGAGCTGTACCACCGGCTGGCACTCGGCCGCCCGACGGCGGAGCTCGACGCCCGCTGGACGGACGAGGCGGGCGGACTGCTGGAGCCGGCCTTCGAGGAACTTCCGCCCGCGGGACGGGTGTACCTCGCCGAGAAGCTCGGCCTGACGGTGGACGAAACCCTCTCCACGCAGGCGGACCCGGCGACCTGGGCGCGCCAGGCGGTGCGGGTCGGCAGGCTCCTGCTCGACGAGGGAAGGCCGGACGAGGTGATCCACATGCTCCGCCGGCGCCGCGACGAGGCCGGCGAGTGGCCGGGAACGGTGCTGCTGGAGATCGAGGCGCACGCCGCGCTCGGGAACCTCGACACAGCGATCCACAACATCCAGAACCTCCTGGAACACGCCACGCAGGAGCGGCGCGACGACGCGTTCATGGACCTGGTCCTGCTGGGGGCGCGCATCGCGGAGGACACGGGCCGCTACGCCTGGGCGCAGCAACTCCTGCTCCAGGCCGAGGAAGCGGCGCGCCACCACGGCACGGCGGTGACCGCGTTGAACGTGGCGGTCGCACGCCTGCGGCTGCACCGCCGCACGGACACGAGGGACGTCCCGGAGGCCGTGTGGCTGCGGCGTGACGTCATCGAGCGCAGCGGCCGGATCAAC
This sequence comes from Streptomyces sp. 8L, assembly GCF_020176795.1. GTDB lineage: Bacteria > Actinomycetota > Actinomycetes > Streptomycetales > Streptomycetaceae > Streptomyces. Next base: position 4,879 of record NZ_JAIUKE010000093.1, read on the forward strand.
ACCCGCCTGCGCGCCCGCAATCCGCTGCTCGTCCGTGAACTCGCGGCGGAAATCGGGGACGAGGTACCCGAGTTGGTCGTGGACGCCGCCCGGCACGCGGGAGTGGACCTGACCCGTGAGGACACCTACGAGGCGCTGCGCACCGTCCTCGACACGGAGGAGATGATCGAGCTGAGCTCGACGGTCCAGCCGAGCGGGGGCTACCGGGCGGCGCTGGAGGAAGAGACCCGCTCCGCGCGGGACGTGGACCCCGTGCGGCCGGACGAGGTGCGCCGCATGCTGGCGACGCGTGCGCAGCAGGGCATCCGCATCTCGGGATACCTGGAGGAGGCCACGGACCAGAACACCGTCAGCGGCGCCCTGGTCGAGGTCTACCGCTCGGAGGTCGACGAACCCGCCTACGGTCCGGTGCGCTGATCGCGGGGGCCGCTACGGACGGCGGCGAGCGAGCCGGAGGGCGCGGCCGTCCCCTGCGCCGGCCCGGATCGTCGGCGTGGGCGTTCGGCTTGGTGTGACGCCTGCGGGCCGGCTGCCGGGTGCGCAGCCGGCCGCCTGCTCACCGCCCCTGCCCGTCCGGAATCAGGACGGGCTTGACCACGCGCCCCGCGTCGCAGTCGCGTTCGGCCTCGTTGATGTCGGCGAGCGGATACGTACGGATCAGCTGGTCGAAAGGGAACAGGCCCGCCTGCCACAGGGCGGTCAGGCGCGGAATCAGCAGCGACGGCACCGCGTCGCCCTCGCAGATGTGGGAGATCCTCCGCCCCCGGTCGAGCGTGCCGGGATCGAGCGGCAGCCGGCTGTGGAGCCGTGACACCAGGCCGAGATGGCCCGAGCAGTTCCAGGGGCAGCGAGGGATCGACCCGGACGGCGTTGCGGGCCGGGACCATCGCGTACTCCGCGAAGGAGGACTGCCCGAACCATCGCGGGGCAAGTGCGCCGCCGGCCGCGTCGGTGAACCGCGAGGCGTTCTCCCCGCGCCCTCCGAAGAGGTTGAGCGAGGCGAAGGAGTCGCAGTAGGCGGGGGCCCCGCCCGCGCAGCTCCGGCAGTGTCCGCACGAGTCGAAGCTCAGCACGACATGGTCGCCGACAGCCGGCCCGGTGGCCTGGCCGCCGGTCTCCACCACGACCCCCGCCCCCTCGTGGCCGAGGACGGCGGGCAACGGCGAGCGGCCGGCCGAACGCCGGACCGCGAGATCGGTCCTGCACATCCCGCAGCCCGCGATCCGCACCAGGATCTCCCCGTCGGCCGGCCCCGTGGCCAGCGCCACCTCCTCAAGCGTGAAGGGGCTCTCGTAGGAGCGCAGCACCGCGGCGCCGAACCTCCTCACGGCGCCTCCAGCGGACGGTGCACCACGAACGGCCTGAGGTTCCCGTACAGCCCCCACGGCCCGCCCGCCACGCCGACACCGCTCTCCTTGATTCCGGCGAAGGGCTGGGCGAGGGAGAGCTCCGCGTGGTGATTGATCCACGCCGTACCGCACTCCAGCCGGTCCGCCACCGCCTCGGCCCGGTCCAGATCCGTCCCCCACACCGAGCCGCCCAGCCCGAACCCGGTGTCATTGGCCAGCGCGACGGCCTGGTCGAGATCCTCGTAGGGCAATACCGGCAGGACAGGACCGAACTGCTCCTCCGTCACCACAGGGCTGTGGGAGGGGACATCGGCCAGGATCGTCGGGGCGAAGAAGTAGCCGGGCCGGTCCAGCCGGTGGCCGCCCGCCGCGGCTCGTGCGCCGTCGGCCAGGGCCTGCGCCGTACGGCGTTCCACGCACGCGAGTTGGGGAGCGTTGCTGACCGGTCCCAGCTGCGAGCCGGCGTCGAGCCCGGCTCCGACGACGACGTTCCTGGCCTGGTCGGCGAGGGCCTCGACCACCCGGGAGTAGAGCCGGGCCGGCGCGTAGACCCGTTTGACCGCCATGCAGACCTGCCCGCAGTTGCGGAAGGCGGCCCAGAACAGCCGCTCCGCGATCCGCTCCACATCGACGTCGTCCAGCAGGATGGCGGCATCGTTCCCGCCCAGTTCCAGGGTGACCCGGGCGAGTGAGTCCGCCGCGCCCCCGGCCACCGCGCGCCCGGTGGGGATCGAACCGGTGAAGGTCACGTGCCGGATCGCCGGGTGCGAGGTGAGGCGGGCGCCGAGAGGTTCGCGACCGGTGACGATCGTCAGTACGTTCTCGGGGAGGGCGGCGGCGAGAACCGACCCCAGCAGGCGGGTGGCGAGGGGCGTGAAGGGCGAAGGCTTCAGCACCATCGTGTTGCCCGCGGCGAGCGCGGGCGCGAACTTCGCCGACGCGAGCTGGAGGGGAAAGTTCCACGGAACGATCGCGGCGACGGGCCCGAGCGGTCGCCAGCGGACCTCGCTGCGCACCGGCCGGCCGTCCTCGATCGGCTCGCGGCCCGGTTTCAGCGCCGCGAAGTAGCGCAGCCGGGCCGCCGTGCGGGCGACCTCCGCGTACGACTCGGCCAGCGGCTTGCCCTGTTCCCGCGTGAGCAGCGGCGCCAGGTCGCCTCCGGCGGCCTCCACGGCCTCGGCGGCTTCGAGCAGCGCCACGGAGCGGGCGCGCGAGTCGGCCCGCCAGCTGATCCAGGCCTCGCGGGCCCCTTCGACGGTGGCGTCCAACTCGTCCGGCCGCTGGTCGGGCGCCTCGTCGAACGGCTCACCCGTCGCCGGATCGAGGACGGCGAAGCGCTCGCCGGAGATCGCGGGCGCGCGATGGAGTCGGCTCCTCGGCATACCGGCGGTCAGCCCGCGGCGGCAGCGGTCGCCGCGTGTTCCCCGGCGTGCCGGTCCATCTCCGCCCGGAAGGCGGCCACCAGATGGGGCTGGATTCGTCCCGCCCTGCGGTCGCCTCCCTCACAGACGGCCCCGCGCACCCCCACGATGTCCGCCCCGATGCGGGTCAGCGCCCCGAGGTCCGCCGCCTTCACACTGCCCGCGAGCGCCGCGAGCAGACCGGCCTCGTGGGCCCGCCCGACGAACTCGCCGCAGACCTCCGGCGGAACGTGGTCGAACAGCCGGGTCCCGTCCTTGATCGCGGTGTCGAGCATGGCCGCGTCGGAGCCGGACCTGCGGGCGATGTCCGGCAGCGAGAGCGGGCTGACGCAGCCGATCCGGTGGGCGTCCGCGTACCCCGAGGCGACGACGAACGCGTCCGGCCGATGGTCCTTCACCGCCCTGACGACCCCGCGCATGACCTCGACGGCCTGCTCGGGCGTCGTGCAGCCGTAGAGGCCGACCTTGATGTACGTGGCTCCCGAGACGGCCGCGCCCAGCGCCGCCTGAGCCACGGTGCCGGGCTTGTACGGAACGTCCCCCACGGTCGCGGACACCGGCTTGTCCGCCGGGACCGCCTCGCGGATCTCCCTGATGACCCAGGGGAAGTTCGCGCCGAGCGAGCCCTCGGCGGGCCTTTTGACGTCAACGATGTCGAGGTGCTCCGACGCCTTCGCGCAGTCGAGCGCCTCTTCGACACTGTCGGGGGAGATGAGAAGCAACAACGTGGGCTCCTTCTGCCGCGGTCCACCTGCCGAAGAGCAGGGTGCGGGGTCGCCTGGTTCCCGTGCGGTCGGCTCATCATCACCGCGGCACGGCCGCCTCCGGGAGGGCGCGCGAAGGACCGAACGGGTCACTGCCACCGTCCCCCCACGCCCCCAGCGCGCGCCAGCGGCGAGCCGGTCGACGAGCCAGGACGCGACCGGCCGGACACCGTGTCGCCGGTGAGGGAAGAGGCCGCGCGGCACGGGCCGTTGGGGCGGGGCACTCGGCACCTCGGCGGTAAGCACATCCTGCGCGAACCGGGCCCGCGGGCCTTCGGGAAGCGGGCGAGCTGCCCGGCCTGCGGGCCTCCGCGAAGCAGGCGGGCGCCGGCTGCCGGTCGGCCGCAGCGCGCGCCCGCCGTGCGCTCAGGTGAACAGTTCCTTGCGCTGCCGGGCCAGGGCGATCAGGCCGCCGGCGTACAGCATGTCCACCAGGAACGGGTCCGCGGGGCTTCCCCCGCGGGCCCTCCCCGTCGCCACGTCCGTCACGACGCCCGAGGCCAGGTCCACGCGCAGGGGTGTGCCGGCTGTGGCCAGCGCCTTGATCCCCCCGACCTCGATCGCGGGCAGGCCGACCTCGAAGCAGTTGCGGTAGAACGTGCGGGCGAAGCTCTCCGCCACGACACATCCGATGCCCGTCGCGCGAAGCGCCTTCGTGGCGATGGCCCGGCCGGAGGACTGGCCGAAGTGCCGGCCCGCGACGACGATGTCGCCCGGCCGCACCTTCAGCGGGAACTCGGGGTCGAGGTCCTCCAGTACGTGTTTCGCCATGATCTCCATCGGCTCGAACACGTACCGCGACTTCACCAGCGCGTCGGTGGGGATGTTGTCCCCGAACACCCAGCAGTTGCCTTCGAAGATCATGACCCGGCCCCGTTCGCCTGTGTGATTTCGCCCGCCACCGCCGACGCCGCCACCGTCTGCGCGGACGCCAGGTACATCTCCGCCTCGGTACTTCCGTTGCGGCCGGGGAAGTTGCGCGCGTGCGTGGAGATCATCGCCTCGCCCGCGGCCATCGCCCCCATGTTGATCGCCTGGTTGGAGCCCGTGCTCGGCGGGAACCAGGTCGCACCTGCCTCGTGCAGGGTGAGCACCAGGCCCTCGCGGACCGCGTCGGCGAAGACCTCGCGGCTCGACGGCACGATGTTGAGTCGGGTGTGCGGGTGCACCCGGCGACCGCGCAGGACGTCGGCGGCCGCCCTGAGGTCCTCGATCCGGCCGCCGCCGTGGCCGCCGAGCTCCGCGTACTGCACGGTCCGGCCGGCTGCCTCGGCCACCGCCCTGGTGTTGCCGACGGTGGGCGGGCAGGCCACCTGCGGGACGACCTCGCCCACGTCGTACCGCAGCACGTCCGCCGCCTCCCGCGGGTCTCCGTCGCCCCGGGGGAAGCCGTCCGGGAGCCCGCCCGGCAGCGTCCGCACGAACGCCTCCGTCACCTCGTCGGGCTCGACGTAGCTGCACTTCGCACCGAGGTCGACACAGAGCAGCGGGAACAGCCAACGGTCCCAGAAACTCAGCTGCTTGACGTACGGCCCGGTGAATTCGAGCGCCTTGTAGTTCATGGCGCCCTCACCGATCCGCGCGGTCAGCCACAGCGCGACGTCACGCGTGGACGTGCCGGGGCGGGTCGCCCCGTGCAGCTCGATCCGTACGGTCTCCGGGACGCGGAACCACGCCTTGCTGTACGGCAGGACGGTACCCGCGTGCGAGTCGTTGCCCAGCGCCACGGCGAGCGCGCCGAGGGCGCCGTGCACGGGGGTGTGGCTGTCGGAGCCGACCACGATCATCCCCGGCTTGACGAACCCGCCGCGCACGGCGGCGTGGTGGAGATTGCCGCTGCCGCAGTCCAGCAGGTTGATGTTCTTGCGCCTGGCCCACTCGCGGTTGAACTTCAGTACGCCCGCCTGGCGTTCGGTCGGCGGCGAGAAGTGGTGGTCGAAGACCATGACCGCGCGCTCGGGGTGCGGGATGGGCAGGTCGACCTTCTCGTCGTAGACGCCTGCGGTCAGGTAGCCGCTGAGGTCGTGCATGAGCAGCCGGTCCACCTCGGCGATCACGATCTCGCCGGGCTGGACGGACCTGCGGCCGCTCGCCTTCGCGAGGATCTTCTCCACCAGGTTCACTTCAGCACCTCGCGCGGGTTGGTGATGACCCCGGTGATCGCGGAAGCGGCTGCGGTCGCCGGGCTGCTCAGGTAGATGCTGGACTGGTAACTGCCCATACGCCCCTGGAAGTTGCGGTTCGCCGTGGACAGCGTGGCCTCGCCGTCCGCCATCGCCCCGCCGTTGCCCGCGCAGGCGCCGCATCCCGCGTTGGTGATCATCGCCCCGGCCTCGATGAGCGTGGCGAGCACACCGCTCTCGGCGGCCTTCGCCATCACCGCGCTGGAGGCGGGCGTCACCACGAGCCGTACGCCGTGGGCGACCTGGTGGCCCGCCAGCACGCCGGCCGCGATCTCCAGGTCGTCGTACTTGGCGTTGGCGCAGGACCCGATGAAGACCTGGTTCAGCTTCGTGCCACTGACCTCGTCCACGTCCACCACGTTGTCGACGGTGTGCGGTACGGCGATCTTCGGTGTGCGGGCCGAGCCGTCCATCCGTACGACGTCCCGGTAGACGGCGCCCGCGTCGGGCAGCAGCACCTCGTAGCCGTCGGCGCCGACCCCCGCCTCGTCCGCCAGATAGGCCCGTGTGACGGCGTCCGGCGCGACGTACGCGTTCTTCGCGCCCATCTCCATCGCCAGGTTGCAGAAGGTCATGCGCTCCGACACACTGCGCGAGGTGACGTACGACCCGGTGAACTCGGCCGAGCAGTAGGTGAGTCCGTCCGCGCCGAGGTCGCCGATCAGTGTCAGCATCACGTCCTTGGCGTACGAGCCCGCGGGCAGCTCGCCGTCGATCTCGACGCGTACCGACTCCGGCACCTTTACCCACAGCTTGCCCGTCACCCAGGCGGCGGTGATCTCGCTGAAGCCGACACCCGTGCCGAACGCGCCGAGCGCGCCGTAGATGGTGGAGTGGGAGTCCGTACCGATCACGAACTGGCCCGGCCTGATCAGCCCGTTCTCCATCAGCACGATGTGTGCGATGCCCGCGTTCACATCGTAGAAGTTCTTGATGCCCATACGGTCGGCGAACTCGCGGCACAGCCGGTGGTCCGCCGCCGTCTTCGCGTTCATGGCCGGGGATATGTGGTCCATCACCATGGCGACCCGGTCGGCGTCGTAGAGGGTGTCGACACCCATGCGCTCCAGTGTGCGGATGCACCGCCAGCTCGCGGTGTGACTCATGTAGACGTCGGGGTAGGCGTCGACGATCTGTCCGGGAACCAGGCCGGACTCGCCGGAGGCCCGCTCGATCGCCTTCTGGGCGAAGGTCCTGGGTGCGGTACTGCTCATCGCGCGGCGCCTTCCCTGTCCGTGGTGTCCGAGCTGTCTGTGGTGTCCGTGGTGTCCGGGGCGCCCGTGGACCGCCGGCGCCCTTTCTGTTCCTCGAAGCTCCGCATGAGGTGGGCGATCAGACCGCCGTCCTCCAGGATCTCCTTGAGGCCCTGCGGGTACGGTGCGAAGGTGAACGTCCGTCCCGCGGTCTCGACCGTGCCCTTGTCGTAGTCCACCCACATCTCGCCCTCACCGCCCGCGGCCGCGAGAGCGTCCACAGCCTCGGGGCATTCGACCGCCACAAGGCCGGTGTTGATGGCGTTGCGGAAGAAGACCCGTGAGAAGGAGGCCGCCACGACCGCCGTGACCCCCGCGCCGATCAGACAGGTCGCGGCCTGCTCGCGGGCGCTGCCGCAGCCGAAGTTGCGGCCCGCCACCACGATCCTGCTGGCCCGCAGGCGCTGTTGCACCTCGGTGCCGAGCGGCTCGAAGGCGTGCTCCGCGAGTTCGGTGGGGTCGATGCTGACGAGGTAGCGGCCGGGGATGATGACATCGGTGTTCACGCTGTCGCCGAAGGTGATCGTCGCGCCGCCGATGCGGTGCGCGGGTGGGGTGTGGGCGCCTGGTCCGGTAGGAACGCTCATGGTGTCCTGCTCTTCCTCCTGTTGTCCGTGGCCGTGCGCGCGCGCCCCGTCCGTGCGGGACGGGACGGGCCCCCACGGCTTGGTGCGCACCGCGCGGTCCGGCTCAGGGGCTCGTCTCCTCCAGGAGCCATTCCGTGGGCACCTGATGGCCGAGGCCCCGCTCCTGGGCGAGTTCCAGCGCTCGCGCGCACACGGCGGCGAACTGCACACCCATACCGGTGTTGTTGGCGAAGACGGTGATGTCGTCCCTCGCCGCGCGGCCCGGGGCGTCGCCGAGCAGCACCTCGCCCAGCTCCCTGATGTCGTCGAAGGACAGCCTGCCGCGCTCGACGGGTCCGAGGATGTCGTACTGCTTGTCGTGGTGGACCTGCTCGCGCGAGAGGACCACGATCCGGTCGGCCCTGTCGAAGGTCGTGTCGTCCAGCTCACGCCTGGTCGCCGTGCCGTCGGGCGAGGTGATCGCCGTCACGTGCGTGCCGGGATCGAGCCAGGCGCCGTCGAAGCACGGCTCCATGGCGGCCGTCGCGCAGGTGACGATCTGACAGCCGCTGACGGCGTCCTTCGGGTCGGAGACCGGGACGATACGACGGCCGGTGCGCTCGCTCCACGTCGCGGCGAACTTCTCGCGGTGCTCCGGGGTCGGGCTGTAGACCCGTACCTCCTCGATCTTCGGCCGCACCAGCAGCAGCGTCTCCAGATGGGCCTCCGCCTGCCAGCCGGAGCCGAACATGCCGGCCACCGTCGCGTCCTCGTTGGACAGTTCGCGGATGCCGAGCGCCGAGGTGGCACCGACCCGCATCTTCTGCACGAAGCTGTCGTGCATGATCGCGAGCGGTTCCAGCGTGGTGAGGCTGTAGAGCGTCACCAGGCCCACGAAGCGGCCGCCCGGGGCCGCCGGGATCAGCCTGCGCCGCTTGACGCCGCTCGGCAGGGTCTCGACACCCGCCATGTCGGAGGTGATCCGCAGGGCCCACACACCGCTGGAGACGTTGCCGCCCTCCTGCGACTTGAAGCGGAAGCCGAAGCCGGGCCAGCGCTCGTCCTTGACCGGGAAGTACGTGTGGTTGCGCGGCCTGTTGGCGCCCTGGCCCCGGGACAGCTCGCGGTAGGCGATCTGGAGTGTGTCGAGACACTCTCCGGCCGTCAGCACCTGCTGGATGTCGTCGTTTGACAAGATCCTCACTTCGCCGCCTCCTCACGGGCGCCGGTGGTACGGGTGAGGCGTTCGCCGCCGTCCGGTGTGACCAGGACGGTGTCCGCGAGCGCCGCGTACCCGCCGGCGGCGAACAGCACGTCCACCGTGACCGCGACGACGGACCCCGGTACCAGCGGCTCGTCGCCCCGGTGCCCGCAGTACTCACCCCCCGAGGCCAGGTCGCCCTGGTTGACCCAGCGCACCTGCGCGTCCGCGCCCTCCGGCAGCCGTGCCAACGCGTCCGACGCCGCCGCCGAGAGGGCGTCGCCCGTCACGCCCGCCGCGACCGCCGCCACGGCCGCGTCGAGCGCCTCGCCCAGCGGGGCCGTCCACGCCGCGCTGCCCGCCAGCCGGGAGGCGTGCAGCCAGCCCGTCCTGAACTGGCCCGAGACCTGCACACACGTCACGTCGTCCGGCGCCTGCGCGGTGTTGACCTGGACGTCGAGGAAACCGGCACCGCGCACGACCCGCTCCACGGTGGCCGTGCGCCCGTACAGGTCGAGGCCCCCGGCCGTGGCCTGCTCCGCGCCGCGTGCGACGACCCGCGCCCCCTCCCGCAGCAGCGCGAGTTCGGCGCGGGACACGACGGCGCGCTGCTCACGCACCAGGCCGGGTAGCTCCCGTACCTCCCAGCCCGGCAGTGCCGCCCGTACCTCCTCGGCCACGGACGCGGGCCACAGCGGCGCGTCGATCAGGCCCAGGGTGCCCGCAGGCGACGCGCCGAGCAGCTTGGCGACGAGCGCGCCGAAGCTCCTGCCGCTCTCGATCCGCTCCACCGTGGAGACGCGCTTCATCCACGGGTGCACGCGCGGCGACAGCTTCGTCAGGAAGACCGGCACCTCCGTGCCCACCGCGGCACCGGCCGCGGGCACCGCGAGCATCCCCTCGTTCCAGTAGATGCACAGGTTGGTCAGGTAGGCGATGTCGTCGGACGCGAACACGTCCCCGTACACCAGCGCCACATCGACGCCCTCCCGGGCGAGCCGCTCCCGCAACCCGGCGGTGCGGCCCAGCCATTCGCTCTCCGACACCTCTGCCGGGTCGAGTACGACAAGTCCGCGTTTCACGCGGCGGCTCCCTTCGTGCCCCTGTCGGAGTGGAACAGCTTGCGCTCGGTGGAGATCAGGACTTCGCAGCCGTCGGCCGTCACGCGCACCGGATCACCCAGCACGTGGTAACCGGCAAGAGGCGTAAAGGTGTTGGGGTGGATGATGAAGACCGCGTTCTCCGGGAGCACCGTCTCGTTGCCCTCGATGATCGGGGTCTCGTCCAGGTGCAGCCCGTGGCCGTGGCCGCGCACCCGGGTGTACTGGCTGGTGCAGTACTCCCCGAAGCCCCGCCCGCGGAACACGTCGTTCTGCGCCTTCGCGACGTCGTGCGCGGTGACACCGGGCCGCACGGCCGCCATGCCCGCCTCGACGGCCTCGTTGAACAGCTCGAAGGACTCGCGCTGCCCGTCGCTCGGCGTGCCGACGACGGCCGAGCGGCAGATCTGCAGCCAGTAGCCGTCCATCTGCGGTGTCAGCTCCGTGCGCACCATGTCGCCGGCCTCAAGGACCCGCGGTGTGGGCGCGGTCATCCCGCGCACCTCGTCCTTGCCCGAGGCGATGAGCATGAAGTTGTCCTCGGCGCCCAGCTGTTTGATGCGGGCCTCGACCTCCGCGACGATCCGGTACTCGGGCAGGCCGGGTTCGAGGACGTCCACGAACGCCTCCCAGCCCGCCGCGCACACCGTGGCACTGCGCCGCATCCTGGCCAGCTCCCACTCGCTCTTGACCATACGGACCCGGTCCATCAGCGAGGTCGCGGAGACGATCTCGGTCCCGGGCAGCGCCTTGCGCAGCGCCTCGGCGAGCACCAGGGGCAGCAGTTCGAGATGCGCGACGCCGAGCCTGCGCGGCCGCAGTTCGCGCAGCCGCCCGGTGAGCGGTGCGGGGTCCCAGACGTCCAGCACGGCCGCGTCGTCGACCCAGCCGCGGCGCACCAGGTCCGGCAGGTCGCCGCGGCGCGTGGAGAAGGCGCCGACCTCACCCGACGCCGGGAAGACGACGAATGACGACGAGCCGGCGATCCGTACGTCGGCGAAGTACCGTACGTTCTCCCTGCGCCAGCCCGGGCCGTACGCGACGAGGGCGTCGAGCCCGTCCTCCGCCATCGCCGCCCGCACCTTGGCGTGCCGGAGCGTCAGTTCCGCGGTGTCTTTCTCGCTCGGGCCGGCCGGGCTCCGGGAGCTTTTCGCTCCTGGAGACGGCGCGATGTTCGCTGCATCGCTGACGGTGGTCATTCCTCACCTGCCTGATTCTTGGTCGTACGTCGCGGTGAAATCTGTTGTGAGTGTGACGGGCGCCGCTGTTCCCGGCGCCGTCGGAACGCCTCCCGTACTCACGGGCGGAGCGGGTGCCGGCCGGGCGCCGGGAGACATCGATTCGGTGATCTGCTCGATGGTCTTTCCCCGTGTTTCGAAGGTCGCGAGGAAACCGGAGGTGCCGGCGAGGATCGAGATCACGGCGAACAGGACGAAGAAGATGTAGCTGGAGGAGTGCAGGGCGAGCACCCAGCCGATCACGGTGGGAATGACGAGTCCGCCCACCTTCTGCCAGGCGGCGGCCCAGCCGAGCCCTGTCGCCCTGTTGAACGTCGGATAGATCTCGCTGGCGTAGACGAAAAGCGTGCTGCCGGCGAATCCGCTGCCGAAGAATGTGGCGACGCAGCCGAGGAGCACCACGGAGTAGGTCGTGTCCGCGGTTCCCCACCACAGACAGAACACACCGCTCAGCAGAAAGGAGAATCCGATGGTGGACCTGCGGCCGATCCTCTTCACCGTGTATCCGGCGATGATGGCGCCCAGCACGCCCGCGGCGGTGATGACGGCCGTGTAGCTCAGGCTGCCGAGCAGACCGATCCCCTTCTTCTCCAGAACGGAGGGCAGCCAGGTGGAGAGGCCGTAGAGAAAAGCGCCCGCGCACAGCTCCATGAACCAGAGCGAGACCGTGTACCGCAGATATGTGCCCGAGACGAGTTGCCGAACGGACCCCGCGGAGAAAGAGCGGGAGCGGCTCCCGGCGGGCGGGCCCCCGGTGCCCGCGCCCGGCTGCGCCCCGGCCCGCGCCGCCGGTCGAGGGGCGGGCTCCTGTGGTGTGTCCACGTCCGCGGGCCGGCCGGGGAGCGGAGACGAGGCGGCGCCCGCCGGCCGCGGCACGGTGGAGAGGACCGCGGTCCCCGTCAGTGAGGTGACGATGCGGCGCGCGTCGTCGTACCGCCTCCTGCGCAGCAGATAGCGCACGGACTCCGGCAGGAACAGCGCCACGGCGACGCTCACCAGAACCGGCACGACGCCGATCACGAACATCGCGCGCCAGCCGAGGGAAGGCACCACGGCCGCCCCGACCAGCGCGGCGACCGGCAGGCCGATCAGCCAGGCGCCGGTGGCCATGGTGACCAGCGGAGCCCTGTGCCGCGACGGTACGAACTCGGTGATGTAGGGCAGGACGACGGCGATCTCCGCGCCCAGCCCGATGCCCTGGAGGAAGCGCGCCGTCATCAGCGACGGATAGTTCCACGACAGCGCCGCGAGCACCGAGAAGCCCGCGAAGACGAGCAGGCACGCGGCGAGCGGGAACTTGCGCCCCAGCCGGTCCGAGACCATCCCGGCGATCGCCGCGCCCACCAGCATGCCGAGGAAGAGTGCCGAGCTGAGGTAGCCGGCCTCGCCGCTGGTGAGGTGGAAGGCCGGTATCACGGTGGGCAGGACGACACCCGTCGTGTTGATGACGAACCCGTCCAGGAAGTGCCCGGCGAGTACCGTGCCGTACAGCACGCCGTGTCTCCGGGTGAATGGTGCGTTGTCAAGCGTGTTCAACAGTTCCGAGGACCTGTTGGCGGTCTCGCGTTCATCTCTCACGAACGATGCCACCTCCTTGTGGCCGGCTCACCGCTATCGGTCGTCCAGATCCCCCTGGACGTCCATGTACACCTGCTGGAGCGCCGGCAGGACCTGGTCCTGGAGCTCCTGCGGCATATTCGTGGTCAGTTCCGAAGTGAACTTTCCCAGCGCCCTGTTGCCTGCTTCGAGAGCCGCGCTTCCCGCCACCGTCAGTGTGAGCCGCATGGTGCGGCGGCTCGTTTCCGACGCTGTCCGCGACAGCAGTCCCTGTGTCACGAGTTTGTCGACGCTCTCCGACATGGTGGAGAGATTGCGCCGCGCCAGCTTCGACAGGGCGGTCAATGACGTGTGCCCGCTGTCGACCCTGGAGAGAATGCGGTACTGACGGATCGTCAGCGACTGCGGAAGGCCCGCCAGAATCTCCGTCTGCAATCGCGTCAGGCGGCCGCCCAGCGCGAGCAGTACCTCTCCCAGGGTTTCGCCGGTATCCGGTGAACCGGCCGGGGGAACGCTCTTGCCAGTCACTTAGGCCTCCATACTGTCCGGTGCCCGAAGTATCTACGTGCTGGAAGGTACGCCGGGCGCGGAAGGCGGTGCAAGGGGCTGTGCGCAAGAAACTTCGGTGCCCGGACTGTCGGCGTCCTGGATGTGCCCGCGTTCGGTCGCGCCCGTTGACCGGACCGTCCACGCGGCCCACGATGAGCGAATGGAAGACCGGCGAATGGGCAGGGGAGACGGCAGCCGCGTGGGAGGCGCCGCGAGGCCCACGGGCCGCGGGAACCGGGCCCCGGACGGCCGTCGGAAGACCCCGGCGGGCGGTGCCTCGGTCACCAGCAGGGCGCTCAGTGTGCTTGCCGCTTTCTCGCCCTCCGCACCCGTCCTCAAACTCACCGACATCGCCTGCCACGCCGGTCTCCCGCTCACCACGGCCCACCGCCTGGTGAGCGAGTTGCGCGACTGGGGCGCGCTGGAGCGCGATCCGGACGGCGGCTACCGCATCGGGCTGCGGCTCTGGGAGATCGCGGCGCTCGCACCGCGCGCCCTCGGCCTGCGCGAACTCGCCCTGCCCTACCTGTCGGACCTCGGCGTGGTGACCCGCGAGAACGTTCAGCTCGCGGTGCGCGAGCAGTTGTCCCTCGTCTTCGTGGAACGCCTCGCGGGGCAGAACTCCGTGCACGTGCTGACCCGCGTCGGGGGGCGCTTCGCGCTGCCTCCGACCGGTGTGGGCCGCGTCCTGCTGGCCCACGCCCCCGCCGACGTCCAGGAGGAGGTTCTCGCACGCCCCCAGTCCCGCTTCACGGAACACACCGTGTGCGACCCGGCGGAGCTGCGCCGGTGTCTGGCGGAGGTACGCCGGACGGGGGTCGCCGTGTGCGCGCGCCAGGTCACGCTGGACGGTCTTTCGGTCGCCGCGCCGGTACGCGGCCCCGGCGGCGACGTGGTCGCCGCGGTGTCGGTGGTCGCCCACATCGACACCGTACGGGCGCACACACTGGTCCCACTGGTCCAGGTCGCCGCGCGCGGCATCTCCCGGGCTCTCGGCGCGCCGCCCGGGCCCCCTGTCGTCGTGCGTGCATGACGCGCGCCACGGGACGTGAGGCGCCGCGCCGCGCGGGAGGCTTCACAGGTCGAGCACCAGGCGCCCGCCGGGACGACAGCGGGACACGCAGATGAACATGACGTCGCCCGCCGCGCGTTCCTCCGCCGTCAGCAGGGAGTCCCGGTGCAGCGGCACTCCCTCCAGCACATCGGTCTCACAGGTGCCGCACGTACCCTCACGGCACGACGAGAGCACCTGCACGCCCGCCTCTTCGACCGTCTGGAGGACGGACCGGTCGCCCGGCACCTCAAGTACCCGGCCCGACCTGGCGAGTTCGACCTCGAAGGGGCCCGAGCACTCGGTCGTTGGCTCCGGCTTCGGCGCGAAGCGCTCGGTGTGCAGGGCTCCATCGGGCCAGCTCGCGCACCGCTGCTCCACGGCGGTGAGCAGCGGTTCAGGCCCGCAGGCGTACAGCGCCGTGTCCTCGCGCGGTGTGCCGAGGAGGGCCGCCAGGTCGAGCAGCCCCGTCTCGTCCTGCGGGCACAGCTCCACCTGGCCGGGCCGGTGTGCGGCCAGCTCGTCGGCGAAGGCCATCGAGGCGCGTGTGCGACCGCCGTACACGAGCCGCCAGCGCGCGCCGGCGCGGTCGACGGCGTCGATCATCGGCCGCAGCGGTGTGATGCCGATGCCACCGGCGACGAAGAGGTACGCGGGCGCCTCGACGAGCGCGAAGTGGTTGCGCGGCCCGCGTACCCGTACGGTCGCGCCCTCCGCCAGCCGGTCGTGCACGTACCGCGAGCCGCCCCGGCCGTTCGCCTCGCGTGCCACGGCGACCTGGAGCACCGAGGTGTCGGCCGGGTCGCCGCACAGCGAGTACTGCCGCTCAAGGCCCGGCGCGAGCAGCAGATCCAGGTGGGCCCCAGGGGTCCAGGCGGGCAGCGGCCCGCCCTCGGGGTGCGCCAGGGTCAGTCGTACGACGCCCTCGGCGAGTGTGTCGCGCCGCACCAGGACGAGGTCCGACTCGGCCTCCCGCCCGCTCATCGGCCGCACCCCGCGTCGCCGGAGTGCAGGGGATGGGAGAGCAGCCAGTCCCACACCTCGACCGGGTCCTCGAACACCCGCTCCGCGCCGCAGAAACACACCGCGAGCAGCCGGTCGGTGCCCGGCACCCAGTGGATACGGAAGACACCGGCCTCCGCGACACGCCCGACCGCCGCGGAGGTCATCGCGGGGCCCCGTTCCCGGCCGCCGCACGGACGCCCTCGCCGTCGGCCGGCGGTTCTCCCTCGGCCCGCAGCCTGGCCAGGATGCGGCGCGCGGCCAGCCCGCCCGTGTCGATGTTGATGCTCAGCTCCTGGTAGTGGTCGCGCTCGGCGGCCACCGCACGCTCCAGCACGTCGAGCGCGACGACGTCCTGGAGGACGACGGTGCGGTTGTTCTCATGGAGGAAGGCGCCGACCTCCTCGTCGTCGAGCGCGAAGTCCCGTGCGACCGCCCAGAAGTCGTGCGTGCTGCTCTCGGTCTCCGGCGTGATCGCGTACACGACCTCCACGTGGAACGCGTCCGGGTCACTGCCGTCCGCGGCCGGCGGCGGACTGCCCGCGGGCGCGATCCTGCTGTGCAGCAGGTACAGGCACGGCGCGTGGTACTCGATGTCCTGCCAGCGCGTGATGCGGCCCTCTATGCCGGTGGACCGGGCGTAGAAGGGAGGACAGGCCGCGTCGTCCATGTGCCTGCTGACCCGCACGACACCGGCCGTCTCGTCGACCTCGGTGGTGATCGGTGTGTCCGCGACCTCCGGCGTGCCGATGTAGCCGCCGTGCAGATAGGTCTCGTGCGACAGGTCCAGCAGATTGTCCACGAGCAGCCCGTACCGTGCGGCCAGCGGCTCAAGCCCCCTGACGGTGGCATAGCCGGGGTGGTCGAGCCAGGGCGCCCGCGGAATCAGCTTCTCGTCGGCCCGTTCGCGATCCCCTATCCACACCCAGACGAAGGAGTCGGACTCGGCGACGGGGTACGAGGCCAGCCGTGCGCTACGGGGCACCCGGCGCTGTCCCGGCACGGCGACGCACACACCGTCGGCGCCGTAGGTGAAGCCGTGGTAGCCGCACACCAGCCGGTCCCCGTCCAGATGGCTCGGCTGCTGCGACAGCGGGAAGCGGCGGTGTACACACCGGTCCGACATGGCGGTCACCGCACCGTCCTCGGTGCGCCACAGCAGGACCGGCTCGCCGCAGACCGTGCGCGAGAACAGCTCGCGCCCCACCTCGGACCCGTACGCCGCGACATACCACTGATTGCGAACGAACGAACTCATGGCCGCCCTGCCCTTCTTGTGCCTGCCCGTGCGGACAGAGTGCGCGCACACCACACCGGGAACCAGGCCGGTTTCCGCCCACCGGAAGCCGATGCGGCCCGCCCCAGTGCTCCCGCTCCCCGCCCGGCGACCGCCTGGCGCAGCTCCGGCGAGATCAGGGGGCTGGACAACATGACCAGGAGCAGAGTGACAACTACGCGGCACGCGCCGCCATGTCGCTTGCTGACGGTCTGTAACACAATGCGGTGAACCCGCGCCGAAACAACTTTGCACAGCCATTGCACAGGGGTAGACGCCCGCTTTACCGCCCTGGTTTCATTTGCTCCGTCCAAGTTTCCAACGTTGGAAAGCTGGCAGAGGCATGCAACTCTGCCGTTTCTGGACGCCGAGTTCACTTACGGAGAGGTGTATCCGCAGTGAGATCAGGCAGATTCCGCTCACCGAACCTCCGCCGGCTGGCGGCCCTGGTGCCGCTGCTGCTGGGTGCGGCACTGCTCGCCCCGTCCACCGCCGGTGCCGTGCAGGCGCCGCCGTCCACCGGGTCCGCGGCGTCCGCCGCCGACACCCCGCAGGGCCTGCGCGGGGACTACTACCTGAGTTCCGACGCCACATCGCTGGACTTCGCCCAGTACAGCAGCACGGGTGTCGAATCCTCCCTGAACGTTCCCGACCTGCTGCCGACCCTGCGGGAGTACGCGGGTTCCACCCAGAACGTCACCGCGCGCTGGACGGGCCTGCTCGACGTCCCGGCCGATGGGACGTACACGTTCTACATCAAGGGCGACAACGGCTTCCGGATGTCGCTCGACGGCGCGAGCGTGATCGACCACTGGACGACCGACTGGGACGTGCAGACGCAGTCGGAGCCGATCACGCTGACCGCCGGTACGCACACCCTGGCGTACGACTACAACCAGGGCGACGGCGGCGCGTACATCACGACCGAGTGGTCGGGCCCCGGGATCAGCCGGCAGGCCGTCCCCGACTCCGCGCTGCACCTGCCGGAGGGGTTCACCCCGCCCACCGTCGACGCCGCGGTGGCCTCCTCGGGCAAGACCGCGACGGTACAGCTGCCGGGCCCGGTCACCTCGCTGCCGTCCGACCTCGGCAAGCACCTGGCGGTCATCGCGGGCAGCAGCCGCTGGACGCCCGGCATCGCGGTCAACCCTGCTGACGCGTCCCAACTGCTGCTGACGGCAGGGGGCTCCGACATCCCCGCCGCGCTCAAGGCCAAGGTGCGGATCAGCTACGACGGGAAGGGCGGCCTGACGACGGCCGCGGGGCCCGTACCGTTGTTCTCCGGCCTGGCCACCAACAACTCCACGTGGTACTTCGCCACCAAGTGGGCCAAGGACGTCGGACCCAAGAACGCGCTTCCGGACTATCCCCGGCCGCAGTTGACCCGTGACGCGTGGCAGAACCTCAACGGGACCTGGCAGTTCCAGGCCACCGACGAGAAGGCCTCGCTGCCGAAGGGCAGACTGAGCGGGTCGATCCTCGTGCCCTACCCGATGGAGGCGCCGCTGTCCGGCGTCGCCGAGCACCATGACTGGTCGTTCTACCAGCGCACGTTCAGTGTCCCGCGGAACTGGAAGGTGGGCTCGGGCAACCGGCTGAAGCTCAACTTCGGCGCGGTGGACTACGAGGCGTGGGTCTACGTCAACGGCAAGCAGGTCGCCCACCACGTCGGCGGCTACGAGGCGTTCTCCGCGGACGTCACCGACGCCCTGGCCGGCCGCGGGCCGCAGACCCTCACGCTGAAGGTCAAGGACACCATCGACCCGAACACACCGACCGGCAAGCAGTCGAGCGACCCCAGCGGCATCTGGTACACCCCGTCCTCCGGCATCTGGCAGACCGTCTGGATGGAGCCGGTGGCCAGGGCGAGCGTCGACTCGCTGGTCCTCACGCCGAACCTGTCCGACGACACGCTCGCCGTGACCGTACGGCCGTCTGCCGGCACCCCCGCCTGGTCCCTGGTGAACGCCACCGCGTACGCGGGGAACAAGCCCGTGGGCACGGTCACCGGCACCGTGGGCACCAAGCTGAAGCTGCGCGTTCCGCACCCGGAGCTGTGGAGCCCGGGCCATCCGTACCTGTACCACCTCAAGGTCAGGCTCACCGACGGGCGTTCGTACGACTCGGTGGGCTCGTACTTCGGCATGCGGTCGGTGTCCGTCGCCAAGGTCGCCGGCGCGAACAAGATCGAGCTCAACGGCAAGCCGACGTATCTGCTCGCCAACCTGGACCAGGGCTTCTGGCCGGACGGCATCTACACCGCGCCGACCGACGCGGCCCTCAAGTCCGACCTGGAAGTGGACAAGCAGCTCGGTTTCAACACGGTGCGCAAGCACATCAAGGTCGAGCCCGCGCGCTGGTACTACTGGGCCGACAAGCTCGGTCTGATGGTCTGGCAGGACATGCCGAGCCGCAATGTCGGACCCGGCGCGAGCGAGGCGAGTGACACGGCGTTCGCCGACCAGGCCCACGAGATCGTGGACCAGCACCTCAGCAGTCCGTCCATCGTCGTCTGGACCATGATGAACGAGGGCTGGGGCGAGCAGTCCAAGGAGGCCACCGGCGCGCTGGCCGACTCGGTCAAGCGGCAGGACCCGAGCAGGCTGGTCGACGCGGCGTCCGGGGTCAACTGCTGTGCCTCGCAAGGTGACTCGGGCCGAGGAGACATGATCGACTACCACCTGTACCACGGTCCCGCGTTCCCGTCGCCGGACACCACCCGGGCAGCCGTGGACGGTGAGCACGGCGGGTACTCGCTGAACATCCCCGGCCACATCCTCGATGTCTCCGGCGGCCAGAACTACGGTGGTGACGCGGCGACCGTCGCGGAGCTGACCAAGGACTACGTCGACAACACCAGCCAGCTGCTGCCCGCCGCGTCCGGAACCCTGTCCGGCTCGGTGTACACGCAGATCAGCGATGTCGAGGGCGAGTTGAACGGGTTGATCACCTACGACCGCAAGGTCCTCAAGGTCGAACCGGGCCCCGTCCGGGACATCAACCGCAAGCTCATCGTGGCCGGCGCAGCTGCGGGCGGGGCGTAGTCCCTTCCCGCAGCCGTGCCGATCCTCCGTAAGGCGAGCACGGCACCCGGGTTCCGTGCCGCCGGCCCGGTCGCACTCGGGCCGCACTGACGGATGGCGGGGGAGCCGCACCGATGCCGGTGGGGTTCCCCCGTTGGCGTACCGTCGCCCGCCGCCCTCTCGGGCGCGACGCCGAAGCCAACGAGGGAGCCTGCCCTCCCTCTTGACGGTGGCCGACCGCGGTGGAACCATCGATCTCCGTTCGACAACGTTGTCAAATGCGCGGCCGCGGCCAGCGTGATCCGAATCCCCGTGAGACCCGTGGTGTCCAGTGGAGAGGTTTGGGGTAATGACCGGTTTTCTTCGAGTCGTCGTGGATGCGCTGAGGAACGCCGGACTGCCCCGATGGCGGCGCACCCGGCGCGGGCACCCAGCACTCCGGCTGCTCGCGGTGGCTGTGCTGGCCGTGGCGGCTGGCGTCGCGCCCACGGCATCGGCAGCCGGCGCCACGCACCCGCAAGGACAAGCCGGCCCCGCCCACCCGACGGCCGGGGCCGCCGCCGCGGCGCCGTCGCGGGCCGGCGCGGCAGCCGACGCGAGTTACACCGACGCCAACCTCCCCGACTGGGCCATCGGCCCGTTCACCCGCAGCGCGGCCAACCCGCTGCTGTCGCCGAGCGGCAGCGGCTACGAGGCGGCCGCCCTGTACAACCCGGGAGTGCTCTACCGGGGCGGCCAGTACAAGATGCTCTACCGCGCACAGGGTTCCTACGGCGGCCCGTCGCAGATCGGGTACGCCTCCAGCACCGACGGCGTGCACTTCGCCGAGGACAGCGCGGCCAACCCGGTGATCGGCTTCGGTCTGGCCGGCCGGCAGGACAAGTGCGGCCTCGAAGACCCGCGCCTGTTCGAACTGCACGGCACGTACTACTCGTTCTTCACCTCCGTGCACCCGAAGGCGGACGGTACGTGTCTGGGCTCGTACGACATCTCCGAAGCCACCTCGACCGACGGAATCCACTGGAGCAAGCCCTGGATGGTGGAACCGAGCGCCGGGAACAACAAGGACGCGGCAGTCGTCACCGACGCCAACGGCGCGCCGCGGAAGGTCAACGGCGAGTACGTCATGTACTTCGGCCAGGGAGACACCGGCACCGACATCGCGTACTCGTCGGACATGCGGACCTGGCACGCGAAGGGCAGCACCACGCCGAGGACGGCCGACCCGCTCGACGTGCACTACCCCAAGGGATGGCAGCCGTACGAGGTGTCCGTGGCGGTCACCGACTACCGAACGGTGGCGGGGCGGCCGGCCAACTCCAACATCGTGGTGTTCACGGCCGGAACGCTGATGGCCAACGGACGCTGGTACTACGCGATCAGCGAGGAGGAGTTCTCCGGCCGCCAACCGACCCTGATGCTGCACCAGTTGAGCGACGCGGTCCTCACGCCGACGCCGGACGTGCCGTACGAGTGGAACGGCCAGACGCCCAAGACGGCCTGGATGAACAGCATCTTCTTCCACAACGGCACCTGGATGATGTACTACGGCGGCGGTGACACGGTCACCGGACTCGCCACCGCCGGATTGCGCAGGCCGCTGCCGGCCCGCTCGGGCCGCACCCCCTTCCGGACCGGGTTCGAGCACGGCCAGCCCATGCCGGACTGGGTCGACGGCATCGACACCGGCCCCGGCGGCGGCGGGATCGCCAACGTCAGCGCGTACGGGAGCGCCACCAGCCCGGAGGCCGGCGCGCGTCAGGAGGACACCCACGACGGCACCAACGCGCTCATGTACTCGGGCCAGGCCACCGGCGCACCGGACGACCACGCCTACATGAGGCTGTTCGACCTCTCCGACCGGCCGGTGAACGTCGGCAGGGACACCACGCTGAGCTACTGGATCTACCCACAGGCCCAGGGCACGGCCGCTCCCGGCGTCAGCGGCGACAACAGCAGCTGCGTCTCGCTCGACCTCGTCTTCGCCGACGGCAGCACACTGCACGGCCTGAGAGGGTCCCCGCTCACACCCGCCTCCCAGTGCGGCAGGCTCGCACTCGACCGGTGGAACCACGTCAGTGTGGACATCGGCAAGGCATCGGCGGGCAAGAGGATCGTCCGGGCCGACCTCGGCTACGACCGGCCCGCGAGCAAGGGAGGCTACCGCGGCTACATCGACGACATCGCGCTGACGAACGGCCCGTCCCAGGCCCCGGCCATCAGCGGCATCACCCCGGCACAGGCCGCCCCTGGCCGGCCGGTCACCCTCACCGGCACGGGCTTCGGCGCCTCCCCGCGCGGCCGGCACCTGCTGCTGTCCGACGCGGGCGTCCACTGGGGCGGCACGGGTGACCTGGGCACGCTCAGGATCGACCACTGGTCGGACACCTCCATCACCTTCACCGTGCCGAAGCCGAGCGGCCCCGCCGTCTCGACGGCCTCGGGACCGGGGAACATCTGGCGCGCGGAACCGGGCAGCGCCGCCACTGTCGCGGTGGTGTCCGGGGCCGCGAGTACGTCCAACGCCGGGCAGTTCACCGTCGCCTCCACCGACGCCCTGCCGGACTACTACAACGACGTGGGCATCTCGCCGGACACCAACCGCGGATGCGGCGCGCTCGACAACGGCACCGACACCTACTCGGCCGACGCGCTCGCCACCGCCTCGCCGCACCCGCTCACACCCGGCGCGCACGTGGCCGTCGGCGGGCTGCACTTCACCTGGCCGGACGCGCGACCGTGCGAGAACGACAACCTGAGGGCGCTCGGCCAGACCGTCCTGATGCCGCGCAGGACCGGGGCCGGTGAGATCGGCTTCCTCGGCGCGGCGACGGACGGCGGCCATTCCGGCACCGTGACGATCCACTACACCGACGGCAGCAGCGGCACCGCCACGCTGAAGCAGTCGGACTGGGGCAGCACGCCGGGAGAGGGAAACACCGAGGTCGCCGCGGTGGCGTACCGCAACCAGGCAGTAGGCGAGCAGGACCACCCCTTCTACGTCGACGAGCAGACCATCCCCGTCGACCCGGACAGGACCGTCGCGTCGATCACACTGCCGACCGACAAGGACATCCATATCTTCGCGATGGCCGAGGACGGAACGAGGGCATGAGCCACGGGTGACGCGGGCCGGCGGGCGCGATCGGACGGCGCTCCGCCGAGCCGGCCCCATCGCTGGACGGATGCGTGGCTCAGGGGCGCTCGGCGTCGGGCCGGCGGTCAAAGGCGTGGGCGCTGCCGGGGAGGTCCGACACGGGACGGGGCGCTGACGCGCCACCCGGGAGTCGAGCCGGGCTCAACGCGTCGTTGTGCCGGTGGCGCTCGTCCCGAGTGCCAGGGTTCGGGTGAGTGCGGCCCGGGTGTCGTCCACCAGAGTGTGCGGGTTGTTGCCGAGGCGCCTGGCGGTCTGGAAGCAGGCCAGGGCGATCTGGCCGGCGAGGACGGCGGTGGCTTCGTCGGCCCCGCGTCGCACGAGTAGTTCGCTCAGCCTGTCCCCGACCTGCTGCACCTTCGCGGCGTCGCGATCGCGTAGTTCCGGGTGCCGCTCGATCAACGCGAAGTGGTCCGTGTAGCCCTTGGGGTCGACGCTCGCTCGGGCGCACAGGGTGAGCAGGATCGGGCCGAGCTGTTCGACAGCCTCGCTCACGCTGCGCGGGGGCGCGGCGTCGTCCGTCTGGCCGGCCGCCGTGATCGTGTCGAGCAACTCCTGCTCTCTGGCGAACACGACCTCCTGCTTGTCGTGGAAGTGGCGGAAGAACGTGGTGCGTCCGACTTCGGCGCGTTCTGCGATGTCCCCGACGGAGACGCCGTTGAAGCCGTGCTCACGGAACAACTCCTGGGCGGCTTCGATGATGCGTTGCCGCGCCTGGCGCTGCTTGCGCTCGACGAGCGGCCGGGACGAGGTCATGCCCGTAAGCATAGCGTGACCGGTTGCCGCCCCACAAGGAACGGGGTATGTTTTGGTACGCAGTACCGAAACGAATGGAGAACCTAATGGCACGCGATATGTCCATAGAGGACCGCCAGGCGATCGACCGGACCCTTGCGCTTCAGGGACACCTCTTCGACCGGGGCGAGCTCGACCGGCTTGAGGAGATCTTCACGCCCGAGATCGTCTACGACCTCAGCGATGTGGGAGCGGGCACGTTCGAGGGCCTCAAGGCGATCAGGAGCGGCGCCCTGCGACTCGGCGCGGGCAACCCCGTCGCGCATCACGTCACGAACACCGTGATCACGAGCCACCAGGACGACCTGGCCACCGTGCAGTCCAAAGGGCTGATCATCATGGCCGACGGCTCCGTCTCGAGCGTCACGCACTTCGACACCCTGCGCCGCGACGACAGCGGCTGGCGGATCAGCCGGCGGGTCATCCAGGCGCAGCGCACACCGCTCGGCGGCCTGCACCTGACCCACGCGGGCGAGCGCTGAGCATGGCGCACTCCCTCGCGCCCTCCGCCGTGACCGACCCGCCGTCCCCGACCTCCACCGCCCGCCAGATGAGGCACACGCCATGACCGAGCCGCTCGTCGTCACCCGGATCACCCACAGCTGCCACCTGATCCAGATCGGCGGCATGACCGTGCTGACCGACCCCTGGTTCTCCCAACGCACCTTCTACCACCCGGGCGAACCGATCGCCCTGCAACCGGAGGCACTGCCCCGTCTCGACGCGGTCGTGATCAGCCACGCGCACTACGACCACTGCGACCTGGACGCCTTCCGCCGCTATCCCCGCAAGGACGTGCCCCTGCTGGTCGCGGGGCCGGTCGTCGCGAAGGCCCGCAAGGCGGGATTCAGCGACGTCCGCGCGCTCGAACCGTGGCAGTCCGCGCGGGTCGGCGACCTGACCATCGCGGCGGCGCCCGGCAAGCACGGCGTCTACGAGGTCACGTACGTGATCAGCGCAGACGGGCGCAGCGTCTACTTCGCCGGAGACACCCTGCTCATCCCGGAGTTGCACACGCTCGCCGACCGCTACGGCCCACTCGATGTGGCCCTGCTCCCCGTCAACGGCCTGCACGTCGGGATGCCACGGACCAAACAGGTGGTCATGAACGCCGAAGAGGCCGCCGAGCTGACCGCTGCCCTCCGACCCAAGCTCGCCGTCCCCCAGCACTACTCCTTCACCGGCGGCGCCATCGGGGACAGGCTCTTCCTCAAGAGCGACAAGGACCCCGCCCTCTTCGTCGACGCGGTGCACCGCCTCGTCCCCGACGTCCCGGTCAAGGTCATCAGCCCCGGCGAACCACTGACCGTCGCCCCCTGACCCGACCGGCCGAGCGGCCCCGCGATCCCGCGCGGACCGCGCTCCTGTCGGCTTGGCGTTCAACCCCGCTGGGCTTGGCGTTCCTTGACCGATACGACGACATCGCGAAGTCGGACGGTGGTGACGGCAGTCGCAGGTCGGGACGGTCCGCGAGGTTGAACGCCAAGCTCAGCCCAGGTCGCCCTCCTCCTCGGCCAGCACCCGCTGAGCGGTCGAGAAGGCCGAGTTGGCCGCCGGCACGCCGCAGTACACCGCGGTCTGCATCAGGACCGCCGCGATCTCTTCTGGTGTCAGCCCGTTGCGCCGCGCGGCCCGCACATGCATGGCCAGCTCCTCGTTGTGCCCGTGGGCGACCAGCGCGGTGAGTGTGATCATGCTGCGTTCGCGCCGCGAAAGTGTCTCGTCGGTCCAGATCTCACCCCACGCGTAGCGCAAGATGAAGTCCTGGAAGCGGGCGGTGAACGGGGACTGCCGCTCCTGGGCCCGGTCCACGTGCGCGTCTCCCAGTACGGCACGCCGCACCGGCATCCCCGGCCTGGTGTCACCGCCGAAGTGTGCGCGGAGGGCGCCGAGTACCGCCTCGGGACGTTCGGCGGGCGCCAGGTGCGAGGCGCCCGGTACTTCGACCAGCGCCGATCCGCGCACGGCGTCGGCGATCTCCCGCAGGTGCGAGGGCGGTGTGGCCGGGTCCTCGCGGCCCGCGACCAGCAGGGTCGGTACGCGGATGTCGGCCGCCCGGTCCCGGATGTCGAAGGCGGCCAACGCGTCGCAGCAGGCGGCGTACGCCCCGGGATCGGCGTCCCGGTGGTCCCGGATCAGCTCGGGTACGGTGAACCCCGGGGTGAACCAGCGCGTGTGGGCGCTGTCCGCGAGCTTCGCCAGCCCCTCGGCCCGCACCTGTGCGGCCCGCGCCACCCACGGTTCCGCTCCGTTGAAGTGTGCCGACGAGCAGACGACCGCCAGCGACGAGATCCGTTCGGGGCAGTGCACGGCCAGATGCAGCCCCACCGCGCCGCCCAACGACACGCCCGCGTAGGCGAATGTCTCGACGCCGAGCGAGTCCGCGAGATCGAGGACCAGGTGCGCGAGGTCGCCGACGGTGGCACCGGGGCCGATGAGATCCGCCGGTGAGAGGCCGTGTCCCGGCAGGTCCCACCGGATGACCCGGTGCCGGACGGACAGTTCGGGCGCCACCTTGTCCCACAGGGCGTGGGAGGTGCCCAGGGAGGGGCCGAGCAGCAGTGGGGGAGCGGTGGCGGGCCCCTCGGACGCGTACCCCAGTGTCGTCATTTCCGCTCCAGTGCACGGTCGGTCAGGACGCCCGCGGAACCGGTGTAACGGGCGGGGTCGGTAAGGCCGTCGAGGTCGATGTCCTGGAGGCTCGCCTCCTGGGCCAGCAGGTCGCGCAGGTCGGCGTCCTCGGCGAAGGCCTGTTCTGCGAGGCGCGTGAGCAGTGTCCTGGCTCCGCTCCGCCCGAGCACCGGTGCCAGCTCGGCGGAGAGCCGCTCGGACACGATGAGGCCATGGGTGAGCCCGAGGTTTCTCCGCATCACCTCCGGGTGCACGCGCAGTTGCTCGCAGAGGTGGGCCGCGTCGTGCGCGGCACCGGCGGACACCCTGAGCAGATCCCGCAGTGGCTCCCACTCGGCGTGCCACGCCCCGGCGGGGCGCTCGTCCTCGGCGGCGAGCGAGCCGTACAGCGTGGCCGCGAGCTGCGGTGCGCGCCGCGAGGCCGCCGCGATCAGCGTGGAGCGCACGGGGTTGGCCTTGTGGGGCATGGCCGATGAACCACCGCCGACGCCCTCCGTGAGTTCACCGATTTCGGTGCGCGAGAGCGTCAGCACATCGGCGGCCATCTTGCCGAGGGCCCCTACGGTGAACGCGAGGCATCCCGCGAGGTCGGCGATCGGTGTCCGCAGTGTGTGCCAGGGCAGCGAAGGGCATCGCAGACCGGCCTGCCGTGCGTACGCCGCGACCAACTCGCCGGTGTCCTCGGCTCCGTAGGCCCCGAAGGCCGCCAGGGTCCCTGCCGCGCCGCCGAGTTGCGCGGGGAGCGTGCCGACGGCCGAGGCCACCCGGTCGCGTGCGTCGAGCACCAGCGACCGCCATCCCGCCGCCTTGAGCCCGAAGGTCGTCGGCACGGCGTGCTGAGTGAGTGTCCTGCCGGGCATCGCGGTGTCCCGGTGGGCGGCGGCCAGCCGGGAGAGCGCGGCCTCCGCGCGGCCGAGGTCGTCCAGTACGGGACGCAGGCAGCGCACGGCGACCAGCATCGTCGCCGTGTCCAGGATGTCCTGGCTGGTCGCGCCGCGATGGACATAGGAGCCGTACGGCTCGCCCACCGCCCTCGTCAGCTCCTTGACGAGAGGGATCACCGGATTGCCGTCGCCATGGGACTGTTCGGCCAGCAGACGGAGGTCGAACCGGGCGGGGTCGGCCGCCTCGGTCACCGCTCTCGCAGCCGCCGCAGGAACGAGGCCCAGTTCGGCCTGGGCGCGGGTGAGTGCCGCCTCGGCGTCGAGCATCGCCCGCAGATATGCCTGATCACCGGTCGCCTCCCTGGCCGTTGAGCCCGCCAGGGACGGGGAGAGCAGCCCCGGATCGGTGTGGGCCGCGTCGTAGGGCGATGTCACCGGAACTCCAGGAAGACCGTCTCGCCCTCACCCTGGAGGCGGATGTCGAACCGATAGGTGTCCGCGCCCTCGTCCACGGCGATCAGTGTGTCACGGCGTTCGCTCCCCACCTGAGCCAGCAAGGGGTCGGCCGCGAGAGCGGCCTCGTCACCCGGCAGGTAGAGCCGCGTGAACAGGTGCACGAGGAGCCCGCGCGCGAAGACGCACACACTCACGTACGGAGCACCGCGCCCGCGCGCTCCGGGCCTCAGCGTCCGCGCGTACCAGTGCCCGTCCGCGTCCGTCTGGATGCGTCCGAACCCGGTGAACTCCACGCCGTTGCGGCCGAGGAAACCGCCGGACGCGGGGTCGCGCCGCATGGAACCGTCGGCCGTCGGCACCTTGCCGTCGGGATCGGGGCCCCACAGTTCCACCAGGGCGTCCGGGAGCGGCTCGCCCGTGCCGTCGTAGACGTATCCGTGCACGGTCATCGCGTCCGGACGGCCCAGCGGGGCTATGTCCTCGCCGCCGCGGAAGGGCAGCGCGTACCCGTAGAACGGGCCCACCGTGTGCGACGGTGTGGGCAGTGTGTTCTCCGGCCGGCCGGTGTCTGTCTTCGCCATGGTGGTCAGCGTCCCTTCTCGATCCAGGTGGCCGCCGGGCCGTCCAGCACGATGTCCCAGCGGTAGCCGAGCGAGAACTCCGGCACGGACAGGCCGTGTTCGTACGTCGCGACCAGCCGCTGCCGGGCCGCCTCGTCCGTTACGGATTGGAGGATCGGGTCGTACGGGAAGAGCGGGTCGTTCGGGAAGTACATCTGTGTCACGAGTCGCTGGGTGAAGGCGGAACCGAACACCGAGAAGTGGATGTGGGCCGGGCGCCAGGCGTTGGTGTGGTTGCGCCAGGGGTAGGGGCCTGGCTGGATCGTGGTGAAGTGGTAGAAGCCGTCGTCGTCCGAGAGCGCGCGCCCCGATCCGGTGAAGTTCGGGTCGAGCGGAGCGTCGTGCTGCTCGCGCTGGTGCGCGTAGCGGCCGGCGGAGTTGGCCTGCCAGATCTCCACGAGCTGACCGCGCACCGGGCGCCCGTGCCGGTCGAGGAGACGGCCGGCGAGTGTGATGCGCTCACCGACCGGCTCTCCGGCGTGCTGCCGGGTCAGGTCGTTGTCCGTCGCGGTGATGTCGCGCTCCCCGAAGGCGGGGGAGAACAGTTCCACCGCCTCCGGGTCCTTGGTGACATCGATGGCGATCGGAGGCTGCTTGGGGTGCCGCAGCACCGAGGAGCGGTACGGGGCGTAGTCGCGGCGCGGCTGGTGTTCGACGGGGCCGCCGTCGGCGACCCGCTTCTCGTAGGCGGCGCGATGGGCCGCGATCTCCGAGTCGATGTCCGTCTGCGTCAGTGTCATGAAAGTTCCCCTGGGAGTCTGGGGGTTGGGGGTCTGGAGGTCTGGGTCTCCAGGGATCTGGGGGTCCAGGGC
>NZ_JAIUKE010000094.1 GCF_020176795.1 Streptomyces sp. 8L
GCCCACCCCGAGACCGTCCCCGCCGACGCCATGCCCGAGGGAAAGATGGGCCTCGACGCCGGCCCGGAGACCTGCGCGCTGTACGCGTCGAAGATCGCCGACGCGGCCACCGTCTTCTGGAACGGCCCGGTGGGCGTCTTCGAACACCCCGACTACGCCGAGGGCACCCGGGCCGTGGCCCAGGCCCTGATCGACTCGTCCGCCTTCACCGTCGTCGGCGGCGGCGACTCCGCGGCCGCCGTGCGGACGCTGGGTTTCGACGAGTCGGCTTTCGGCCACATCTCGACCGGCGGCGGCGCCAGCCTCGAATACCTCGAAGGCAAGACGCTGCCCGGCCTCGCCGCACTGGAGGACTGACCTTCCCATGACCGCAACACCCGAGACCGCGACACCTCAGAACGCCGGCCGCACGCCGCTCATGGCGGGCAACTGGAAGATGAACCTCAACCACCTCGAGGCCATCGGACAGGTGCAGAAGCTCGCCTTCGGCCTGAACGACAAGGACTTCGCGGCCGTCGAGGTCGCCGTCCTGCCGCCGTTCACCGACCTGCGCTCCGTGCAGACCCTGATCGACGGCGACAAGCTCAAGATCAAGTACGGCGCGCAGGACATCTCCGCGCACGACTCCGGCGCCTACACCGGCGAGATCTCAGGGCCCATGCTCGCCAAGCTCAAGTGCTCGTACGTGGTCGTCGGCCACTCCGAGCGCCGCCAATACCACGGCGAGAGCGACGAGGTGTGCAACGCCAAGGTCAAGGCCGCCTACCGGCACGGCCTCACCCCGATCCTGTGCGTCGGCGAGCCCGAGGCCGTCCGCGAGGAGGGCCGCCACGTCGAGCACACGCTCGCGCAGGTCGAGGGCGGTCTGAAGGACATCACGGCCGAGCAGGCCGAGACCCTGGTCGTCGCGTACGAACCGGTGTGGGCCATCGGCACCGGCAAGACCTGCGGCGCCGACGACGCCCAGGAGGTGTGCGGCGCGATCCGCGGCAAGATCGCGGAGCTGTACACGCAGGACGTCGCCGACAAGGTCCGCATCCAGTACGGCGGCTCGGTGAAGTCCGGGAACGTCGCGGGGATCATGGCGCAGCCCGACATCGACGGCGCTCTGGTCGGCGGCGCGTCGCTGGACACGGACGAGTACGTCAAGATCGTGCGCTTCCGCGACCAGTGAGTGTGCCGTAGCACGGATTCGTCGTACCCTTGCGGGGGCCGGCCACGGACGCGGACGCGTCCCGCGGTGGGCCCCCGCAGTACATCGCGGGTGCCGCCGCGCCCGGTATGACGGACGGTATCCGCGATGCTCGTACCAGCCGATTGTTGTTTTTCTGTCAATTCCACCCGTCCGAGGAAGTTGGTTCAGCCGTGGTTCTGGGGTTCTCGATCGCCCTCATCGTCTTCAGCCTGCTGCTGATGCTGCTGGTGCTGATGCACAAGGGCAAGGGCGGCGGCCTCTCCGACATGTTCGGTGGCGGCATGCAGTCGTCCGTGGGCGGCTCCTCGGTCGCGGAGCGCAACCTCGACCGCATCACCGTGGTCGTCTCCCTCCTGTGGGTGGCGTGCATCGTCGCGCTCGGCCTGATCATCAAGCTCAAGGGCTGACCCGCGGGCGGGTACCGGCTCCCCGGACGCGGCCTATCATGAGGTTCCGCGCCCGGCGCAGGGGGTAACTCCCGAAACTGGACGCGCGTTGGGCGTTACGTAGACTCACGCAGCCTGGGGTGCCCGGCCATCGGGGCGCCCGGCAGCGGAGCTGCCGTTCGAAGCTTTGCGGCACCATCACGCAGGGAGTTACGACCGTGGCAAGTGGCAACGCGATCCGGGGGAGCCGGGTCGGAGCGGGCCCGATGGGCGAGGCCGAGCGCGGCGAGTCCGCACCCCGCCTGCGCATCTCCTTCTGGTGCTCCAACGGGCATGAGACCCAGCCGAGCTTCGCCAGCGACGCTCAGGTTCCGGAGACGTGGGACTGCCCGCGCTGCGGCTTCCCGGCCGGGCAGGACCAGGACAACCCGCCGGACCCGCCGCGCACCGAGCCCTACAAGACCCACCTCGCGTACGTGCGCGAGCGGCGCAGCGACGCGGACGGCGAGGCGATCCTCGCCGAGGCGCTCGCGAAGCTCCGCGGCGAGATCTGAGCGGCGAGCGCCGACCAGGCCGATCCGGCCGGTCACCCGCGGGTGACCGGCCGGACGCGTTCGTGCCCGCCGGTCCCTCGGCCGTCACCCTGATCAATTAGGTTGGATTCCGAACAGGGACACGCATCCAGGCACGAGAAGAAGTGGGCTGATGTCCGACATGAACGCAACCGGCGCGCGCAAGAGGCTCAACCAGCTGCCCGAGTGGGCCGCACTCGGCAAGCACCGCGAACAGCTGGGCGACACCCACCTGCGCGATCTGTTCGCGTCGCAGCCGGAGCGCGGCACGGACTACACGGCGCGGGTGGGCGATCTCCGCCTGGACTACTCCAAGCAGCTGGTGACGGACGAGACGCTGGCGCTGCTGCGCGACCTCGCCAAGGCCACCGGTGTCGCCGAGCTGCGGGACGCCATGTTCCGCGGCGAGAAGATCAACACGACCGAGAACCGCGCCGTCCTGCACGTCGCGCTGCGCGCCCCGCGCGACGCGGTGATCGAGGTCGACGGCGAGAACGTCGTGCCCGCCGTGCACGCGGTCCTCGACAAGATGGCTGACTTCTCCGAGCGCGTACGCTCCGGCGCCTGGACCGGCCACACCGGCCGTCCCATCAAGAACATCGTCAACATCGGCATCGGCGGCTCCGACCTCGGCCCCGCCATGGCGTACGAGGCCCTGAAGACGTTCACCCGCAGGGACCTGACCGTGCGGTTCGTCTCCAACGTCGACGGCGCCGACCTCTACGAGGCGGTCCGCGACCTCGACGCGGCCGAGACGCTGTTCATCATCGCGTCCAAGACGTTCACCACCATCGAGACCATCACCAACGCCACCTCCGCGCGCAAGTGGCTGCTCGGCGAACTCGGCGCGGGCCAGGAGGCGGTGGCCAAGCACTTCGTGGCGCTGTCCACCAACAGCGAGAAGGTCGCCGACTTCGGCATCGACACGGCCAACATGTTCGAGTTCTGGGACTGGGTCGGCGGACGCTACTCCTACGACTCCGCCATCGGTCTCTCGCTGATGATCGCGATCGGCCAGGACCGCTTCCGCGAGATGCTCGACGGGTTCCACACCGTCGACGAGCACTTCCGCACCGCCCCCGCCGCCTCCAACGTGCCGCTGCTGCTCGGCCTCCTCGGCGTCTGGTACGGCTCGTTCTTCGACGCGCAGACGCACGCCGTCCTGCCGTACAGCCACTACCTGTCGAAGTTCACCGCGTACCTCCAGCAGCTGGAGATGGAGTCCAACGGCAAGTCCGTGGACCGCGCGGGCAACCCCGTCGACTGGCAGACGGGGCCCGTCGTGTGGGGCACGCCCGGCACCAACGGGCAGCACGCGTACTACCAGTTGATTCACCAGGGCACCAAGGTCATCCCCGCCGACTTCATCGGCTTCGCCCGCCCCTCCGGGGACCTGCCGGCCGGCCTGGCCGCCCAGCACGACCTGCTGATGGCCAACTTCTTCGCGCAGACACAGGCGCTGGCCTTCGGCAAGACACCCGACGAGGTCCGCGCGGAGGGCGTCGCCGAGGAACTCGTGCCGCACAAGACGTTCCGCGGCAACCACCCGACGACGACGATCGTCGCGCCGGACCTCACCCCGTCGGTGCTCGGCCAGCTCATCGCCCTCTACGAGCACAAGGTGTTCGTCCAGGGCGCCGTGTGGAACATCGACTCCTTCGACCAGTGGGGCGTGGAGCTCGGCAAGGTGCTCGCCAAGAACATCGAGCCCGTCCTGACCGGTGAGAAGTCGGCCGAGGGCCTCGACTCCTCGACGGCCGGGCTCGTCGCCCTGTACCGGACGCTGCGCGGCCGCTGAGCCGATGACGACGGGGGCGGGGGCGGCCGGAGCCGCGCAGACGACGCCGTACGGCCCACCGGGCGGGGGCGGGCCGCACCTGCGCGCCCCGCGCCAGACGCTCCACCCGCGCGCCGTCGCCTGGTGGCGCGCCCAGCTGCTGCTGGCCGCGGCGGGACCCGTCGCAGTGCTCGCCGTGCTCGGCGCGCTGATCGGCCCCGCGCGCGGCGGGCTGCTCACCGCGGCGGGCGCCGTCGCGGCGGCCGGTCTCCTGAGCGCCGCCCTGCTGCCGCGCTGGTGGTACCGGGTGCACCGGTGGGAGGTCACCGGCGACGCGGTCTATGTGCGCTCCGGCTTCTTCTGGCAGGAGTGGCGGGTCGCGCCGATGTCCCGGGTCCAGACCGTGGACACCGTACGCGGCCCGCTTGAACAGCTGTTCCGGCTCTCGACGGTCACCGTCACCACGGCGTCCGCGAAGGGCGCCGTGCACATCAGGGGCCTCGGCCCGGAGACCGCCACGGCGCTCGCCGAGCGGCTGACCCGGATCACCCAGGCGACGCCGGGGGACGCCACGTGACCGCCCCGCCGGCGGACACCGGCGAACGCGCACCGGCAGCGGAGGCCACCGAGGCGATCCCCTGGCAGCGGCTCGACCCGCGCACGTACGTCGTCACGGCGGTGGTCCTCGTCGGCGTCGTCGTCAGCGCGGGCGTGCCCACAGCGCTCGGCGTCATGGACTCCGCGGGCGTCAGCCGCGCCATGGCGTGGACGGTGGCGGGGGCGGTCGTGGTCACCGCGCTCGGCACCGGCATCGACTACGTGCGCTGGCGGCGCACCGGCTACCGGATCGGCCCCGAGCGCGCAGAACTGCGCCAGGGCCTGCTGCTGGTGAAGCGGCGCTCGCTGCCGCTCGACCGCATACGGACCGTCGACCTGACCGCGAATCCGCTGCTGCGCGTCTTCGGTCTGGTCACCGTACGGATCGGGGCAGGCGAACACGCCCGCGAGGGCGCGCTGGAACTGGAGTCCGTCGCGCGCGCCGAGGGCGAGCGGCTGCGCAGGGAGCTCCTGGCCCGGACCCCGCGGGCCGCGGGGGAGCGGCCCGACGAGGGCCTCCTCGCGTCGATACGGCCCGGCTGGGTGCTGTACGCGCCGCTGTCGTTCCTGTCCCCGCTGCTCGCCGGGGCGTCCGTGGGCGGTCTGCTGCAGATCAGCGACTGGTTCGGTGCCCAGGGGGACGTGATCAGGTTCGTGGCGCGCTGCCTGCGGCACGCGCCGCTGGGCTGGGCGGTCACCGCCTCCGTGCTCGCGGCGCTGCTCGCCGGTGCGGTCGGCGCGCTCGGCGTCTGGACCGAGATGTGGTGGCACTACCGGCTGGAGCGCGAACCGGGCGGCACGCTGCGGGTCCGGCGCGGACTGCTCACCTCGCGGTCCGTCTCCGTCGAGGAGCGGCGGCTGCGGGGCGTCGAGATCGTGGAGCCGCTCGGCGTCCGGCTGCTGGGCGCGGCCCGCGTGGACGCGATCGCCACCGGGCTCGTCCACAAGGAGACGCGGGAGAAGCACGTCGACCACCGCAATCTGCTGCCCGCCGCGCCGCGCGCCCTCGCGGACGAGGTGGCGGCGCGGGTGCTGCGCGAGGCGTCGGCGCCCACCGCGCGGTCGCTGTCCGCCCATCCGGCGGCGGCCCGCGCCCGCCGGCTGCGCCGCGCGGTGGCCGGGGCGCTCGCCCCCGCGGCCCTCTTCGCCGCCCTCGGCCTCTGGTGGGTGGCGCTGTGCGTCGCGGTTCTCGCCCTGCCGGCGGCCCTGTGCCTCGCGGTGACCGCGTACCGCTCCCTGGGCCACGGCCTCAGCGGCGCCTACCTGGTGGCGCGGTCCGGCGCGGTGCGCAGGTCGACCGTGGCGCTCCAGCGCTCGGGCGTGATCGGCTGGACCGTACGGCAGTCGTACTTCCAGCGCAGGGCGGGCCTCGTCACCCTGACGGCCACCACGGCCGCGGGACGGGGGCGCTACCACGTACGGGACGCGGCAGAGGCCGAGGCGCTGGCCTTCGCCGAGGAGGCGGCACCGGGCCTGCTGGCCCCGTTCCTGACGACCGAGGACACCTGACAGCCACCTGACGGGTCGCCGCCCGCTGGATGCCGTGGACGCGTCGGTCGAGTAACGGGTCCCGCCCGTCCGTCAGGCCGCGCCGCGCCCGCCGAGCTGGATGCCGGCCATCCGCTTCCACTCGTACGGTCCCGTGCTGACCCTGGCGGCGAGTTCGCCGTCGAAGGTGTCCTCGACGGGCAGCCCTGCCTGCTCGGCGGCGGCGCGCGCGACCGCGTCCGACGGCGCGACGAGGTCGCCCCAGCGGCCGTCCTCGCCGACGAGCACGATGCGGGTGCCGAGCCTGCCGAGGTGGGCGAGCCGGCCCTGCGCGCCGCCGTGGCGCGAGCCGAACGCGGTGATCTGCTTCGCCAGCCGGGCCGCCGTGCGCGCGGCCTTCGCCTCGCGGCGCCTCGCGGCCGGATCGGGCCGCTCGGCCGCCGGTGGCTCCTGCCCGGCGCCGGCCAGGTTCTCGGACGCGCCATCAGTCCCGGACGCGGCGCCGGCCTCCGCCTGCGCCCCAGCCTCCGGTTCCGACGCCGCCGCGGCCTCGGCGTCCGGCTTCGGCTTTGCGTCGGCCTCAGGCTTTGCGTCGGCCCCAGGCTTGGTCTCGGCCTCCGGCTTGGCCCCGGCCTTCGGTTCCGCGTCGGCCCCGGCTCCGGTCTTCGGTTCCGCGTCGGCCCCGGCCTCCGGCTTGGCCTCGGCCTTGGCCCCGGTCGTGGCCTCCGCCGCCGTCTTCTCCTCGGCGGCCGGGGCCCCTTCGGTATCCGTCTTCCCACCTGCCGCGGGCTTCTCGCCCGCCCCGGACGCAGCCTCAGCCTCCGAGGGGGCCTCCGCCCCGGACGCGGCCTCCCCCTCCGACGAGGCCTCCGCCTCGGACGAACCGCCGGCCTCGGGCTTCCCGGCCGTCTCAGCCGGGGCGTCCGCCTCGGGGGCCTTCTCCTCGGCGCGTGCGCGTTCGCCCTGCCCGGTCTCTTCGCTCTCTGCCATGTGCGCAGGCTACCCACGGGTAGCGGAAACGGCGACGCCCCGGCCGCGTGGCTTTGGCCACGCGATCACCGGGGCGTTCAAGGACGCAGGACGTTCAGCGCAGGAACGGGTCCACGGCCACCGCGACGAACAGCAGCGACACATAGGTGATGGACCAGTGGAACAGGCGCATCTCCTTGAGCTTCGCGCCCACGACTCCCGCCCTGGCGCGCGCCTGGAGCCTGTGCGCCTCGGTGAGCCACCACGCGCCGGACAGCGCGGCGACCGCCGTGTAGAACCAGCCGGTGTAGCCGAGCGGCGTCAGCGTCAGCGACACCAGGACCATGACCCAGCTGTAGACGACGACCTGCTTGGCGACGGCCTTGTTCGTGGCGACGGCGGGCAGCATCGGCACGCCGACCCGCTCGTAGTCGCCCCGTACGCGCATCATCAGGACCCAGGTGTGCGGCGGCGTCCAGAAGAAGATGACCAGGAAGAGGATGACCGCGGCCCACGACATCGAGTTCGTCACGGCCGACCAGCCGATGAGGACCGGCATGCAGCCCGCGATGCCGCCCCAGACCACGTTCTGCGAGGTGCGCCGCTTGAGGCCCATCGTGTAGACGAGCACGTAGAAAAGCAGCGCGCCGAGGGCCATCGCCGCCGACAGCCAGTTCACCAGCAGTCCGAACCACAGCGTGGAGACTGCGGCGAGGGCGAGGCCGAATACGAGCGCTTCGCGCGGGGAGACCATTCCGGTCACGAGGGGCCGCTGCGACGTCCTGTCCATCAGGGCGTCGATATCACGGTCGATATACATGTTCAGGGCATTGGCGCCGCCTGCGGAGAGATAACCGCCGACACAGGTGGCGAGTACCAGCCAGAGGTCCGGAACGCCCCGGGCGGCGAGGAACATCACCGGAACGGTGGTGATGAGCAACAGCTCGATGATCCGCGGCTTCGTCAGCTCCACGAATGCCCTGACGCGCGCTCCGAACGGCCGATGGGCCCTCGGGCTCGACGTCGCGGCGACCCCTGCGGGTCGGGACTCGACGGCCGTCACGTACACCCCTGACAGAGAAATCCCAGCAAGCTCCGGGCGGCGTGAAGCCCCGGTGAAGACTTGCGCGTACCACGCCACTCTAGACGTTGCCCAGATGCCGTTCTCCGCGGGGGTCGGTCGTGTTGGGGGCACCCACGGGCCATACGAATGGCTCACCGGGAGGCGGACTTCCGCCCCTGGCCGCACCCTGGGAATGCACGGGAAATGCACGGGAAATGCATGCGCGAGTCCGCCACGGCCGCAAGGGTAGGCTCGGCATTGATCCGGTGCGCCCGCAGGACACCGGCCGTGACATGTGGAGAGGAGCCCTGACTCAGGGTGAGCACCAAGCCGACCACCACAGACCTCAAGTGGACAGAGCTGGACCAGAGGGCGGTCGACACCGCCCGTGTCCTGGCAGCGGATGCCGTGCAGAAGGTCGGCAACGGCCATCCCGGTACGGCGATGAGCCTGGCCCCGGCCGCGTACACCCTCTTCCAGAAGGTGATGCGCCACGACCCCGCCGACGCGAACTGGACCGGCCGTGACCGGTTCGTCCTGTCCGCCGGGCATTCGTCTCTGACGCTCTACATCCAGCTGTACCTGGCCGGTTTCGGCCTGGAGCTGTCGGACCTGGAGGCCCTGCGGACCTGGGGTTCCAAGACCCCGGGCCACCCGGAGTACGGCCACACGGTCGGTGTGGAGACCACGACGGGACCGCTCGGCCAGGGCGTCGCCAACGCGGTGGGCATGGCCATGGCCTCGCGCTACGAGCGCGGCCTGTTCGACCCGGAGGCCGCGCAGGGCACGTCCCCGTTCGACCACTACATCTACGCGATCGCGGGCGACGGCTGCCTCGAAGAGGGCATCTCGGCCGAGGCGTCCTCCCTCGCGGGCCACCAGAAGCTCGGCAACCTGATCCTGCTGTGGGACGACAACCACATCTCGATCGAGGGCGACACCGAGACCGCGATCAGCGAGGACACCGTCAAGCGGTACGAGGCGTACGGCTGGCACGTGCAGCGCGTCCAGCCGCAGGAGAGCGGCGACCTCGACCCGGCGGCCCTCTACGCGGCGATCCAGGAGGCCAAGTCCGTCACCGACCGGCCGTCCTTCATCGCGATGCGCTCGATCATCGCCTGGCCCGCGCCGCACGCCCAGAACACCGAGGCCGCGCACGGCTCGGCGCTCGGCGCGGACGAGGTCGCGGCCATCAAGCGCGTCCTCGGCTTCGACCCCGAGCAGAACTTCGCGGTCGCCGACGAGGTCGTCGCGCACACCCGCAAGGCGCTCGACCGCGGTCGCGAGGCGCGTGCCGAGTGGGAGAAGGGCTTCGCCGCCTGGCGCACCGCGAACCCGGAGCACGCCGCGACCTTCGACCGGGTCGCCTCCGGCGTCCTGCCCGAGGGCTGGGAGGACGCGCTGCCCGTCTTCGAGGCCGGCACGTCGCTGGCCACGCGCGCCGCGTCCGGCAAGGTCCTCCAGGCGCTCGGCCCGGTCATCCCCGAGCTGTGGGGCGGCTCCGCCGACCTCGCGGGCTCCAACAACACGACGTTCGACAAGAACTCCTCGTTCCTGCCCGTCGGCAACCCCCTGCCGGAGGCGGACCAGTACGGCCGCACGATCCACTTCGGCATCCGCGAGCACTCGATGGCCGCGGAGATGAACGGCATCACGCTGCACGGCAACACCCGTGTCTACGGCGGTACGTTCCTCATCTTCTCGGACTACATGCGCAACGCGGTGCGCCTGTCCGCCCTGATGCACCTGCCGGTGACGTACGTGTGGACGCACGACTCGATCGGTCTCGGCGAGGACGGCCCGACGCACCAGCCGGTCGAGCAGCTGGCCACGCTGCGCGCCATCCCCGGCCTCAACGTGGTACGCCCCGCGGACCCGAACGAGACCGTCATCGCGTGGCGCGAGATCCTCCGCCGCTACACCAAGGAGTACGGCAAGGGGCACCCGCACGGCCTCGCGCTGACCCGCCAGGGCGTCCCGACGTACCCTGCGAACGAGGACACCGCACGCGGCGGTTACGTGCTCGCGGAGGCCGAGGGCGGCGACCCGCGGGTCGTGCTCATCGGCACCGGCTCCGAGGTCCAGCTCGCCGTCGCGGCCCGCGAGCAGCTCCAGGCCGACGGGGTCCCGACGCGCGTCGTCTCGATGCCCTCGGTCGAGTGGTTCGAGGAGCAGAGCCAGGAATACCGCGAGTCCGTACTGCCGCCGTCCGTGAAGGCGCGCGTGGCGGTCGAGGCGGGCATCGCCCTGACCTGGTACCGCTACGTGGGTGACGCGGGCCGTGTCGTCTCGCTCGAGCACTTCGGCGCCTCGGCGGACGGCAAGGTCCTCTTCCGCGAGTTCGGGTTCACCCCGGAAGCCGTGGTCGCCGCCGCGCGGGAATCTCTCGACGCCTCCACACGCTGACGCCAGTACACGACAAGTAGGAGATGCAACCGACATGACAGACGCACTGAAGCGCCTCTCCGACGAAGGCGTAGCGATCTGGCTCGACGACCTGTCGCGCAAGCGGATCACCTCGGGCAACCTGGCCGAGCTGATCGACGAGCAGCACGTGGTGGGCGTTACGACGAACCCCTCGATCTTCCAGAAGGCGATCTCTCAGGGTGACGGGTACGACACCCAGCTCACCGACCTCGCGGCCCGCAGGGTGACCGTCGAGGAGGCCGTCCGGATGATCACCACGTCGGACGTGCGCGACGCCGCCGACATCCTGCGCCCCACGTTCGACGCGACGGGCGGCACGGACGGCCGGGTGTCCATCGAGGTGGACCCGCGTCTCGCGCACAACACCAGGGCCACGATCGCCGAGGCCAAGCAGCTCGCCTGGCTGGTGGACCGGCCGAACACGCTGATCAAGATCCCGGCGACCAAGGCAGGTCTGCCCGCGATCACCGAGACCATCGGCCGCGGCATCAGCGTCAACGTGACCCTGATCTTCTCGCTCCAGCGCTACCGCGAGGTCATGGACGCCTACCTGAGCGGTCTGGAAAAGGCAAAGGCCGCGGGCCTCGACCTCTCCAAGATCCACTCCGTGGCGTCGTTCTTCGTCTCCCGCGTGGACACCGAGATCGACAAGCGCCTCGCCACGCTGGGCACCGACGAGGCGAAGGCCCTTCGCGGCAAGGCCGCCGTCGCCAACGCCCGCCTCGCCTACGAGGCGTACGAGGAGGTCTTCGGCAGCGAGCGCTGGGCCGCCCTCGACCGTGCCCAGGCCAACAGGCAGCGCCCGCTGTGGGCGTCCACGGGCGTCAAGGACAAGGCCTACAAGGACACGATGTACGTCGCCGACCTGGTCGCGCCGAACACCGTGAACAC
This sequence comes from Streptomyces sp. 8L, assembly GCF_020176795.1. Lineage (GTDB taxonomy): Bacteria > Actinomycetota > Actinomycetes > Streptomycetales > Streptomycetaceae > Streptomyces. The sequence goes on from NZ_JAIUKE010000094.1 coordinate 11,366, forward strand.
CATGCCCGAGGCGACGCTCGACGCCGTCCAGGACCACGGCGAGATCACCGGTGACGCCGTCCGCGGCACGTACGACCAGGCCCGTGCCGACCTGGCCGCCCTGGAGAAGCTGGGCATCTCCTACGATGAGGTCGTCCAGCTCCTCGAGGACGAGGGCGTCGACAAGTTCGAGACGTCCTGGAACGACCTCCTCAAGTCGACCGAGGCGGAGCTCAAGCGCCTCGCCCCCTCGGAGGGCTGATCCCCTTGACCGCAACCCACGGAGCCAATCCGCTCCGTGACGCCGCGGACCGGAGGCTCCCGCGCATCGCGGGGCCTTCGGGCCTGGTCATCTTCGGTGTCACGGGCGACCTGTCCCGCAAGAAGCTGATGCCGGCCGTCTACGACCTGGCCAACCGCGGCCTGCTGCCGCCGGGCTTCTCGCTCATCGGCTTCGCACGCCGCGACTGGGAGAACGAGGACTTCGCCCAGGTCGTCCACGACGCCGTCAAGGAGCACGCCCGCACCTCCTTCCGCGAGGAGGTCTGGCAGCAGCTGAGCCAGGGCATGCGGTTCGTGCAGGGCACCTTCGACGACGACGAGGCGTTCGAGACCCTGAAGACGACGATCGACGACCTCGACAAGTCGCAGGGCACGGGCGGCAACTTCGCCTTCTACCTGTCGGTGCCGCCGAAGTTCTTCCCCAAGGTCGTGCAGCAGCTCAAGAAGCACGGGCTCGCCGACCAGAAGGAAGGGTCCTGGCGCCGCGCCGTCATCGAGAAGCCCTTCGGCCACGACCTCAAGTCCGCCAAGGAACTGAACGCGGTCGTCCACGAGGTCTTCCCGCCGCACGAGGTCTTCCGGATCGACCACTACCTCGGCAAGGAGACCGTCCAGAACATCCTGGCGCTCCGCTTCGCCAACACCCTCTTCGAGCCGATCTGGAACCGGTCGTACGTCGACCACGTGCAGATCACCATGGCCGAGGACATCGGCATCGGCGGCCGGGCCGGGTACTACGACGGCATCGGCGCCGCGCGCGACGTCATCCAGAACCACCTGCTCCAGCTCATGGCGCTGACCGCGATGGAGGAGCCCGCCTCCTTCGACGCGGACGCGCTGGTCGCGGAGAAGACCAAGGTGCTCGGGGCCGTACGGCTGCCGAAGGATCTGGGCGACGCCACCGTGCGCGGGCAGTACGCGGCGGGCTGGCAGGGCGGCGAGAAGGCCGTCGGCTACCTCCAGGAAGACGGCATCGACCCCAAGTCGAAGACCGACACCTACGCCGCCATCAAGGTCGAGATCGAGAACCGCCGCTGGGCCGGCGTCCCGTTCTACCTCCGCACCGGCAAACGCCTCGGCCGCCGGGTCACGGAGATCGCGGTCGTCTTCCAGCGCGCGCCGCACTCCCCCTTCGACCACACCGCCACGGAGGAACTGGGCCAGAACGCCCTGGTCATCCGCGTCCAGCCGGACGAGGGCGTGACGATGCGGTTCGGCTCCAAGGTCCCCGGCACCTCCATGGAGGTGCGGGACGTCTCGATGGACTTCCAGTACGGCGAGTCCTTCACCGAGTCGAGCCCCGAGGCCTACGAGCGGCTCATCCTCGACGTCCTGCTCGGCGACGCCAACCTCTTCCCGCGCACGGAGGAGGTCGAGCTGTCCTGGAAGATCCTCGACCCGATCGAGGACTACTGGGACAAGCACGGCAAGCCCGCCCAGTACGAGTCCGGGACCTGGGGCCCCGCCGAGGCGGACGAAATGCTCGCACGAGACGGACGGAGCTGGCGGCGGCCATGAAGATCGATCTCACGGACACCACGTCCAGCAAGATCAACAAGGCGCTGGTGCAGGGCCGCAGGGCCATCGGGTCCCCGGCCGTCGGCATGGTTCTCACCCTGGTCGTCGTCACCGACGAGGAGAACGCGTACGACGCCCTGAAGGCGGCGAGCGACGCGTCGAGGGAGCACCCCTCGCGGATGCTCGTCGTCGTCAAGCGCCCCTCGCGCTCCCCCCGGGACCGGGCCAACGCCCGCCTCGACGCCGAGGTGCGGGTCGGCGAGGACGCCGGCATCGGCGAGACGGTGGTCCTCAGGCTGTACGGCGAGGTCATCGACCACGCCCAGTCGGTGGTGCTGCCGCTGCTGCTGCCCGACGCGCCCGTCGTCGTCTGGTGGCCGGTGAACTCGCCGCCCAGCCCGGCCAAGGACCCGCTGGGCGCCCTCGCGCAGCGCCGCGTCACGGACTCCTACACGGCGCAGAACCCGGTCGAGGAGCTCAAGGAGCGTGCCGCCGTCTACACCCCGGGCGACACGGACCTGGCGTGGAGCCGTATCACCCCCTGGCGCTCCATGCTGGCCGCCGCGCTCGACCAGGTGACCTGCAAGGTCAGCTCGGTCGAGGTGGAGGGCGAGCAGGACAACCCGAGCTGCGAGCTGCTCGCGATGTGGCTGGCCGACCGCCTCGGCGTGCCGGTGCACCGCGCCGTCTCCAAGGGCCCGGGCCTGACCGCCGTACGGATGGAGACCACCTGCGGTCCCGTCTCCATCGACCGCGCCGACGGCTCCCTCGCCACGCTCTCCATCGAGGGCCAGCCCGACCGGGCGGTGGCGCTCAACCGCCGCGACACGGCCGAGCTGATCGCGGAGGAGCTGCGCAGGCTCGACCCGGACGACACCTACGCCTCGACGCTGCGCTACGGCGTGGAGCGGCTGCACGAGCCGAAGCCCGGCGCGGCGGGAGACGGCGCGAAGGGCGGCGCGGCCCCCGCCGCGAAGAAGACGGCGGCCAAGAGGACGGCGTCCAAGTGAGCACGGCGCCGCAGCTCGTGGTCCACCGCGACAAGGAGCTGATGGCCTGCGCCGCGGCGGCGCGGCTGATCACGAAGATCGTGGACGCGCAGGCGTCGCGCGGCACGGCGTCGGTCGTACTCACCGGCGGGCGCAACGGCAACGGCCTGCTGGCCGCGCTGGCGTCCTCGCCCGCGCGGGACGCGGTCGACTGGTCGCGCCTCGACCTGTGGTGGGGCGACGAGCGCTTCCTGCCCGAGGGAGACCCGGAGCGCAACGCCACCCAGGCCCACGAGGCGCTGCTCGACAGCGTTCCGCTCGACGCCAAGCGGGTGCACGCGATGCCCGCGTCGAACGGTCCGTACGGCAGCGACATCGAGGCCGCGGCAGCCGCCTACGCCGCGGAACTGGCCGCCGCCGCGCGCCCAGAGGACCACGCGCAGGTGCCGTCCTTCGACGTTCTGATGCTGGGGGTGGGCCCCGACACGCACGTCGCGTCCCTCTTCCCCGAGCTGCCGGGCGTACGGGAGAGCGAGCGCACGGTCGTCGCGGTGCACGGTGCGCCGAAGCCGCCGCCGCTGCGCATCTCGTTCACGCTGCCCGCGATCAGGGCGGCGCACGAGGTGTGGCTGCTCGCGGCGGGCGAGGACAAGGCCGAGGCGGCGGAGATCGCGCTGTCCGGCGCGGGCGAGATCCAGGCGCCCGCGGCGGGCGCGACCGGCCGGGCGCGCACGCTCTGGCTGCTGGACGCCGCGGCGGCCTCCAAGCTGCCGCGTTCGCTCTACCCGCCGGCCTCCGCCTGACGAGTCACGCAACGGCCCGGTCCCCCTCCGCACCGCGGAGGCCGGACCGGCCCGTTCCGCCGCTCAGGGGCGACACCCCGGGGGCGAGTCGTGCGCAGGCGTACGGCCCGGACGGGGCGCCCGCGCCCCGCGCGCTCAGACCGTCGCGGCGATCGGGGGTTCCGACTGGGCCGGGGTGCCGGGCGCGGACAGGGGGCGCTCCCTGAGGCTGACCGCGACGCGCAGGACGCCGATCCAGACCGCGCAGATGCCCAGCATGTGTACCGCGACGAGGAGTTCGGGCACGCCGGTCGCCGACTGGATCACGCCGACGACGCCCTGCGCGAGCAGGACCAGCAGGAAGTTGCGGGCCAGCACGCGGGTGTCGCGCGGCGCGTCGACGACGTGCAGGCCGATCCACAGGGCGGCGGCCATCACGCAGACGAGGCAGGCCAGGCCGCCGTGCACGTACACCGTGTCCAGCCAGTCGAACGGCATCCGCGGCACCTTGTTGCTGTCGCCCGCGTGGATGCCCGACCCCGTCGCTCCGGTGCCCGCGGCGATCAGGACGGCCGTCGCGACGACCATCCAGGCCGTCAGGCGGCGCAGCGGCAGCGGTGCGCGCGGCCTGGCGGGCAGGTCGCCCTCGCGGAAGCGCAGCCAGGTCATGGTGGTCACCGTGACGAAGACCATGGCGAGCAGCAAGTGGCCCGCGACCGTCCAGGGGTTGAGCTTGACCAGGACGGTGATGCCGCCGAGCACCGCGTTCGCGACGACCAGCCAGAACTGCGACCAGACGAGCCGGGTGACGCCGCGCCTGCGGGGCTTCGCGCAGCGGGCCGCGACGATGGCCCAGCCGACGACGACGCAGAGCACGTCCGTCAGCATCCGGTTGCCGAACTCGATCGCACCGTGGATGCCGAGCGTGGGGGTCGCCGTCAGGCTCGCGTCGGAGCACTTGGGCCAGGTGGGGCAGCCGAGTCCCGAGCTGGTGAGGCGGACCGCGCCGCCGCTGACGACGATGACGACGCTCGTGACCACGGCCGCAAGGAGCGAGTAGCGGACCAGGCGGTCCGACGGCGTCCAGCGTGCGGCCAGGTAGGCGAGGGGGTTCCGGGCCGCTTCGGCCACATCTGCCCGGGTGACGTTCGGCATGGGGTTCATCGTAGGCGGCCGCTTGTGCGGGTTTTCACGAGGGGTGGCGCGCAGCCGAGCGCGTGCGACCGCTTCCGGCGGCGCGCGGGACTACTCCCAGCGGAAGAAGGCGCCCGCGGCGCCGAGGCCCACGACGGTCCACCCGGCCAGGACTCCGAGATCGCCCCAGGGGACCGAGGCGCCGTGCTGGAGCACGTCCCGCAGCCCGCCGGAGAGCGCGGCGATCGGCAGCAGCTGGAGCACCTCGCGAGCCGCGTCGGGGAACTTGTCGAGCGGCACGATCACCCCGCCCGCCACCAGCAGGAGGATGAACACCAGGTTCGCCGCGGCGAGCGTCACCTCCGCCTTGAGCGTGCCCGCCATCAGCAGGCCGAGCCCGGAGAACGCCGCCGTGCCGAGGACCAGCAGCAGGACCACCGCGCCCGGGTTGCCGTGGGGCGACCAGCCGAGCAGCAGCGCGATGACGCTCAGCAGCGCGACCTGGAGGACCTCGGTGACGAGCACGCACAGCGTCTTCGCGGTCATCAGGCCCCAGCGGGGCAGCGGGGAGGCGCCGAGCCGCTTGAGGACGCCGTAGCGCCGGTCGAACCCCGTGGCGATGGCCTGCCCGGTGAAGGCGGTGGACATGACCGCGAGGGCGAGGATGCCGGGCGCGAGGAAGTCCACGGACTTCCCCCGGCCGGTGTCCACGATGTCGACCGTCGAGAACAGCACCAGCAGCAGCGACGGGATGACCACCGTCAGCAGCAGCTGCTCCCCGTTGCGCAGCAGCAGCTTCGTCTCGAACGCGGTCTGCGCCGCGATCATCCGGGTCAGCGGCGCCGCGCCCGGCGCCGGCGCGTAGGTGCCCGTACCGGTGGCGGTACCCGTGCCGGCGCCCGTACCCACGGGACCCGCTGTGGCGGTCATCGGCGCAGCTCCTTGCCGGTCAGTTCGAGGAAGACGTCCTCCAGGGTGTGCCGCTCCACGGAGATGCCCTCGGCCATGACGCCGTGCTGCGCGCACCAGGACGTGACGGTCGCGAGCAGCTGCGGGTCGACCGTGCCGGCGATCCGGTACGCACCCGGGGTGAGCTCGGTGGCACCCGAGCCGTCCGGCAGCGCCTTGAGCAGCGAACCGAGGTCGAGCCCCGGCCGGCCGGTGAAGCGCAGGGTGTTCTCCGCACCGCCGCGGCACAGCTCCTCGGGGTCGCCCTGGGCGACGACGCGGCCCGCGTCCACGATGACGACGTCGTCGGACAGGGTCTCGGCCTCGTCCATGAAGTGCGTGGTCAGGACGGTGCTGACGCCGTCGGCACGCAGCTGCCCGATCAGGTCCCAGGTCGCGCGGCGGGCCTGCGGGTCCAGGCCCGCGGTCGGCTCGTCCAGGAAGACCAGTTCGGGCCGGCCGACGACGGCGAGCGCGAGGGCGAGCCGCTGCTGCTGGCCGCCGGAGAGCCGCCGGTAGGTGGTGCGGCCGCAGGAGCCGAGGCCGAGGCGCTCGATCAGCGCGTCCACGTCCAGCGGGTTCGCGTGCAGCTTCGCCATGTGGCGGAGCATCTCCTCGGCGCGGGCGCCGGAGTACACGCCACCCGACTGGAGCATCACGCCGATCCGGGGGCGCAGCCGCGCCGCGTCCCGGACCGGGTCGAGGCCGAGGACGCGTACCGTGCCCGCGTCGGGCCTGCGGTAGCCCTCGCAGGTCTCGACGGTGGTGGTCTTGCCCGCGCCGTTGGGTCCGAGGACGGCGGTGACCGTGCCCGCGCGTACCAGCAGGTCCAGGCCGTCCACGGCGGTCTTGTCCCCGTAGCGCTTGACCAGGCCCCGGATCGACACGACGGGGTCGGGCCCGCTGCCGGTGACGTCGGGGGAGTCGCTGTGCATGGGCGAAGTCTAGGCAGCGCCCGTGCGGCGGCCGACCACGGGGGAGCGGGACCCTTCCTTAGGTAACCCTAAGTGACGCAGGGCACCGTCGATCGTGGCGCACTGTGGTTGTCATGGCGCCCGGAATTACGCAACAATGGCGTTGTGAAAAACGTCGGCGAGACTCGGGAGGCCCCCATGGGAACCCCGCAGGACGATCTGGCGACCGGTGAGCACTCCACGCGCGGCCGCGTTGCACGGTCCATCCTGGACCACGGGCCCTCGACGGTCGCCGAGCTCGCGGACCGCCTCGGCCTGACCGCCGCCGCCGTACGCCGCCATCTCGACGCACTGGTCGCCGACACCGTCGTGGAGCCCCGCGAGCAGCGGGTCTACGGCTCGCGCGGGCGCGGGCGCCCCGCGAAGGTCTTCGCCCTCACCGACTGCGGCAGGGACGCCTTCGACCAGTCGTACGACAAGCTGGCCGCCGACGCCCTGCGCTGGATCGCCACCGCCGCGGGCGGCGGCGAGAAGGGCGAGGCCGCCGTCGCCGCGTTCGCCCGCGCCAGGATCGCCGCCCAGATCGAGGCCTACCGCGGTTCCGTGGAGGCGGCCGGCCCCGCCGGCGGGGCCCGGGCCCTCGCCGACGCGCTGAGCGCCGACGGATACGCGGCCACCACCCGCGCCGCGCCGGGCGGCCAGGGCGAGCAGCTCTGCCAGCACCACTGCCCGGTCGCGCACGTCGCCGAGCAGTTCCCGCAGCTGTGCGAGGCCGAGAAAGAGGCCTTCTCCCAGCTCCTCGGCACGCATGTACAGCGGCTCGCGACCATCGCCAACGGCGACGGCGTATGCACGACCTTCGTCCCGCGGACGCCGCACGGCGCCGCCACCGACTCCGAACCCCTTACTGAACGCACAGCCGGGAGGAACCCCGCATGACGCTCCCCACGGAGACTGCCCACCCCGAACTCGAGGGTCTGGGCACGTACGAATTCGGCTGGGCCGACCCCGACACCGCCGGTGCCTCCGCCAAGCGCGGCCTCTCCGAAGAGGTCGTCCGCGACATCTCGGCGAAGAAGAACGAGCCCGAGTGGATGCTGAAGCTCCGCCTCAAGGGCCTCCGGCTGTTCGACAAGAAGCCCATGCCCAACTGGGGCTCGGACCTCTCGGGCATCGACTTCGACAACATCAAGTACTTCGTGCGCTCCACGGAGAAGCAGGCGGAGTCCTGGGACGACCTGCCCGAGGACATCAAGAACACGTACGACAAGCTCGGCATCCCCGAGGCGGAGAAGCAGCGCCTGGTCGCCGGTGTCGCCGCGCAGTACGAGTCCGAGGTCGTCTACCACCAGATCCGTGAGGACCTGGAGTCGCAGGGCGTCATCTTCCAGGACACCGACACGGCGCTGAAGGAGCACCCGGAGCTCTTCAAGGAGTACTTCGGCACCGTCATCCCCGTCGGCGACAACAAGTTCGCGTCGCTGAACTCGGCGGTGTGGTCCGGCGGGTCCTTCATCTACGTGCCGAAGGGCGTGCACGTCGACATCCCGCTCCAGGCCTACTTCCGGATCAACACGGAGAACATGGGCCAGTTCGAGCGGACGCTGATCATCGTCGACGAGGACGCCTACGTCCACTACGTGGAGGGCTGCACCGCCCCGATCTACTCCTCGGACTCGCTGCACAGCGCCGTCGTGGAGATCATCGTCAAGAAGGGCGGCCGCTGCCGCTACACGACCATTCAGAACTGGTCGAACAACGTGTACAACCTCGTCACCAAGCGGGCCGTGGCGTACGAGGGCGCGACCATGGAGTGGGTCGACGGCAACATCGGCTCCAAGGTCACGATGAAGTACCCGGCCGTCTACCTGATGGGCGAGCACGCCAAGGGCGAGACGCTCTCCATCGCGTTCGCCGGCGAGGGCCAGCACCAGGACGCGGGCGCCAAGATGGTGCACATGGCGCCCAACACGTCCTCGAACATCGTCTCCAAGTCGGTGGCGCGCGGCGGCGGCCGTACGTCCTACCGCGGCCTGATCGAGATCGGCGAGGGCGCCGAGGGCTCCAAGTCCAATGTGCTCTGCGACGCGCTGCTGGTCGACACGGTCTCCCGCTCCGACACGTACCCCTACGTGGACGTGCGCGAGGACGACGTGTCGATGGGCCACGAGGCCACCGTCTCCAAGGTCTCGGAAGACCAGCTGTTCTACCTGATGAGCCGCGGTCTGTCCGAGTTCGAGGCGATGGCGATGATCGTGCGGGGCTTCGTCGAGCCGATCGCCAAGGAACTCCCGATGGAGTACGCGCTGGAACTCAACCGGCTGATCGAGCTGCAGATGGAGGGATCGGTCGGCTGACGCCGCACCGACCCGACACCGAGACAGCACCAGAGACAGACAGAGAGAACACGACGACAGCCATGGCCGAGGCCCAGAATTCCCCCGCTCCGGCGGGTTCCACGACCACCGGCGCGATCGCGGTGGCGGCGGAGTCCACCATGGCGACGCGTATGAGCGCGCCGCCCTCCTACGACGTCGGCGACTTCCCCGTGCCGCACGGCCGGGAGGAGGAGTGGCGGTTCACCCCGCTGGAGCGCCTGCGCGGGCTCCACGACGGCACCGCCGTCGGCGACGACCGCATCCGGGTCGAGGTGACCGTGCCCGACGGGGTCACCCAGGAGACCGTGGGCCGCGACGACCCGCGCGTCGGCAAGGCCGGTGTCCCCGCGGACCGCGTCGCCGCCCAGGCGTACTCCTCGTTCGAGAAGGCGTCCGTGGTGTCGGTCCCCAAGGAGACCGTGCTCACCGAGCCGATCAGGATCAGCGTGCACGGGCAGGGCGGCACCGCCTTCGTCCACCAGGTGATCGAGCTCGGCGCGTTCGCCGAGGCCGTCGTCGTGCTCGACCACACGGGCGACGCGGTCGTCGCGGGCAACGTCGACTTCCTCGTCGGCGACGGCGCGAAGCTGACCGTCGTGTCCGTGCAGGACTGGGACGCGCGCGCCGTGCACGTGGCCCAGCACAACGCGCTCGTCGGCCGCGACGCCTCCTTCAAGTCCGTCGTCGTCACCTTCGGGGGCGACGTCGTACGGCTCCAGCCGCGCGTCGCGTACGCGGGCCCCGGCGGCGAGGCCGAGCTGTTCGGCCTGTACTTCACCGACCAGGGACAGCACCAGGAGCACCGCCTCCTGGTCGACCACAACACCCCGCACTGCAAGTCGAACGTCGCCTACAAGGGCGCGCTCCAGGGCACCGACGCGCACGCGGTGTGGATCGGCGACGTGCTGATCAGGGCCGCGGCCGAGGGCACCGACACCTACGAGATGAACCGCAACCTCGTCCTCACGGACGGCGCGCGCGTCGACTCCGTGCCGAACCTGGAGATCGAGACGGGCGAGATCGCCGGCGCGGGACACGCGTCCGCCACCGGCCGGTTCGACGACGAGCAGCTGTTCTACCTGATGGCGCGCGGCATCCCGGAGGTCGAGGCGCGCCGCCTCGTCGTCCGCGGCTTCTTCGCCGAACTCGTCCAGCAGATCGGCCTGCCGGACGTCGAGGAGCGCCTGCTCGGCAAGATCGAGACGGAGCTGGAGGCGTCCGTCTGATGGCCTTCGCCCGTGTCTGCGCCCTCAGCGAGCTCGAAGAGGACACCCCGAAACGGGTCGAGCTCGAAGGCGTCCCGGTCTCCGTCGTCCGTACGGAGGGCGAGGTGTTCGCGATCAACGACATCTGCTCGCACGCGAACGTCTCCCTCTCCGAGGGCGAGGTGGAGGACTGCCAGATCGAGTGCTGGCTGCACGGCTCCAGCTTCGACCTGCGCACCGGCAAGCCGTCCGGACTGCCCGCGACGCGCCCCGTCCCCGTATACCCCGTACAGATCCAAGGGGACGATGTGCTCGTCTCCGTCACCCAGGAGTCCTGAGTCACCCATGGCAACGCTCGAAATCAACGACCTGCACGTCACCGTCGATGCGGAAGGCGGCCCCCGCGAGATCCTCAAGGGCGTCGACCTGACCGTCAAGCAGGGCGAGACGCACGCCATCATGGGCCCCAACGGCTCCGGCAAGTCGACGCTCGCCTACTCCCTCGCGGGGCACCCCAAGTACACGGTCACCGGCGGCACCGTCACCCTCGACGGTGAGGACGTCCTCGCGATGACCGTGGACGAGCGGGCCCGCGCCGGCGTCTTCCTCGCCATGCAGTACCCGGTCGAGGTCCCCGGCGTCTCCGTCTCCAACTTCCTGCGCACCTCGGCCACGGCCGTGCGCGGCGAGGCCCCCAAGCTGCGCACCTGGGTGAAGGAGGTCAAGGAGACGATGGCGAACCTCCAGATCGACCCGGCCTTCGCCGAGCGCAACGTCAACGAGGGCTTCTCCGGCGGCGAGAAGAAGCGCCACGAGATCCTCCAGCTCGAACTGCTCAAGCCGCACATCGCGATCCTCGACGAGACGGACTCCGGCCTCGACGTGGACGCCCTGCGCATCGTGTCCGAGGGCGTCAACCGCGTCCGCGAGACCGGCCAGGTCGGCACGCTGCTGATCACCCACTACACGCGGATTCTCCGCTACATCAAGCCCGACTTCGTCCACGTCTTCGCGCAGGGCCGCATCGCCGAGTCCGGCGGAGCCGAGCTCGCCGACAAGCTGGAGAACGAGGGCTACGAGGCATATGTGAAGGGAGGCGTAACGGCGTGACACAGACGCGGGAACTGCACGGCCTGCTGGACACCGAGGCGATCCGCAAGGACTTCCCGGTCCTCGACCGGCTGGTCCACGACGACCGCAGGCTCGTGTACCTGGACAACGCCGCGACGTCGCAGACGCCACGGCAGGTCCTCGACACGATCACCGAGTACTACGAGCGGCACAACGCCAACGTCCACCGCGGCGTGCACGTCCTCGCGGAAGAGGCCACGGCGCTCTACGAGGGCGCCCGCGACAAGGTCGCGTCGTTCATCAACGCGCCGAGCCGCGACGAGGTGATCTTCACCAAGAACGCCTCGGAGTCGCTGAACCTGGTCGCCAACATGCTGGGCTGGGCCGACGAGCCCTACCGCGTGGACAGCGACACCGAGATCGTCATCACGGAGATGGAGCACCACTCCAACATCGTCCCGTGGCAGCTGCTCGCGCAGCGCACCGGCGCGAAGCTGAAGTGGTTCGGCCTCACCGACGACGGCCGCCTCGACCTGTCGGACATCGACAAGGTCATCACGGAGAAGACGAAGATCGTCTCCTTCGTGCTGGTCTCCAACATCCTCGGCACGCACAACCCGGTCGAGGAGATCGTCCGCAGGGCGCAGGAGGTCGGCGCCCTGGTGATGATCGACGCGTCGCAGGCCGCCCCGCACATGCCGCTGGACGTGCAGGCCCTCCAGGCCGACTTCGTCGCCTTCACCGGACACAAGATGCTCGGCCCGACCGGCATCGGTGTCCTGTGGGGCAGGCAGGAGCTGCTGGAGGACCTGCCGCCGTTCCTCGGCGGCGGCGAGATGATCGAGACCGTGTCGATGAACTCGTCCACGTACGCGCCCGCGCCGCACAAGTTCGAGGCCGGTACGCCGCCGATCGCGGAGGCCGTGGGCCTCGGCGCGGCCGTGGACTACCTCACGGCCATCGGCATGGACAACGTCTTCGCACACGAGCGCGCGCTGACCGCGTACGCGGTGGAGCGGCTGCTCCAGGTTCCCGACCTGCGCCTGATCGGCCCCACCACGGCCGAGGAGCGCGGCGCCGCGATCTCGTTCACGCTCGGCGACATCCACCCGCACGACGTGGGCCAGGTGCTGGACGAGCAGGGCATCGCCGTCCGGGTCGGCCACCACTGCGCGCGGCCCGTCTGCCTGCGGTACGGAATTCCCGCGACGACACGGGCGTCTTTCTATCTGTACTCCACCCCGGCCGAGGTGGACGCCTTGGTCGACGGCCTGGAGCACGTCCGCAACTTCTTCGGATAGGGGACAGGGCCGAGTCGTGAAACTGGATTCGATGTACCAGGACGTCATCCTGGACCACTACAAGCACCCCCACGGGCGCGGTCTGCGGGACGGCGACGCCGAGGTGCACCACGTCAACCCGACGTGCGGCGACGAGATCACCCTGCGCGTGCGCTACGAGGGCTCGCGCATCGCGGACGTCAGCTACGAGGGGCAGGGCTGCTCCATCAGCCAGGCCAGCGCCTCGGTGCTGAACGACCTGCTGGTCGGCAAGGACCTCGCCGACGCGCAGAAGATCCAGGGCACGTTCCTGGAGCTGATGCAGTCGAAGGGCCAGGTCGAGCCGGACGACGCGATGGAGGAGGTGCTGGAGGACGCGGTCGCGTTCGCGGGCGTCTCCAAGTACCCCGCCCGGGTGAAGTGCGCCCTGCTGAGCTGGATGGCCTGGAAGGACGCGACGGCCCAGGCCCTGGGCGAGAGCGCGCGGAAGGAGACGGCATGAGCGAGAACGAGACCCTGATGAAGCCGGCCTCGGAGGACGAGGTCCGCGAGGCGCTGTACGACGTCGTCGACCCCGAACTCGGCATCGACGTCGTCAACCTCGGGCTGATCTACGGGATGCACATCGACGACGGCAATGTCTGCACGCTCGACATGACGCTGACGTCGGCGGCCTGTCCGCTGACCGACGTGATCGAGGACCAGGCGAAGTCGGCCACCGACGGTATCGTCAACGAGCTCCGGATCAACTGGGTCTGGATGCCGCCGTGGGGCCCGGAGAAGATCACGGACGACGGGCGCGAGCAGTTGCGCGCGCTCGGCTTCAACGTCTGAGCCGTCCGAGCCGTCTGAGCCGTCTGAGCCGGCCGAGGTCTGAGCCGTCCGGGCGGACGCTCGCGGGAGTACGTCCGAAGGGCCCCGGGGTGGCGGGTGCACACCCGTCACCCCGGGGCCCTTCGCCGTGTCCCGGCCCGCACGGCGCGCACCGGCCGCCACGGGCGCGGAGGCGACCGGTTTGGCCAGGACCGGATGTTCCGCTTTAAATGAACTGTTCGAATACGGGTCGCGCGGTCCTTCCCGCGCTCCCACGGCGGGCCCACGGCCGGCGCACGGCGGGTCCCGCCGGGTGCGGGACCGGGGGGCGGCGGCGAGGCGTGAGCGGTACGGCCGCGTGCGGAGCCGGGAGAGCGAGAACGGGAGAGCGGTCATGGCGGGCTTCGGGTGGAAGCTGCACGGCGACGGCAAGCACCTGGGGCCGGGGGACATCGTCAAGCCGGGTGAGCGGCTGACCTGGGGCCGTACGGTCGGTCTCGGCGCCCAGCACGTGGTGTCCATGATCGGCGCGTGCTTCGTCGCGCCGGTGCTGATGGGTCTGGACCCGAGCCTCGCGCTGATGGCGTCCGGGGTGGCGACAGCCCTGTTCCTGCTCGCCACGCGCGGGCGCGTGCCCAGCTACCTCGGCTCGTCGCTGTCGTTCGTCGGCGTCTCGGCCGCCATCGCGGGGCAGGGCGGCGACACCGGCACCCTGACCGGCGCGATGCTGGTCGTCGGGGCGTGCCTCGCGGGCTGCGGCGTCGCCGTCCAGGTGCTCGGCGCGCGGATCATCCACGCCGTCCTGCCGCCGCCGGTGACCGGCGCCGTCGTCATGCTGATCGGCTTCAACCTGGCGCCCGTCACCGCAGGCACCTACTGGCCGCAGGACCAGTGGACCGCGCTCGCCACCATGGTCTTCACCGGTCTCGCGCTGGTCGTGCTGCGCGGCTTCTGGTCCCGCGTCGCCATCTTCCTCGGCCTCCTGTTCGGCTACGTCCTGTCCTGGGTCCTCGACCGCACCGCGGGCCGAATCCACTCGGTGAACGGCTCGGGCAAGGTCACCGACCACTGGCGCGTCGACTTCTCCGGCGTCGGCAGGGCCGACTGGATCGGCCTTCCGCACTTCCACGCGCCGAACTTCACCGGCTCGGCGATCCTGGTCGCGCTGCCCGTCCTCGTCGCCCTGCTCGCCGAGAACACCGGACACGTCAAGGCCGTCGGCGAGATGACGGGCGACACGCTCGACGACGCGATGGGCACCGCGATCGTCGCGGACGGCGCGGCGACCATGCTGTCGACCGGCTTCGGCGGGCCCGCGACCACGACATACGCGGAGAACATCGGCGTCATGGCGGCGACCCGCGTGTACTCGACGGCCGCGTACTGGGCCGCCGCCTGCTTCGCCCTGCTGTTCGGCCTCTGCCCGAAGTTCGGCGCCGTCGTCGCCGCGATCCCGGGCGGAGTGCTCGGCGGCATCACCGTCATCCTCTACGGCATGATCGGCCTGCTCGGCGCGCAGATCTGGGTCCGCAACAAGGTCGACTTCTCGCAGCCGCTGAACCTGGTCCCGGCCGCGACCGGAGTGATCATCGGTGTGGGTGGTGTCTCGCTGAAGATCACCGGCAGCTTCGTGCTCAGCGGCATCGCGCTCGGCACCCTGGTCGTCCTCGTCTCCTACCACGGCCTGCGCTGGCTGTCGAAGACGGCGGGCACACCCCAGCCGCCGCTGCTGGACGGCGGGACGGTGGAGTACGACGCGGGCCCGGACGGCGGGTCCCGCGAGCCGGACGTCCCGGCCCCGGGGGAGCGCGGCGGACCCGCGGCGCCCTGACCGGCTCCGCTGCCCCTTCCGCGGGTGCGTTCCGGGACGGCCAGGCGGTGTGTACGGCCGTACACAGTCGTGTGTACGCTCGTACGCATGGGTTACCTCCTGCTCGCCGGGGCCATCGCGGCGGAGATCGCCGCCACCACCGCGATGAAGTTCAGCGAGGGCTTCACCCGGCTGTGGCCCTCGCTGATCACGCTCTGCGGCTACGTGCTCTCGTACGCCCTGCTCTCGCAGACGCTCAAGTCCCTGTCCATAGGCACCGCTTACGCGATCTGGGCGGGCGCGGGGACGGCCGTCATCGCCGCGCTCGGCATGGCGTTCCTGCACGAGCCCGCGAGCCCGGTTCGGCTCGCGGGCATCGCCCTGGTTATCGTCGGTGTCGTGGTCCTCAACCTCGGCGGAAGCCGTTCATGACACGTCGCTACGACCCCGGCAGGCGGCAGCGCATCATCGACGCCGCGATCCGGGTCGTCGGCCGCTCGGGCATCGCGGGGCTCAGCCACCGCACGGTCGCCGCCGAGGCCGACGTGCCGCTCGGCTCCACCACGTACCACTTCGCCTCGCTCGACGAACTGCTGACCGCCGCGCTGCGCCAGGCCAACGAGGGGTTCGCCACGCTGCTGCGGGAGAGCGGCCCGCTCGCCGGCCCGGACGGGGACGTCGCGGCCGTACTGGCGCGGCTCGTCGGCGAGTGGCTCGGCGGGGACCGCACCGGCGTCGAGCTGGAGTACGAGCTGTACCTGGCGGCGCTGCGCAGACCGGCCCTGCGGCCCGTCGCCGCCGAGTGGACCGACGCCGTCGCCGAGATCCTCTCCGCGCGCACCGACCCCACCACGGCCCGCGCCCTCGTCGCGCTCCTCGACGGCATCTGCCTGCAAGTGCTGCTGACCGGCGGGGAGTACGACGAGGAGTACGCGCGGGAGCTGCTCGCCCGCGTCCTGCTCCTCTCGGCCCGGCCCGCCGCCGGGTAGGTTGGCCGCGTGAACACGCCCGTACCGCCCGACCCCGAGCCGCGGCGCGATCCGCTCGCGGCCGGCGACCCGGGCCCCGAGATCACCTACGCCGAGTGCCGCCAGTGCGGCACCCTCATCGCGGGGCTCGACGGCCGCTACAGCTGCGGCGTCTGCGGCTGGGTCAACCACCACTCCGAAGGGCACGGACCGCTCCCGCCCGCCGAGGACGACCGCCACCGCACCCCAGGCGGGGACGCCAACCGGCTGGGCTGAGGCCCGGCGGCCGGGCCGGGCCGGTTCGCTCCGGGGGAGCGGGTGCCGATAGGTTTTCGGTATGACCGATACGACCTCACGCCCCGCCGGCGCGGCCGCCGCCGGCCTCGCCACCGTCGCCGCGGACGGCACCGTACTCGACACCTGGTTCCCCGCTCCCGAACTCGTGGGCGAGCCGGGCCCCGCGGGCACCGAACGCCTCTCCGCCGAGCGCGCGGTGGAACTGCTCGGCGACGCGGCAGGGCGCGCCGTCGGCCCCCACCCGCGCCGCGGCGTGGAGGTCGTCGCCGTCCGTACGGTCATCTCCTCGCTGGACGAGAAGCCGATCGACGCGCACGACGTCTACCTGCGCCTGCACCTGCTCAGCCACCGGCTCGTGGCGCCGCACGGCCAGAGCCTCGACGGCATCTTCGGCCTGCTGGCCAACGTCGCCTGGACCTCGCTCGGCCCGGTCGCCGTGGACACCCTGGAGACCGTGCGCCTCAACGCGCGCGCCGAGGGGCTGCACCTCCAGGTGGTCTCCGTCGACAAGTTCCCGCGCATGACGGACTACGTGGCCCCGAAGGGCGTCAGGATCGCCGACGCCGACCGGGTCAGGCTCGGCGCGCACCTCGCCGCGGGCACCACGGTGATGCACGAGGGCTTCGTCAACTACAACGCCGGCACCCTCGGCACGTCGATGGTCGAGGGCCGCATCTCGCAGGGCGTCGTGCTCGGCGACGGCTCCGACATCGGCGGCGGCGCCTCCACCATGGGCACGCTGTCGGGCGGCGGCAAGGAGCGCATCGTCATCGGCGAGCGGTGCCTGATCGGCGCCGAGGCCGGCGTCGGCATCGCGCTCGGCGACGAGTGCGTGGTCGAGGCGGGCCTGTACGTCACGGCGGGCACGCGCGTCACGCTGCCCGACGGCCAGGTCGTCAAGGCGCGCGAGCTGTCCGGCGCGAGCAACATCCTCTTCCGCCGCAACTCCGAGACGGGCCGCGTCGAGGCGCGCCCCAACAACGCGGTCTGGGACGGCCTCAACGACGTCCTGCACGCCCACAACTGACGGCGCCCGTCCCCGGCACGCCGCGCCGCGGTACGCGCCGGTTGACCTCAAGCGCGCTCAAGGTCGGAGCATGGCAGGGCAGGCGCACCCCGCGCCTCGCGGAACGGGAGAGGACCCGCCATGTCCATGTCCGTACCTGCGGCGATCGGGACCGTGCCCGACGTCGTACGCTCCGGGACCGGCGTCGCCACGCTCACCACGTGGCGCGTCGGCACCCCGGAACGCCAGCGCGAGGCGGTCGCCGCCGTCACCGCGGCCTGGCGCGACCGCCCGTGGCCCGACGAGGGCCTGGCGGGCTACGCCGTCTTGGTCGGCGAGGACGGCGACACCCTCCGCCACTACGTGCGGTGGAGCGACGAGGCGGCCCCCGCGTACTACCGGGACTCGGCGGCGGCGGGCCGGGCCGCGCGCACCGCGGAGGTCGACGCCGCCGTCCCCGGCATCGAACGGCTCGGCGGCGGCACGTACGTACCGCACCTGAGCCTCGGGCCGGCCCCCGGCGCGCCGGAACCGGGCTGCGTGGTGCTCGTGGAGGTGGAGTTCGACGGGCCGGACCCCGGCCGCGCCCGGGAGTGGATCGCCGCGGTCGAGGACGCTCTGCGCACCACCCCGGTGCCCGCGCCCGGCGGTGTCTCCGCGCACTTCCATGTCTCCCCGGACGGCCGCCGGGTCCTCAACCTCGCCGAGTGGGAGAGCGCGCGAGCGCATCGCGCGGCGCTGGCGGCGCCCGGGGAGGGCGTGGGGTCCCCGACCCCGCAGTGGCGGCGCGTCCGGCGCGTCCACGGGTCCCCCGGCGTCGCGGGCAGCACCGTGACGCGCTACGCGCCGGGTGTGGTCCTCGTCCCCGGCGCGTAGCGGACCGGCGGCGCCCCGCGCCGTCTCACGGCTGGAAGCGCAGCACCTGCGGGTCGTGGTCGCTGTCCTGCTGGGCGAACTCCGCGTTGATGTGCACGCTGTCGTACTGGAAGCCGGTGACCGACGGCGTGGTCAGGATGTGGTCGAGCGTCTGGGTGTTGCCGTTGTAGACGTACGTGTAGCGCTCCGGCACCGGCAGGGAGTCGATGTCGTCGTTCAGGACGCCGCCCTTCGTCAGGGCCGCGAGGGTGCCGGAGAACTGGAAGTCGTTGAGGTCGCCGAGGACCACGGCCTCCGCGTTCTTGTCCACCGCGCGGAGGTCCTTGACGAACGTGTTGACGGCCTGGGCCTGCGCCGCGCGCTGCGGCTCCGAGGAGCGGGCGGGCGGCTGGTGCTGCGAGGTCAGCGACTCGTCGCCGCCCTTCGAGATGAAGTGGTTGGAGACCACGAAGACCTTCTTGCCCCGGAAGGTGAACTCCCCGGCCAGCGGCTTGCGGCTGTCGTCCCACGCCGGGTTCGCGGGGTCGATCCGCCCGGGCGAGAGGGTCAGGTCGGGGCCGTCCTGGCCGGACACGACCTGCGTGCCGGTGGTGGCGTCCGCGGTGCCGCGGTCCACGAAGGAGACGCGGGCGGGGTTGTAGAGGAAGACGTTGCGGATGTTGCCGCCGGGCTCGCCGCCGTCCTTGTCGTTCTCCGGGTCGACCGAGCGCCAGGCGTACGCGGGGCCGCCGGCCGCGGTGATCGCGTCGATTAACTTCCGCACGGTCTCGGTCGCGGAGACGGTGCCGTCGTCCGTCGCGCCGTTGTTGTCCTGGATCTCCTCCAGGGAGACGATGTCGGGCGACGAGAGGTTCGTGACCACGGCGGACGCCAGCGAGTCGAACTTCGACTGCGGGTCCGTCGGGGCGAGGTTCTCCACGTTGTAGGTGGCGACGGCGAGCTGCTTCTTCTTCTGCTTCGCCGTGACCTCCCGCTTCAGGCCCTTGTCGACCACGGTGCCGAGCCTGCCCGCGACGATCGTGTAGCCGCCGAACTGGTTGAAGTCCAGCGGGCCCTGCGTGGTGCCCTTGAGCTGGTCGCCCACATTGGCGGTGGGGAAGGCCCGGTCGGCGGTGGACGCCTGCTGCTGGATCTGGACGCGGCCAGTGTTCTGCTCGTCGTACGAGCCGTAGACCGTACCGCCGCGCCGGTCCGCGTCCTCCGACGGCTTGACCGTCACCCACAGCTCGTCGTACGCGTCGGTGGCGCCCACGACGCGCGTGTTCGCGACGCTGACGTTCATGCCCTCGAGGGACTCGAAGTAGTCGAGGGCGTAGGTCTTGGGCTTCAGCTTCAGCCCGTTGATGGACCCGCCGGTGTCCGCCGTGCCGGCCGGGGCGTACGCGGCGGGCACGGACTTCGCGGTGATCTTCACCGGCGCGGGCAGCGGGTTGCCGGACGAGACGACCGTCACTTTCGCGTTCGAGGAGGTCAGCTCGGTCTCCGACTGCTCGCCGGTGGCGGCGCCGCCCGGCACGTACTCGCTGACGGTGCCCGTGGCCCTGACGCTGTCGCCCGGCTTCACCGTGGGAGCGGAGCCGGTGTAGACGAACAGGCCCTCGCTGGTGGCCGGGTTGTCGTCCGGGTCGGGGTCCTGGAACCAGAAGCCCTTGGAGCTGCCGTAGGCCCGTACGCCGGTGACGATGCCGGGGACGTCCGCCACGGGCGACCCGACGAGCGGGGAGATCCGGGTGGTCCCCTGGATGCCGTGGATACGGACGTCGGCGGCGGAGGCCGGTCCCGCGGCGACGATCAGGCCGCCCGCGAGGGCGAGCGACACGAGGGCCGGGACGGCGGCCGTTCTCGGCAGGGAAGAAGGCATCAGGAAACTCCGAAGGTGGAAGGCGGCGGCGGAGGCGGAGATGGCGCGTCTACGCGCGTCAATCTCCGCTCTGGCCCCGGAACGTGTCAAGAGTGCGTGGATGTACGGGGGTTGTCGGCGGGGTGAATCCCCGGTCGGACGTTCGCCGGCGGGCCCGGGCCCGTACGCCTGTCCGTTCCGGGGCCGTCGCGCCCGCTCGGGTGTACGGAGGGCATACGGACGTGTGCCGCGCCGCCCGGGCCGCCCGCGACCCGTGCGCCGCGGGGGACACGCGCGGTTACGCTGGGGAACGCCGTCCGCAGAAGGCTGGGGCGCGCAGCCGTCCACCGAGGAGTGAACCGTCAGATGTCCGTGCCCGCAGACCGCATGACCCTGCCGCCGGTGCGGCTGCCCTCGGAGGCCGAACTCGCGCGCGAGGCGCTCGCCGCCCCGCTGGTCGCCCGCGCGGTGCGGCTCGCCCGCTGGGCCGGCGCCGAGACCCGGGTCGACGTGGCCGGCGAACTCGCCGAGGACCAGTTGGAGGAGGCCGCCCGGATCATCGGCCTGGGCACCGGGGCGGACTCGGGCGCGGGCGCCGAGGACGCGGCGGGCGACGGGGAGCACCACGCGGCCGAGGCGTGGCGCCTGGCGCTGGACACGGGCCTCGTGGAGGTGGCTCTGCCCGACGACGACGATGAAGCCGACGGAGTCACGGTCGACGAGGCCGGCGCCGTCGCGGACGTGGTGCACGCCGGCTGCGTCTCGCCGGGCGAGCAGCTGAAGCTGCTGACCTCCGGCAGCCCCCAGGAGGTGCTCGCCCTCTGGCTCGACATGCTCGACGTGGTCCTGGCCGACGCCGCGGCACCCGCCCTGGACGAGACGTCGCCCGCCCTGCGCGAGGACGGCGGGTTCGACTTCGACGCGCTGGAGTGGGACCCGGAGGCGGAGCTGGAGTTCCTCGACGGCGTCCTCGGGAACCTGTACCAGCTCACCGTCAGGGACGACAGCACCGCCGAGCGCGGCGCGGCCCCCGTGCCGCTGCCCGCGCTCGCGGCGTCGGTGATCGTCCCCGAGGACATGGACGAGCCGACCGACGACATCCTGGAGCAGGTCTCGGAGGCGATGATCCGCCTCGACGACCAGTTCCGGGTGCTGGAGCCGGCCGGCCTCGTCGCATACACCCCCGTCGACGAGGCGCTCATGGAGGACGTCGAGGAGCCCGACGACACACCGCTGAGCGAGGACGACGTGTCCCGCTACGGCCTCGTCACGCTGACTCCGCTCGGGCTGTACGGCCTCAGGTCCCGGATGGTGGAGGCGGGCGTGGACGCCCCGCTCGTCGGCGACCTCGCGCAGCGGGACGCGCGCGGCCTGTTCGACGGCATCGCGCACTACCCGGAGTGGTCCGCCCGCGAGGAGACGGAGCGGTGGCTCGCGCCGCGAGGCACGGCCGAGGCGGCGTCGGAACTGCTGGACGCCGCGCGCGGCACCGACGAGGGCGCGCCCCTGCGCCGCCTCAACTGCCAGCAGGCGCTGGCCCTGATCGGCGCCCCGGCCGAGCCCGCGGTGCGCGAGGTGCTCGACGACCCCGAACTCGGCGGCCTGGCCCGCGTCTGGCTGGCGGAGCTGGGCACGGGCAGCCCGGTCCCGCCGCCGTCGGCGGACATGGTGTTCTGGCTGACGATCGACACGATCGCGGCGCAGCTCGATGTGGAGGGTGAGCCCGACGAGCTCCAGGAGCTGGTCGAGGGCCTGGTCGGCCGGCACGCGGGCTTCTTCGACGAGGCGTGGCGGGTGAACCACCCGGCGACCGCGGACGTGCTGGAGGCCATCGGCCGGCTGCACCCGGACCGCGCGCTGGCGAAGGAGGCCAGGAAGGCAGCCTTCCGCGCGCGCTCACGCGGCGACGCGTAGGGAGCGCCCGCGAAGCCGCGCCGGGCGTGACGTCGCGGACACCGTCCGGCGGCACGGGCAACCGGCGCGGGGGCGGGGGGGGGGGGGGCCCCCCCGGGGGGGGGCGGGGGCCCCGGGGCCCCCCCCCCCCCGCCCGCCCGCGCCCCGGCGTAAAAGCCGGTATTGGGGGCAACCCAACCCCCCGCGGGA